>NZ_JBQENZ010000014.1:2500-178999 GCF_052044935.1 Ensifer sp. 22460
GCGTGGTTCCAATAAAGCGACCGTATCGAACACGTCGATGGCATCTCATAAGGATTGGGTTGTAAAAGGTAACCCTTTCTGCCGCGTCCCTTCGGGACGACGGCTAATGGATGAGCATTGGCAATGAGAACGATCAAGTGAAAGAAGGGCATTTGGTGGATGCCTTGGCATGCACAGGCGATGAAGGACGTGATACGCTGCGATAAGCCGTGGGGAGCTGCGAATGAGCTTTGATCCATGGATCTCCGAATGGGGGAACCCACCTTAAATGCTTGGAAAATTTAAGTCGTACGCAAGTACGGCTTAGGTTTCCAAGTATTGTTTAAAGGTATCTTACTCTGAATACATAGGGGTAAGAAGCGAACGCAGGGAACTGAAACATCTAAGTACCTGCAGGAAAGGACATCAACCGAGACTCCGCAAGTAGTGGCGAGCGAACGCGGACCAGGCCAGTGGCACTGAGGAATAAAGTGGAACGACATGGAAAGGTCGGCCGTAGAGGGTGATAGCCCCTTACACGTAGAACACTCAGTGTCCTTGAGTAAGGCGGGACACGTGAAATCCTGTCTGAACATGGGGAGACCACTCTCCAAGCCTAAGTACTCGTGCATGACCGATAGCGAACAAGTACCGTGAGGGAAAGGTGAAAAGCACCCCGACAAGGGGAGTGAAATAGAACCTGAAACCGGATGCCTACAAACAGTTGGAGCCCGCAAGGGTGACAGCGTACCTTTTGTATAATGGGTCAACGACTTAGTGTGACGAGCAAGCTTAAGCCGATAGGTGAAGGCGCAGCGAAAGCGAGTCTGAACAGGGCGTTCAGTTCGTCGCATTAGACCCGAAACCGAGTGATCTAGCCATGAGCAGGTTGAAGGTTGGGTAACACCAACTGGAGGACCGAACCCGCATCTGTTGCAATAGATTGGGATGACTTGTGGTTAGGGGTGAAAGGCCAATCAAACTCGGAAATAGCTGGTTCTCCGCGAAAACTATTTAGGTAGTGCGTCGACCGAATACCCTCGGGGGTAGAGCACTGGATGGGCTATGGGGACTCACCGTCTTACTGATCCTAACCAAACTCCGAATACCGAGGAGTACTAGTCGGCAGACACACGGCGGGTGCTAACGTCCGTCGTGAAAAGGGCAACAACCCTGACCTCCAGCTAAGGTCCCCAAGTCATGGCTAAGTGGGAAAGGATGTGAGGATCCCAAAACAACCAGGATGTTGGCTTAGAAGCAGCCATCATTTAAAGAAAGCGTAACAGCTCACTGGTCTAATTAAGGGTCTTTGCGCCGAAAATGTAACGGGGCTAAAGCCATGCACCGAAGCTGAGGATACGTCGCAAGACGTGTGGTAGCGGAGCGTTCCGTAAGCCTGTGAAGGGATACCCGTGAGGGGTCCTGGAGGTATCGGAAGTGCGAATGTTGACATGAGTAACGATAAAGAGGGTGAGAGACCCTCTCGCCGAAAGACCAAGGGTTCCTGCTTAAAGTTAATCTGAGCAGGGTTAGCCGGCCCCTAAGACGAGGCGGACACGCGTAGTCGATGGGAACCACGTTAATATTCGTGGGCCTGGTGGTAGTGACGGATCGCTTAACTTGTTTGGACTTATTGGATTGTCCAGGCGGGGACGCGGTTCCAGGAAATAGCTCCACCATTATAGACCGTACCCGAAACCGACACAGGTGGTCAGGTAGAGTATACCAAGGCGCTTGAGAGAACTATGCTGAAGGAACTCGGCAAATTGCACGCGTAACTTCGGAAGAAGCGTGACCCTTTTTGACGCAAGTCAGATGGGGTGGCACAGACCAGGGGGTAGCGACTGTTTATCAAAAACACAGGGCTCTGCGAAGTCGCAAGACGACGTATAGGGTCTGACGCCTGCCCGGTGCTGGAAGGTTAAGAGGAGGGGTGCAAGCTCTGAATCGAAGCCCCAGTAAACGGCGGCCGTAACTATAACGGTCCTAAGGTAGCGAAATTCCTTGTCGGGTAAGTTCCGACCTGCACGAATGGCGTAACGACTTCCCCGCTGTCTCCAGCATAGACTCAGTGAAATTGAATTCCCCGTGAAGATGCGGGGTTCCTGCGGTCAGACGGAAAGACCCCGTGCACCTTTACTATAGCTTTACACTGGCATTCGTGTCGGCATGTGTAGGATAGGTGGTAGGCTTTGAAGCAGGGACGCCAGTTCTTGTGGAGCCATCCTTGAAATACCACCCTTATCGTCATGGATGTCTAACCGCGGTCCGTCATCCGGATCCGGGACAGTGTATGGTGGGTAGTTTGACTGGGGCGGTCGCCTCCGAAAGAGTAACGGAGGCGCGCGATGGTGGGCTCAGACCGGTCGGAAATCGGTCGTCGAGTGCAATGGCATAAGCCCGCCTGACTGCGAGACTGACAAGTCGAGCAGAGACGAAAGTCGGTCATAGTGATCCGGTGGTCCCGCGTGGAAGGGCCATCGCTCAACGGATAAAAGGTACGCCGGGGATAACAGGCTGATGACCCCCAAGAGTCCATATCGACGGGGTTGTTTGGCACCTCGATGTCGGCTCATCGCATCCTGGGGCTGGAGCAGGTCCCAAGGGTTTGGCTGTTCGCCAATTAAAGCGGTACGTGAGCTGGGTTCAGAACGTCGTGAGACAGTTCGGTCCCTATCTGCCGTGGGTGTAGGAATATTGACAGGATCTGTCCCTAGTACGAGAGGACCGGGATGGACATATCTCTGGTGGACCTGTTGTCCTGCCAAGGGCATAGCAGGGTAGCTATATATGGAATGGATAACCGCTGAAGGCATCTAAGCGGGAAACCAACCTGAAAACGAGTATTCCCTTGAGAACCGTGGAAGACGACCACGTTGATAGGCTGGGTGTGGAAGTGCGGCAACGCATGAAGCTTACCAGTACTAATCGTTCGATTGGCTTGATCGTTCCCATTGCTTGTGCTCATCACGTTCGGACGAATGCTTTTGCATTCGCCTTGAGATGAGCGACGTGTTCAAAACAACTGAAGTGAAAACTTCAACCAGCTTCTCATTCGGTTTGCGCCAAGCTAGGCGCAAATCTTGCGCTTTGCCGACCTGGTGGTTCTGGCGGGGTGGCTGCACCCGTTCCCATTCCGAACACGGCCGTGAAACGCCCCAGCGCCGATGGTACTTCGTCTTAAGACGCGGGAGAGTAGGTCGCTGCCAGGTCTGCAAAGCGCAAGAGAAACAACCGCCGCTCCCCTTCGAGGCATCGCCGAGAAGGATAAGGTAGCGGCGGAAACAAACCGAAATCTTCTCGACACACACTTCGGCCCTGCCGAACACGGGCCGCCACCAAGCGGCCCTTTTGTTTTGCTAGGCTGAAAATAATCAGTGCGTCCCTTACGCGAGACAAATCCTACCGATTTGCTCGGCACAGACAAACAACGGGATTTTGCTTCGCAAAACTCGGACCGGATTAAACGGGATTTTGCCTTCGGCAAAACCCGGAAAGAGCGGATAAATCCCATAGGGATTTACCGCGATGACGGATAAACCGCTTAGCGGTTTACCTAGATGGCGCGGGGTGGAGCAGCCCGGTAGCTCGTCAGGCTCATAACCTGAAGGCCGCAGGTTCAAATCCTGCCCCCGCAACCAAATCAAAAAAAGCCCGCGCGGAGAAATCCGCCGGGCTTTTGGCGTTCTAGCGCTACCCGGAGAGAACGGGCGAGGGCACGAAGCACAGCGAATATCAGGCGACGTCGGCGGCCGTGGCCCCTTCATGAGCCTCCGCCGAAAGCCAGCCGCGCGTCGCCTCGAGGATCTCGTTCGACAGGGCCGGATCGTCGGTCATCCTGGCCAGGATCAGCGCGCCGATCATGCTCGCCGAATTGCCGATCGCGGCACGGCGCCGCTGCTCTTCGTCCAAGCCCGGCGCTATTTTTCCCAGGCGCTCGAACTGACGTTTGAGAAACGCTGTCATTTCCGTGCGTGCTCCCTGGGGTTGCCGGCTCACTTCCGACGCCAGGGCGGCAAGCGGGCAGCCATGTGCGAAATCGTCTCGATGCTCCGCTGAAAGATAGCGCTGTGCGACGGCGGCCAAGTCCGTCGACTTTGGCTCGGCTTCTCCCCGGAGTCCGGCCAGGGTCTGGGCAATCAGATCATCCTTGGACTTGAAGTAGCCGTAGAAGCCGCCGTGGGTGAGCCCGGCCGACTTCATCACATCCGTCACTGTGACGGACTCGAAACCACGCTCCCGGAACAGCCGACCAGCCGCCTCCAGAATGGTTCGCTTGTTGTCTTCGACCTGTTGTCGGCTCACGCGCATCACCGTCTCCTAAATTTCGATTGACATTATACATGATGGCCGTCATATATCCAAATACATGATGACTATCATGAATAAATCAAAGGAGCACACCCGATGAGCAAGAAGCCTGCAGTCCTCGTAACCGGTGCTTCCACCGGTATCGGCGCCGTCTATGCGGAGCGATTTGCGCGCCGCGGTCACGATCTCATTCTGGTCGCACGCAATGCGGTGCGCATGGCAGAGCTTGCCGAGCGGCTGCGGAGCGAAACCGGCGTGAATGTCGACGTTGTGCCCGCCGACCTGACGGACGAGCAGGATTTGGCCAAGGTCGAGCAGCGCCTGCGCGAGGATGAGCGCATTGGTGTTCTGGTCAACAATGCCGGCACATCGATCCCGCGCGGCTTCCTTCAGCAAAAGGGCGAGGACATTTCGAAGCTCATCTCGCTCAATATTACTGCCGTCACCAGGCTGGCCCATGCCGTAGCGCCGCGTTTTGCCGAGAGGGGTGAGGGGGCGGTCGTCAACATCGCTTCCGTCGTCGGCCTTGCGCCGGAGATGGGTGCTACTGTCTATGGCGCGACGAAGGCCTTCGTGCTGTTCCTTTCCCAGGGGCTGAACGTCGAGCTGGCGCCCAAGGGCGTCTATGTGCAGGCGGTGCTGCCGGCTGCGACGCGCACCGAGATCTGGGATCATGCGGGCGTCGATGTCGAAACGCTTGCGGGCGTGATGGAGGCCGGCGATCTCGTCGATGCGGCACTAGTCGGCTTTGATCGCCGCGAGTTGGTGACGATCCCGCCGCTGCCGGACGCCGGCCAGTGGCATACGTTCGACGCCGCGCGCCAGGCGATGCTGCCGAATTTCGCACAATCCGAGCCGGCTGAGCGTTATCGGTCGGCTGCCTGATCAAACCGCTGGTCGTGGGCCGGGCGACCCTGTCGGCTCCCACGACAATAGGACAACAGCAAAGCGCTAGCGGGCAACCCGGCGCATTGCTCGTCTTCGCTACCCGCTTCGCACGATCGTCAACAATGCCCGAGGCGTTTGCCAAGCGCCCTCGGGCTGGTAGAGATTGAGGATCAAAGATTCGCTTCCGCAGCCAGTTGCGCCTGCGGGCGGAAATCCTCCTTCGAAACAATGTTGACGGTGCGAGCGTAATCCGATGAAAAAATTCAATCTGGGAACAACCGACCTCTCCGTTTCATCCGCCGTTCTCGGCCTGATGCGGATCGCCGATCTCAGTGATGACGCCATTGCCCGGCTCTATGGCAAGGCGCGGGACGTCGGCATCAACGTCTTCGATCACGCCGACATTTATGGCGGCGAACTGCATGCCTGCGAGCGTCGGTTCGGCGATGCGTTGCGGCTGAATCCTGCCGAGCGTGAACAGATCGTTATCCAGAGCAAGTGCGGTATCCGGCGCGGCTACTTCGATTTCTCCCGCGACCATATCCTCCAGTCCGTCGACCGCTCGCTTGCGGCACTGAAGACCGACTATCTCGATCTTTTGCTGCTGCATCGCCCGGATGCCCTGGTGGAGCCGGAGGAAGTGGCCGATGCCTTCGACAAACTGCAGGCGGGCGGCAAGGTCAGGCATTTCGGCGTGTCGAACCATACGCCGCGGCAGATCGATCTCCTGAAGACGGCCGTGAGCCAGCCGCTCGTCGCCAATCAGATCCAGCTCAGCATTGCCCACGCCCCCTCGGTCGCGTTTGGGATTGCCGCGAACATGGCGGGTCTCGAGCAGTCGATCGACCGCGACGGCGAGGTGGTCGTCTATTCGCGGATCAACCGCATGACGCTGCAGGCCTGGTCACCGTTCCAGCAGGGCTTTTTCGGCGGTGTCTTCGTCGGCGACGAAACCAATTTTCCCGAACTCAACCGGGTGCTCGACGAACTCTCCGGCAAATATGCGGTGTCGCCGTCGGCCATCGCCTACGCCTGGATCGCCCGGCATCCGGCCAACATCCAGGTGGTCCTTGGAACGACGAGCCCGGAACGGCTGGCAGACATCGCGCCCGGCGCGGATACCACGCTGTCGCGCGAAGACTGGTACCGCCTCTTTACTGCGGCCGGGCACGTGCTGCCCTGACGGCGATTTTGGTGCGCCGGACAGTAAAAAGGCCCGCTCGGATGTGAGCGGGCCTTTTCGTTTTTGGTTCTGGTGCCGATCGATCAGGTGCGCGGCTTCAGGTTCTCGGGGTCGTAGAGCGGCTTGTAGCCGATGCCGACGACTTCGACCGGATAGGTCTCGGCGAAGTATTCGACGTTCAACTTGCGGCCGACCTGGCAATGGGACCAGGGCAGATAGGCAAGCGCGATGTTCTTGCCGATCGTCGGCCCGAAGGCGATCGAGGTGGTGTAGGAGCGGCGGCCGAGTTCGTCGACCAGCACCTTGCCGGTTTCCGGATCCATCACCGGCAGGGTGCCGACCGGGTAGCGCTTCACGCCATTCTTGTCGGTATTCTCCGTCAGAACGAGCGTGCAGAGCATGGCGGGCTGGTGTTCGCGCGCCTTGTATTCGAGGTGCTTGGCCTTGCCGCGGAAGTCGACGTCCTTGACCTTCGGACGGGCAAGGTCGGCCTCGATCAGGTTGTACTGGGTGAGAAGATCGGCGTTCTGCAGGCGCAGGCTCTTTTCCATGCGGCGCGAGTTGGCATAGGTTTCGACGCCGAAGGCCATGACGCCGGTGGCGCGTAGCGCGTCCCAGACGGCAAGGCCGTCCTCGTACTTCATATGCAGTTCCCAGCCCTGCTCGCCGACATAGGAGATGCGGAAGGCGGTGACCTTTTTGCCGGCGATTTCGATCGGCTTGATGGCGGCGAAGGCGAAGTTCTCGAGATCGAGGCCCGCCGGATCGGCAACCACCTTCTTCAGCGTTTGGCGGGCATTGGGCCCCCAGATGCCGATGGTGATGAATTTTTCCGAAACGTCGGTGATGGTGACGTCAAGGCCGCGGTCTTCCGCGACGCGGCGCATGTACTGGAAGTCGCGCGGTCCGGCATCGGCGCCGTTCACGAGACGGCAGCGGTCGGCCATGCGGAAGACGGTGAAGTCGGCCCGCACCATGCCCTCGTCATCGAGGAAGTGGGTGTAGATGCCCTTGCCGATGTTGCCGTCGCCACCGATCTTGGCGGCGCAAAGCCACTCGAGCAGTTCGACATGGTCAGGACCTTCGATGTCGACCATGTGGAAGTGCGACAGGTTGACGATGCCGCAATCCTCGCTCATCGCCAGATGTTCGGCGTTGGACACGCGCCAGAAATGGCGGCTGTCCCACTCGTTCTCGCGCACCGGAACGCGGTCGCCGTATTTTTCGAGAAGATGTTCGTTGGCGGCGTAGCCGTGCGCGCGCTCCCAGCCGCCGAGTTCCATGAAGTAGCCGCCGAGCTCCTTCTCGCGCTCGTAGAAGGGCGAGCGCTTGACGTTGCGGCCGCTGGCATAGGGTTCGCGCGTGTGCACGGCGGGGTAATAGATCTTCTGCGCCGCCTCGAAGCAGCGGCCCTCGATGAACGTCTCCTCGAGCTGGTGCGGGTAGAAGCGGGAATAGTCGATCGAGGCATGGTCGATCTCGGTGCGGCCGTCGGTCATCCAGTCGGCGATCAGCTTGCCGTAGCCGGGGCCGTCCTTCACCCAGATGGCGACGCAGTACCAGAGGCCGCGCACCTTCTGGCTCTCGCCGCAGGAGGGGCCGCCGGCGGCCGATACCTGAAGCAAGCCGTTGAACGAGTGGCTCTCGTTATAGCCAAGCTCGCCGAGGATCGGCGTCAGCTCCATGGCGCGCTCGAGCGGCTCGATGATCTGCTCCATCTCGAGGTCGCGCTGTGACGGCGACAGGCGCGCTTCGTGCTTTTCGAGAATATGCCGGGGATGGCAGAGGCGCGGATTGGTGGTCTCGTAATAACCCCACTCGATCTGGCCGCCTTCGGTGGTCTTCGGGTCGCCGGTGTCGCGCATATAGGCGGAGTTGCCCTGGTCGCGCAGCAGCGGGAAACCGATTTCCTTGCCGGTGCCTTCGAACTCGTTATACGGGCCGAAGAAGGTGAGCGGATGGTCGACCGGCATGACCGGCAGATCCTCGCCGACCATTTCGGCGATCAAGCGGCCCCAGATGCCGGCGCAGACGATGACGTGGTCGGCCATGATCGTGCCGCGGTGGGTGACGACGCCCTTGATGCGGCCGTTCTCGACGATAAGCGACTTTGCCGGCGTGTTGCCGTAGACCTGCAGCTTGCCGGACTTTTCGGCCGCATCGACCAGCTTGCCAGCAACCGTCTGCGAGCGCGGGATGACGAGGCCGGCATCCGGGTCGAACATGCCGCCCATCACCTGGTCCTCTTCGATCAGAGGGAACATCTTCTTGATTTCGGCCGGCGAGACATAGTGCGCGCGGGTGCCGAAGGCCTTGGCGGAAGAAAGCTTGCGCTTGATCTCCTCCATCCAGACATCATCGCCGGTGCGGGCGACTTCCAGGCCGCCGATGCGGGCGTAGTGGCCCATCTTCTCGAAGAAATCGATCGAATACTGCGTCGTCCAGACCGAAAGATAATCGTGGCTGGTGGTGTAGCAGAAGTCCGAGGCATGCGCCGTCGAGCCGATGTCGGTCGGCACACCTGACTTGTCGATGCCGACGATATCGTCCCAGCCGCGCTCGATCAGGTGGTGCGCGATCGAGGCACCCACGATGCCACCCAGCCCGATGATTACGACCTTCGCCTTTTGCGGAAACTCTGCCATTGCTTGCGACCCTAGTTGGATTGGATGCCGGATTTTACGGCTTGAGACGCCCCGACTAGAGCCTGTCTACGACATAATCATCAAACTGCACGACCAGAGCCGAGCAATCTGTGGATCGTGGAACGAGAGCTATCGGGACGGTCATGCCACTGATTTCGTGAGAAAAAGCGCCGAGGAACATCGAAGCGATTTCTCTTAGCATACAGAAGACGCGGGCGCATTCGAATGCGTCATCGCATGGGGCACGAATGTCGGTTTTGCGGCGACGCCGCCCCCTCCGACGCAGGTGATTTACCTGGGGTGTCCCGGCATGCTCTGCGACCTGGCGATCAGGGTGCGGCGCCGAAGAAGGCGAGGCGGGTGAAGAGCACGTAGTGCGATTCCGAGACCATCAGCGCCACGAAGACCAGCACCAGCAGCGGCGGCAGCAGGATCGCGTAGATCAGTGCCAGTCGTTCCCAGGCCATGTGCATGAAGATCGCGACGATCAGGCCGGCCTTCAGCACCATGAAGAGCAGGATCAGCGACCATCTGAGATAGCCCTGCAGCCCGACATAGTCGACGAGATAGGAGAAGGTGCTGAGCACGAACAGCAGCACCCAGACGACCAGGTAGAGGCCGATCGGATGCTGCTGGTGTTGTTCATGCGCCGGTGCCCGCGACCCTGCCTGCGGTATCGTGTCGGTGTGTGCCGTCGTTTCGGTCATGGCCATGCCTCACCACAGATAGAAGAATGCGAAGATGAAGACCCAGACGAGGTCGACGAAGTGCCAGTAGAGGCCGGTGATCTCGACGATCTCGTATTGCCCCTTGCGGCTCGTGAAGAAGCCGCGCCTGCCGGTGTCGAAGTCGCCACGCCAGACCTTGCGGGCGATGATCAGCAGGAAGATGACGCCGATCGTGACGTGGGTGCCGTGGAAGCCGGTGATCATGAAGAAGGTCGAGCCGAATTGCGCCGCACCCCAAGGGTTGCCCCAGGGGCGTACGCCTTCGGTGATCAGCTTGGTCCACTCGAAGGCCTGCATGCCGACGAAGGTGGCGCCGAAGAGCGCCGTCACCACCATGAGCAAAGCGGTTTTCTTTCGATCCTGGCGGTAGCCGAAGTTGACGGCCATGGCCATTGTGCCGCTCGAGGTGATCAGCACGAAGGTCATGATGGCGATCAGGATCAGCGGCACGTCGGAACCGCCGATGTGCAGCGCGAAGACCTCGCTCGGATTGGGCCACGGAACGGCCGTCGACATGCGCGCCGACATGTAGGCGATGAGGAAACAACCGAAGATGAAGGTGTCGCTGAGGAGGAAGATCCACATCATCGCCTTGCCCCAGGAGACGTTCTTGAACGTCCTTTGATCCGAAGCCCAGTCGGCGGCGAAACCGGCAAGTCCCGCCGGGCGGTGGAGCGGTTCTCGGACAGGCGAATGTGTCTCGACGGACATGCCTTGGCTCCTTAGGTCAAGAGTTGCCGGCAGAGCTCGACGAAGTCGTTGGCCCAGCCGGAAAAGAGCGCGAAAAGCACCAGCCAAACGGCCAGCATGAAATGCCAATAGGTGGCGCAGAGCGTGATCGACAGCACGGCCCTCTCGTCCATCGGGCCGGCGCGCGTTCTCACGATCACTCGGGTGAGCGCGAAGAGGCCGCCGAGGATGTGCAGGCCATGCATGCCTGATATCATGTAGAAGAAGCTGTTGGCCGGGTTGTCGGCGATGAGAAAGCCGGCCTCGGTCAGTTCGCGCCAGGCGAAGACCTGGCCCGCGAGGAAGGCGAGCCCCGCGGCAAGCGCGGCGATCAGGGCCGTTCGGCTTGCCTCGTCACGGTGGTTCTCGGCGGTGACGCGCGCAGCGTGAAGCAAGAGGCTGCCGAGCCCGAGGATGGCGGTGTTCAGCCAGAGGACTTTCGGCATTGGCGTCGACCACCAGTCGGTGGATGCCATGCGCATGAAATAGGCGCTGATGAAAAGCGAGAAGAGTGCGGCGACGACGGCGAGGAAGACGCCGAGGCCGATTTTTGCGGGTGGGATCGAAGGACGACCATCTGGACGCGGGTCAAACGCGTGACCTACCTCCAGCCAGGGCTTTGAGAAGAGCCGCTGCCGGCTGAGCCACCAGCCGGCGATCGTGAGAATCACGGCCAGCAGGATCAAGGTGACGTTCATGAGGCACCCTCCGGCGCATGACCTGCGGAGCCCGGCTGGTTCTGCGGAATGAAATCCTCGGCCGCTCCCGGCACGCTGTAGTCATAGGGCCAGCGGTAGACGACCGGCAGTTCCTTCCAGTTGCCGTGGCGTGGCGGCGTCTCCGGTGTCTGCCATTCGAGCGTTGTTGCCCGCCAGGGATTGCCACCGGCCTCACGACCATGGCGAATGCTCCAGATGAGATTGAAGAGGAAGAGGAGCTGAGCGGCGCCGACGACCAGCGCCATGATGGTGATGAACTCGTTGAGCGTATGGGCAGAGGCCGGGACGAAGGCGGTTTCGCCCATTTCATAATAGCGCCGCGGCATGCCGATGAGGCCGAGATAGTGCATCGGGAAGAAAATCAGATAGGCACCGACGAAGGTGACCCAGAAATGGATCTGGCCCATCACCTCGTTGAGCATGCGGCCGGTGATCTTCGGATACCAGTGATAGATCGCGCCGAAGATGACGAGGATCGGCGCCACGCCCATGACCATATGGAAATGCGCAACGACGAACATCGTGTCGGAGAGCGGCACGTCGACGACGACGTTGCCGAGGAAGAGGCCGGTCAGCCCGCCATTGACGAAGGTGACGATGAAGGCGAGCGCAAACAGCATTGGCAGCGTCAGGTGGATATCGCCGCGCCAGAGCGTCAGCACCCAGTTGTAGACCTTGATCGCCGTCGGCACGGCGATGATCAGCGTGGTCGTCGCGAAGAAGAAACCGAAATAGGGGTTCATACCGCTGACATACATGTGGTGCGCCCAGACGATGAAGGAAAGCGCGCCGATGATGACGATCGCCCAGACCATCATGCGGTAGCCGAAGATGTTCTTGCGGGCATGGGTACTGATGAGATCGGAGACGATGCCGAAGGCCGGCAGCGCGACGATATAGACCTCCGGGTGGCCGAAGAACCAGAAGAGGTGCTGGAACAGGATCGGGCTGCCGCCGCCGTGCTGCAGCTGCTCGCCCATCTCGACGATCGCCGGCATGAAGAAGCTGGTGCCGAGCACCCGGTCGAACAGCATCATGACGCAGGCGACGAAGAGGGCGGGGAAGGCAAGCAGCGCCATGACCGTCGCGGTGAAGATGCCCCAGACGGTGAGCGGCATGCGCATCAGCGTCATGCCGCGGGTGCGGCCCTGCAGCACGGTGACGACATAGTTGAGGCCGCCCATGGTGAAGCCGATGATGAAGAGGATGAGCGAGGAGAGCATCAGGATGATGCCCCAGTCCTTGCCGCCGGGCGTGCCAGAGAGAACCGCCTGGGGTGGGTAGAGCGTCCAGCCGGCGCCGGTCGGGCCCCCGGGGGCGAAGAAGCTGGCGACGAGCACGAGCACAGCGAGCAGGTAAAGCCAGTAGCTCAGCATGTTGGCATAGGGGAAGACCATATCGCGCGCGCCAAGCATCAGCGGGATCAGGTAGTTGCCAAAGCCACCAAGGAAGAGAGCTGTCAGCAGGTAGATCACCATGATCATGCCGTGCATGGTGATGAACTGGTAGTAGCGCTCGGCGTCGATGAAGGCGAAGGCGCCGGGAAAGCCGAGCTGCAGCCGCATCAGCCAGGAGAGCACCAGGGCGACCATGCCGATGGCGATCGCGGTCGAGGCATATTGCACGGCGATGATCTTGGCATCCTGGCTGAAGACGTAGCGCGTCCACCAGCTATGGGGATGATAAAGCTCGACGTCCTCCACTTCCGCGGCGCCTATCGGTTCGCCCGTGCTATGCCGGATGTCGACCATCTGCGAGAACCTCCCAACACCGGATCATTTCGATCCAACGCATTGAACCACGCAATTCCGGACACCAACGCTGGAATTGCTTTCGCTCACGAGCGGGATGCGAGCGGAAAACCGCAAGCACTTTTCCTCATCCCGCTTTGGCCGTCGGGGCGCTTCTTACTGCGCCGGGGCGGCATTTCCTGCCTGCGCCGTTTCCTTCGTCCCTGCCTTTGCCTGCAGCTGCGAGAAGGTCTGCTGCTGCGAAAGCCAAGCCTGGTAGTCGGCGGCACTGTCGACGATGACGGTGCCGCGCATCTGTGGGTGACCGACGCCGCAGAGTTCGGCGCACAAGACCTCGAACGTGCCAGTCCGTGTCGGCGTCAGCCAGAAATAGGTGACCATGCCCGGCACCATGTCCATCTTGGCGCGGAACTCCGGCACGTAGAAATCGTGCAGCACGTCGACCGAGCGCAGGAGCATCTTGACCGGCTTGCCGACTTCGAGATGCAGCTCGCCGCCTTCGATGACGTAATCGTCAAGCGCCGCTGCGTCATTGCGGTTGAGGCCGAGCGAATTTTCCGGGGTGATGTCGCGGGTCTCGGAGGTGCCGAGCTTGCCGTCCGCGCCTGGGAGCCGGAAGCTCCACAACCACTGCTGGCCGACGACCTCGACCTCCGTTGCGCCATCCGGCACGGTCACGAACTGGTGCCAGACGAAGAGGCCGGGGGTCAGCATGGCGGCGACGCCGAGCGTCGTGCCGCCGGCAAGCCACCCTTCGAGCTTCCTGTTTTCCGGTTCATAGGCCGCCCGGTTTCCCGGGCGATGCCGAAAACGCAGGACGCAATAGGCCATGAAAAGCACCACGGCGACGAAGACGACGCCGGTAATCCAGAAGGTGATGATGAGCGTATTGTCTATGTAATTCCAGTTGGACGCGATCGGCGTCCACCACCACGGGCTCAACAGATGGAACAACACCGACCCAACGGCCAACAAAACCAGAATAACTACCACGGCCATTTCTGTCCCTCCTCGCCGCTGGCGGCTGTGGGCATGAATACGCAATCCGTAGAGCCTGCTGCATGTTTCCTTTAATCGTCTCCGATTAAAGGACAAAAACATGCAGGAATTCAAAGTTCTACAGCGACCTTTGCGCGTCTGATACGACGCGCGGCGCTGTACCTGCAATTATTGCACGAACGTTGAATAGTCGCAATTCGCCGTCTCCGTGCGGACGGCGCTTGCCTTTAGTCTTTTCAGCCTACTGCGAATACTGCTTGAGGTAGGCAATGAGGTTGGAGATATCCGTGTCGTCCTTCAGCCCGGCAAAGGCCATTTTCGTGCCTTTCACCTTGGTCTTTGGATTGTGCAGATAGTCGCGCAGATGCGCCTCGTCCCAGACGAGCCCACCCTTGCCGGCATCGATCATCGCCGGCGAGTAGCTGAAGTCGGCGTGGGTGCCGGCCGTTCGTCCGAACAGATGGTTGAGTGATGGTCCAACCTTGTTGGTATCGCTGTCGGCAACATGACAGACAGCGCATTTCTTGAAGACGGTGGCTCCGGCTGCGGCATCGCCCTCTTGCGCGAGGGTTGCGAACGGACAGAGCATCGTTGTCGAAAAGGCAAGGGCAACAACAAGAATTCGCATGACACTTCCTCAAAATCGCCGGGCGCAGGCAAGGAAGGCTATCGTCAATCTGTCGTTTTGGCGGTGCTTGCTTCTCTTAAGTTGGCGCCACGGCGGTTGATACTTGCGACAGGACGACCGTACGCCTCGCCTTGTGGAAGTCAACCGGCGCAGCCGGCAGGTCGCCGGTTGCGCCTAAATTTTCACCAGGGACGGTGCGCGCGATCAGACCCGATTGCCGGCGGCGTCGAAGAAATGCAGCCTGTCGACCGGCAGGCGCACGGCAAGCGAACCCGAAGCGGTGAGGAACCGGCGGTCGTTGGTAAAGGCCTTGAAGCCGGCGTGGCCGAAGGAGAGATGCAGGATGATGCCGAACCCGGTCGGCTCGACCAGGTCGACATTGGCGCTCAGCACATCCGGCCCTTCGACGCCGATCTCCACATGTTCCGGGCGAATGCCGAGGGTGGCGCGGGCGCCGTCGGCGAGCGGCGGATGCGGTTGTGCCGGGATGACAACGCCGCCTTCCGTCTCGAATCGCGGGGCGGTGCCGTTCAGGTAGGTGCCCTCGAAGAAGTTCATGCCGGGCGAGCCGATGAAGCCGGCGACGAAGAGGTTTGCGGGACGGTCGTAGAGATCGAGCGGGCTGCCGACCTGCTGGACGAAGCCGCCGTTCATGGCGACGATGCGGTCGGCAAGCGTCATCGCCTCGATCTGGTCGTGGGTCACGTAGATCGAGGTGGCGCCGAGGTCCTTGTGCAGCTTCTTGATTTCGGCCCGCATCTGCTCGCGCAGGCGGGCATCGAGGTTCGACAGCGGCTCGTCGAAGAGAAAGGCCTTGGGCTCGCGCACGATGGCCCGGCCCATGGCGACGCGCTGGCGCTGGCCGCCGGAGAGTGCACGCGGCCGCCGTTCGAGCAGCGGGTCGAGGCCGAGCTTGGCGGCGGCCCCTGAAACGATGCTCGCGATCTTCTCCTTGGCCGTCTTCCGGAGCCTGAGGCTATAGCTCATGTTCTTGGCGACGGACATATGCGGATAGAGCGCATAGGACTGGAACACCATGGCGATGTCGCGGTCCTTCGGCGCCAGCTCGTTGACGCGTTTTCCGGCGATGCGGATCTCGCCCGAGGTGACGCTTTCAAGCCCGGCGATCATGCGCAGAAGCGTAGACTTGCCGCAGCCGGATGGGCCGACGAGCACCACGAATTCGCCGTCGCCGATCTTGAGATCGACATCGTGCAGGACCGGGTGGATGCCGTAGGATTTCTGGATGTTGGCGATATCGATGGAAGCCATGAGAGCAATCCTCAGCCTTTGACCGCGCCGGCCGTGAGGCCCTGGACGAGATAACGTTGAATGAGCAGGAAGAAGAGGCAGGCGGGGATGAGCGCGAGCACGCCGGCGGCCATCATCTGCCCGAAGTCGACGGAGAACTTCGACACGAAGGACAGCAATCCAACGGGGAAGGTCGCCTGGTCGTTGCCGGAGATCAGCATCAGCGAGAACAGAAGTTCGCTCCAGGCGGCGGTAAAGACGAAGCCGAGCGTTGCGGCAATGCCGGGCAGCGTCAGCGGCAGGATGATCTGGCGGAAGGCGACGAATTGGGTGGCGCCGTCGATCATCGCCGCCTCTTCCAGGTCCTTCGGAATGCCGTCGAAGAAGGACTGCATCAGGAAGGTGGCAAACGGCACGTTGAAGGCGGTGTAGACGATGACGAGCCCGGTCAGGCTGTTGGTGAGGCCAAGCGGCGACAGGATCTTGAAGATCGGCGCCACCAGCATGACGAGCGGGAACATCTGCGTCAAAAGCATCAGCGCCACCAGCCAGTACTTACCGCGGAAGTTGAAGCGCGACAGCGCATAGCCCGAGAGCGAGGCGAGGATGGTGACGATAACGGCGGTGGAGCCGGCGACGATCAGGCTGTTCTTGAAGAACACCGGAAAGGCGCTGTGGCGCAGCACGAAATCGAAATGTTCGAGGCTGGCGCGCGACGGCCACATTCGAATGCCTTCCGAGTAGAGCAGGTCGTTGGGCGTGACTGCAACCTTCAGCAGCCAATAGAGCGGGAAGAGCGCGAAGGCGATGTAGGCAAGGATTGCCGATCGGTGCGCGATCATGAGGAAAAGCGGTTTGGCGCGCATCGGTCTCAATCCTTGCTCAACAGCCATTGCCGCAGGATGACGATCAGCATCGAATAGGCGAGCAGCAGTGCCAGAAGCACCAGCGCGATCGCCGAGGCGTAACCGAAATCCAGCCGCTTGAAGGCCTGGGTGAAGATATAGCTGGCGACGATCTGGGTGCGGTCGGCCGGTCCGCCATTTGTCATGACGATGATCAGGTCGGCGAAGTTCGAGATCCAGACGGTGCGCAGGAGGATGGTGATGGCGATGGTCGGCGCCAGGAACGGCAGCGTGATCGAGAGAAATCGCTGCACCGGGCCGGCGCCGTCGATGCTCGCGGCCTCATAGAGGTCGCGCGGGATCGCCTGCAGGGCTGCAAGCAGGGTAATCGCGAAGAAAGGAATGCCCCACCAGACATTGGCGATGATCGGCCCCCACATGGCAAGCTGCGGGTCCGAGAGGATGTTGTTCGGCTCACTCATGATGCCGAGCGCGTAGAACCAGTGCGGCAGGGGACCGACGACCGGATTGAACAGCCAGGCCCAGTTGAGGCCGGCAAGGAAACTCGGCACCGCCCAGGGCAGGAAGACGAGGGCCTGGGCAAGGCCGCGGCCGTAGAAGGGCTTGTCGAGCAGCAATGCCAGGATCAGGCCAAAGACGAACTGAAAGAAGACCGAAGCACCGGTCCACCACAGCGTATTGCGCAGCGCCCGATAGAAGGCCTGGTCCTCGGCAAGCGCGCGGAAATGATCAAGGCCGATATAGGCACCGGAGAACGGGTTTAAGAGCTGGATGTCGCGGAAGGCGTAGGAAACGCCAAGCACCAGCGGCACCAGCATGACGGTGACGATCAGGATCAGCGCCGGCGCGCTATAGAGATAGGGCGCGGCGCCGTCGGCGATGCGCTTCTTCAGCGGCGTCCTGCTTGCCGGCAGGCCGCTTTGGCGGGCGACATGGTCCATCGATCGAAATTTCCCCTGTGCGGCCGCCGGTTTTTTCGACGTGCCTCGTTTTCGTTCAGTCGGAGCGGGATGCAGGCGGAGACCGCGCCCACGTCATTCCGCTCAAGGTCACGAGGGCCGGCGGCGGCGAACCGCCGCCGGCCGAAGGCTTACTTCTTGCTGGCGAGGAACTTCTGCTGCGCCTTGGTCAGGTAGTCGGCCCACTGGTTGGCGAGCTCTTCCGGCGTGATGTCGCCGAGCAGGGCTTCCTGAGTCGTCTTGATGGCGAGCGAATCCTTGAAGAAGGCGAATTCCTCGAGGTAGGTCGGCATCACCGTCAATACGACGTCCTTGTCGGCAAGCTCGTCGAACCAGCCCTTGAACTGCGCGCTCGCATAGAAGGGATCCTTCTCGGCCGACTTGTGCACCGGCAGCGCGCCCGTGCGCTTGTTCCACTCGATGTTGCCTTCCGGCCCCTCGAGCGTCTCGATCAGCTTCCAGGAGAGATCCTTGTTCTGACTTGCCGACAGCATCGACCAGCCGGCAAAGCCGATGGTGGTAAACGCCTTGCCGCTCGGACCCTTCGGCATGGTGGTGACGCCGAAATCTTCCGACTTCATGCGCTCGGCAATGGCGATCAGCGCATCCGGATCCTGGTCGAGGAAGGCGCAGGTGCCGCTGTAAAAACCGGCGACGATTTCGTTAAAGCCCCAGTTGACGCTGTCCTTCGGCGCCAGCCCCTTCTTGTAGAGGTCGATCACCCAGGTCAGGCCCTTGACCCAGCCTTCGCTGTTCATGGTCGAGGTGCCATCCTCATTGAAGAATTTGTTGCTGCCGGCCATGGTGGCGCCGAACATCACCCAGCCGTTGAGACCACCCGGTCCCCCGCGCAGGCAGTAGCCGGATTTGCCCGGAAGCTTGGATACGGCTTCCGATGCCTTGACGAAATCGTCCATGGTCTTCGGCGGTTCGCTGACGCCGGCTTCCGAGAGCAGCTTCTTGTTGTAGAACATCGCCCGCAGATAGAAGCCGTAGGGCAGCATGTAGGCGGTGTCGTTGACGTCGCGGCCGAGTTCGAGCGCGCGTTCGGTCAGGCCGCCCGTGTGTTCCCACTTGGCGAGGTAGGGCTCCAGGCTTTCGAGCATGCCGTTGTTGGCATAGAGCGACAGCCAGGTGTCGGGCATTTCCATCACGTCAGGCAGTTCGCCGGCCGAAACCATGGTCGCGAACTTTTGGAATGCTTCGCCCCAGGGCAGCGAGATGATCTCGACCGTGGTGCCGGGGTTGGCGGCTTCGAACTTGGCAACGATCGATTTCAGCGTCTCGGTGCGCTCGGGGCTGGTGATGACCTCGACCAGTTTCAGCTTGGTATCGGCGAGTGCGCTTCCGGCCATCAGGCTGGCGAGAAGCGTGGCAGTGATCAGTTTCTTCATTCTTGTTCCCTCTTTTCTTCGTTGGTTTGGTTCAAAGTGGGGAGAGCGGGATGCCGGCGGAAAACCGCCTGCAGCCGCTCCTGTCAGCCAGTCGAAGCGACGGCGAGCGCCGCTTCAAGATCGCTCCAGAGGGCCTCCGTTCCCTCCAAGCCGACATGGAGCCGTACCGACCGCGGCGAGATGCCGAAGGCGGCCGCGGAATTGGGCTGGGCTTTCTGCGACAGCACGACTTCGCCCGGCACGATGAGGCTTTCATGTCCGCCCCAGGAAACGCCGAGCTTGAAGAGTTCGAGATGATCCGCAAAGCGCCTGACATCGACGCCCTCGCGGAAGATGAAGGAGAACAGGCCGGATGTGCCCGAAAGGCCCGGCGGCAGCGTGTTGCCGAGGCCGGGGTGGCAGACGGTCTCGACCAGCGGATGGGCCTGCAGCCGCCGCGCGACTTCAAGCGCCGAGCGCTCATGCGACTTCATGCGGATCGGCAGGGTGCGTAAGCCGCGGATCAGGAGCCAGGCATCGAAGGGCGAGAGCTTGCCGCCGAGATAAGGGTAGGATTCCGAGCGGATGCGGCCGATCAGTTCCTTCGAGCCGGTCACGACGCCGGCGACGACGTCCGAATGGCCGCCGAGATATTTGGACGCCGAATGGATGACGAGATCGACGCCGAGCGAAATCGGCTGCTGGAAGATCGGGCTTGCCCAGCTGTTGTCGATGGCGGTGATGATGCCCTGGTCCTTGGCAAGGCGGGCGAGGGAGGCGACGTCGTGGGTGTCCATCACCCAGCTTGTCGGGCTTTCCATGTAGAAGAGCTTGGCGCCGGGAAGGGCCTTGGCGACTGCTTCCTCGTCGCGACCGTCGACATAGGTCACCTCGATCTTCATGCGCTTCAGATGCGTGCCAAACAGGCGGAAGGCGTCGGGATAGACATGATTGACGGCGACGATGCGGTCGCCCGGCTCGACGAAGGACAGCACGGTCGAGGAGATCGCCGACATGCCGCTGGCAAAACCGATCGCGTCTTCGCCGCCTTCGAGCTTCGCCAGCATCTCCTCGAACATGCGCACGGTCGGGTTGAGACCGCGGGTATAGATCGGTCGCACACGCTCGCCCCGGTAGGACGCGACCATGTCGTCATAATCCTTGAAGGTGAAAAGCGAGGTCTGAACGATCGGCGGCACGACGGCATCGAAGGCGTGGCCTTCGTCATGCGCGACGGTCAGCGAGGCGTGGTCGAACGGATCGAGGCCGTTGGTCATTTGGACATTTCCTTGATGTCTTCCTCGACGATCGCGAGGATTTTCAGCGTTTCTTCGCGCGCGGTGTCAGGATCCTGGGCTGCGATCGCGTTGAACAGGGTACGGTGGAACGGGAAGGAGCGGCGGGCGAAGTCCGACCGATCGAACGGCTCCTCCCAGAAGCGCTCGAAGGCTTCGCGCATCTGTTCGAGGAGCTGGCGGAAGAGCGGATTGTGGGTGGCATCGTAGATCGCCAGATGGAAGGCAAGGTCTTCCGGACCTGACGTGCCCTTGGCGATATGCACCCGCTCCATCTCGTTGAGCTTCACTTCGATGATATCAAGGTCTTCGTCGGTGCGCCGGCGGGCCGCGACCATATTGGCCTCAACCTCGATGCCGCGGCGGACCTCGAGCGTCATCAAAAGCACGTCGCGCAGATGCGCAGCGTCGAGGGTGAGCGGCATATGGACGGTGGCGCCCGTGATCATGCGCAAGAGATAGGTGCCGCTGCCCTTGCGCGCCTCGACGACGCCGAGCGCCTGAAAGTGGCGGATGACTTCGCGAATAGTCGACCGACCGACGGCAAGCGCCGTCATCAGTTCGCGTTCAGCTGGCAGGCGTTCGCCGGGTCTAAGCCCCGATTGTTCGATGTAGTCAGCCAACGCGGCAATGACCTGCTGGGCCCGGTCGGCGGGCGGCAATGGCAGAAGCGCGGCTCTGGCTTGTTCAGTCATTCAGCCTCCCCCTCGGCGCCAAATTGGTCTGACATCTCACCACTATGGATAAGGCGCGAGAGGTCGTCAAGCAGGAACTGATGGAACGCGCAGGTGGTTGACCTCGCACGCTTCCGGCGTAGACAGGAGGCAAGGAGCTTGAAGATGTTGAAATCGGGATACCTGTTTGCCACCGCCATGGTGGGCGCGGTCTTTGCCGTGACGAGCGTCGCGGGCGATGCGGAAGCGCAGATGCGCACCAGAAAGGGCGAGTATTACGAAGGCGTCCAGCGCAAGCCCTATGGCTATTACTGGATCTGGCCGCCGGTCGAACAGCGGCAGCCAGCCTACAGGCAACGTCCCGGCCAGGATGGTCCAGCCGGCAATACGACGACGAAACCCCGCAAGCGGCCGACCCAATAGGCATTGCTGTGCTGCCAAGCGAACCGGACAAAGAGAAGCGGCGCCGCAACTTTGATCAGATCTTGTTTGATCAGGCCTTGGCGACGTGAACGTCGCGGGGAAGGGAAGAGAGAACCTCCGGCCCGTCCTCGCGCAGGATGACGATGTCTTCCAGCCGGATGCCGAAGCGGCCGGGCAGATAAATGCCGGGCTCGATCGAGAAGACCATGCCTTCTTCCAGCACGGTTTCCGAAGTGGCGGTGATGTAGGGCGGCTCATGGCCGTCGATGCCCATGCCGTGGCCGGTGCGGTGAACGAAGTATTCGCCGTAGCCGGCATCGCTGATCACCTTGCGGGCGGCCGCGTCGACATCCTTGGCGAGCACGCCGGGACGGGCCGCCTTCAACGCTGCCTGCACGGCCCTTTCCACGATGGTGTGGATCTGGCCGTATCCCTCAGGCGCGCGGCCGACGATTGCCATGCGGGTGATGTCGCTCGGGAAACCCTGCTTGCGGCCGCCGATATCGATGACCACGGCATCGCCTTCCTCGATCACCCGCTCGCTCGCCGAGTGGTGCGGGAAGGCGCCATTGCCGCCGGCGCCGACGATCCAGAAGGCCGGGGCCGCACCTTCCGAGGAGAAGTGTCCGCGGATCTCGGCGGCCAGTTCCTTCTCGGTCATGCCCGGGCGGATCTTGGAAAACGCCGCCTGCATGGTGCGGTCGGCGATGCCGGCGTTCATCTTCAAAAGCGCGTATTCGCTCTTGTCCTTGCGCATGCGCAGGGCGCCGAGCGTTGCCGGGGTGAATTCGCGCGCGGTATCCTCCGGCAGCGCATCGATCAGCAGCAGGGCGAAATCGGCGCGCATGGTCTCGTCGAGCACGACGCAGCCAGGTGCAGCCGCGCCGACATCGGCGAGGGCAGACGTCAGAGCATCGGTTGGGCCCACGTCATCAGCCCAGTTGTGGAAGGCGATGTCGGTGTGTTCGCGCGTGCCCTCGGCGTTGAGCGCCGGCATCAGGAAGGCTTCCTTTTCCGGGCCGATCAGAAGCAGGCAGGGGCGCTCGTCCGGATGCGGATGGTAGCCGATCAGCCAATCCATGTGCGATCCGGGCGCGAGCGCGACGAGGCCGACTTTGCTTTCGGCCATCTTGCGGCGGAGCGCAGCAAAACGGCTCTTGGTGAGTTCGTTCATGGTGTTTCCAGTTCTGGCTTGAGGATGCGCTCGCCATTCACACGGCTGTAGCGCTCATCGACGGGCGGATGGGGTGGCCGGGCGGACCGGCGTGATGTGGCGGTTTTGGGGAATGCTATAGGCCGGCGCAGGTGTTGCCCCAGGCTGAAAATCTTTGGCTCTTCAAGCGGACTCCTCCCCCTCGAATGCGCGGGCATTGGGCCGGAAGGCTCGCGCCTCCCGTCGCTATGCATCTGTATTTTCACGACTTTGGTGCCGTGCCTGAGCGTTGTCAATACGGAATTTTAGTCACACTAAAATTTATGAGGCCGTGGCCTGCCGTCGGCTCAGGCCGCCAGCCGCAGAAGGCGCGCGACCGCCTGCTGGTCGAAGCCGCCGATCCCTTCCCGGATGTCGGCAGCGATCGCATCGGCAACGGCCTCCTCGTCACGCCGCCTAAGGGCATCGATCGCCTCGCGGTGCCGATCCACGACATAGAGTTCGGTGACGTGCTCCATGGCGATGCCGAGGATGGGCCCGAGTTGCAGCCACACGCTTTCGATCAGCGGCATGGCGACCGGATCCGGATTGGCCGTGTAGATCATCCGATGGAACGCCTGGTTGGCGATCAGCGCTGCCACCTTGTTCCCCTTGCGGATCTCCGTCTCGATACTGTCATCGATTGCCGTGATTTTCTCGATCTGGCGCTCGGAGAGATGGGCGACAGCCCGGCGGGCGGCATGGCTTTCGAGCGCGATACGGAGCAAGATCAGCTCCTCGAAACGCGCGGGCGTGATGTGCGGCACGACGATACGGCGGTTCTCAAGGAATTGCAGCGCGCCGATCGACGTCAGCTGACGTAGCGCCTCGCGTACCGGCGTCGGGCTGCTTTCGAGCGCTTCGGCAAGGCCGCGGATGGTGACGGATGTGCCGGGGCGGAAGGCGCCGACCATGATCGCCTGGCGCAGCCGGTTGAAGGCATAGTCATGCGTGGTCATGCCGTCGGGTCGGGCAAGTGGCGGCAAAACAAGGGGTTTCACGATCGCATATCCTTCTGCCTGGCGTCCTTCATGCGCCTGATACCATTGCCGATGCTTGACTCCAATTCCTGAATTATGTCAACTATCACAAAATGTGATCACAAAAAGAGATTTGCGATATGTCGCTCGACGCGGAAGACCCCAGCGCATTCAAGGCATGGCTCGAGCAGAACGGGCCGATCGAAAGCATCCAGGCGGTGGTCTGCGACCTCAACGGCATCATGCGGGGCAAGCGCGTGCCGGTGGAGCAGGCGGCGAAGGTGCTCGGCGGCGGCATCCGCATGCCGCTCTCGATTGTCGGGGTCGATGTCTGGGGCGAGGATATCATCAACAGCGAGCAGGTGTTCGCCAGCGGCGACCGCGACGGTATCTGCGGTGTCACCGGCCGCGGCGCGCTGCCGGTCAACTGGACCTCCCGGCCGAGCGCCTTGGTGCCGCTCTGGCTGCAGCTTGAGGACGGCAAGCCGTTTCTTGCCGATCCGCGCCAGGCGCTGGCGGCGGTCGTGCGCGAATATCAGGAACTCGGTCTTCGCCCCGTCGTTGCGACCGAACTGGAGTTCTACCTGATCGATCCGGAGCCCGACAGCGCGGTGCCGCCGATCTCGCCCTATACCGGCAAGCGCCTCGATTCCGATGCGATCCTGTCGATCGACGAGCTCGACGATTTCGGCGAGTTCTTCTCGGACGTCTACAAGGAATGTGCCCGGCAGAACGTGCCGGCGGATGCGGCGATCGCCGAGAACGGCATCGGCCAGTTCGAGATCAATCTACTCCACACCGACGACCCGCTGAAGGCGGCCGACGACGCCATCTTCTTCAAGCGCATCGTCAAGGGTGTCGCGCGCAAGCATGGCCTCGCCGCCACCTTCATGGCCAAGCCCTACGGCACACGGTCGGGCAACGGCATGCATATCCATTTCAGCCTGCTCGACGAGGAGGGCAACAACGTCTTCAACGACGGCAGCGACGAAGGTTCGCCAATGCTGAAGAACGCCGTTGCCGGCCTCTTGCGCGGCATGGCCGAGACGACGCTGCTGTTTGCGCCGCATTTCAACTCCTATCGCCGCTTGAGGCCGGACACGCACGCGCCGACGGCCGTCTGCTGGGGCTATGAGAACCGCACCTCGGCAATCCGCATTCCAGGCGGCAATCCGGCCGCGCGCCGCATCGAGCATCGCGTCGCCGGCGCCGACGCCAATCCCTATCTCGTCATCGCCGCGATCCTCGGCGCTGCCCTCGTTGGCATCCGCAACAAGTGGAAGCCACCGGCGCCTGTTTCGGGTCGGGCCTATGCAGCGGAGAAACTGCCCAAAATTCCCTCGGAATGGGGGCAAGCGGTCGATAGCTTCGAGGCAGGACCGATTGCCGCCGAAATTTTCGATCCCGTGCTGCGCTCGATGCTGATCGCCTGCAAACGCCAGGAGATTGCAGGCTTTGCCGAGCAGGTCACGGATTACGAATTCAGCGCCTATCTGGAAATTGTCTGATGGTCACGAAACAGAACTCCTATGCCGGCGACGGCAGCTACCCGACCAGCTACTACGCCGCATCCCGCAACATCATCCGCACGCCGGTCCGGCTTCAGGGCCGCGTCGAGACCGACGTGTGCGTTGTCGGTGCCGGTTACTCCGGCCTGTCGACGGCGATCCACCTTGCGGAAAAAGGCTACAAGGTCGTCGTCGTCGAAGGCGCGCAGGTCGGCTGGGGGGCTTCGGGCCGCAACGGCGGCCAGGTGGTCAACGGCCTCAACGCCAGCCTATCGACGATCCAGCGCCGCTACGGCGACGACGCCGCGCGCTTCATCGGCGGGCTGGTGCAGGAAGGCGGCAAGATCATCCGTCGTCTCGTCAGCCAGTATCAGATCGACTGCGACCTGAAGCCGGGCAACATCTATGCTGCCTATACGCCGGCGCATATGAAGGAACTCGAAGCCAAGCAGGCGCTCTGGCGCAAATACGGCATGGACGATCACCAGCTTCTCGATCGTGACGCGCTTCGCAAGCTCGTCACGTCGGATGCCTATTGCGGCGGCATGCTCGACACGACCGGTGGGCACATGCATCCGCTCAATCTCGTGCTCGGCGAGGCGCGCGCGCTCGAAAGCATCGGCGGCACGATCTACGAACAGTCGCCCGTGACGCGCGTCGACCACGAGGCGGCGCGGCCGACCGTCTATACCGAAGGCGGCGAGGTTTCGGCGCGTATTGTCGTGCTTTGCGGCAATGCCTATCTCGGCGACGCGGTGCCGAAGCTCGTTTCGCGCGTCATGCCTGTTTCGACGCAGATGATCACGACGGCGCCGCTCGGCGAAGAGCTCGCCCATTCGCTGATCCCGAGCGACATGTGCGTCGAGGACGTGCGCTATATTCTCGACTACTTCCGGCTTTCCGCCGACAAGCGGATGATCTTCGGCGGCGGCACCGTCTATGGTGGCACCGATCCGGCCGATGTGGTCGCCAAGCTGAAGCCCAATCTTGAAAAGGTGTTCCCTGAGCTCAAGGGCGTGAAGATCGACTATGCGTGGAGCGGCAATTTCGCGCTCTCCTTCACGCGCGTGCCGCAGATGGGCCGGATCGGCTCCAACACCTATTTCGCCCACGGCTACAGCGGCCATGGGGTCACCGGATCGCATCTCTTCGGCCGCACACTCGCCGAAGCGATCGATGGCGACACCACGCGCTACGACGTCTTCGAAAAGCTGCCCTGGTATCCCTTCCCGGGCGGGCGCATGTTCCGGGCGCAATATTCGACGATCGGTTCCTGGTGGTACCAGTTCAAGGACGCGGTCGGATTGTAGGGCAAAAGGCCGATGCTCTGTGATGGGGTGGCTTGCCATAAAGCCGGCCACGCCCCTTGCGCGCGAGTCGAATGGCAGATTTCCCGCGGAGTGTAATTCCGCCTTGCCGGCTGATGCGCTAGTATTAATCCCTTACTGCACGGTTCCTCAAATCGTCGCCGATTTGAGGATGCAGAAAATCAAAAGTGCTACAGCGACCTTTGCGCGTCCGATAAGACGCGCGGCGCTGTAGCGCATCGGTTCGCCCGTTCGAAGGGCCCGTTGCATCTTTGGCATGCGGCCAATCCGTGGGAGCGGTGCTCGCGTGCAAACGGATACCAAGGAGGGCCCGCATTTCTGCGGGCAAGGCAGGCGGGGAGCATATGACTCCCGATTGATTTCCTGGGAGGCCTCGAGATGTTCGTGCGCTTTGGCTATGAAATCGGCATTCGTTGCCCGCAACCGACCCCGATGATGACCTATCTTTCCGTCGTGCCGGAACGGCGCGCAACTCTTCGGCGCGAACATGGGCCGGTTTCCATGCCAATCGTGAAGATGGAAGAGATCACCGATCCGCATGGCAATACATGTTTCCGGATGACCGTGCCCGAAGGCGACTTCAAGCTCTCCTATGACGCGGTGATTGAGGATGACGGCAGGCTCGACGCCTCCGATCCGCTGGCCGATGCTGTGCCGGTCGAAAACCTGCCGGCCGCTTGGCTACCCTATCTCGCGGCCAGCCGTTACTGCGAAACGGATCGGCTCGGTACGCTCGCGTGGCGACTGTTCGGAGATGTGCCTGCCGGTTGGCAGCGCGTGCAGGCGATTTGCGACTATGTGCATGAGCGCCTGGTCTTCAGCTACGGCTATGCCCAGGCAATGCGCACCGCGCTCGAAGCCCATGAGGATCGCGTCGGCGTCAGCCGCGACTATGCGCATCTGGCGATCACCTTCTGCCGCTGCATGAACATGCCGGCGCGCTATGTGAACGGCTACATGGCCGACATCCCGAAGAGCGATCATCCGGCGCCGATGGATTTCAACGCGTGGTTCGAAGTCTTTCTTGGAGATCGCTGGCATACGTTCGACGCCAAGAACAATCAGCGACGGGCAGGGCGGATTGTGGTCGCTCGCGGCCGTGACGCGGCCGACATTCCGCTGATCCAGACTTTCGGTAAACACGAACTGACCGCCTTCACCGTCTGGACCTGTGTCGAGGCCGACAGTGCGCTTACGCGCTCGCATCACGGCTCCGATGTTTCGTTGCTGACCCCGTGGTTCAGCGAAACCTGGTCGAAACACCTCCTGGACCGCGACCGCAATCGCCATTAACGACGGCGGTTTCGCCGAACCGATTTTTTACGACATGCGCATTTAGCGGAAAATAATATCTATAAACTCAATCGATAATATAGGAGAACAAGAGAGAAGGCGGACGATGATCCGCTACTGCATGTTTCCTTTAATCGATCCGATTAAAGGACAAAAACATGCAGCAATTCAAAGTGCTACAGCGACCTTTGCGCGTCTGATAAGACGCGCGGCGCTGTAGTGAACGACGGAGAGACGCGATGAACGCTTCGAGACCGATGGTCCAATCCCGATACGCGGCTTACGCATCAGCACCCCAGCGCCGGTCGTTCGTCCATCTGGTCCCGCACGCTATTGCAATCGTGGCCGCATTCTCCTTCGTCAGCGCCGTCGTCGTGGGCGCTTTCTGATCTTTCTTGATTCAGCTTTGGCGAGACAGATGTTCGTGCACGGCGATCCAATCGCCTGACGATGCCCGCCGGAACACGATCGTTTCCCGTTCGTCCGCCGTCGCCGGTTCGCCTTTGAATTCCAGTTCCGTCTCGACGCGGTGCGTGAAGACCGCGACGTCACCCACCGCCTGGACATGCCGTTCGCTCGACCGGCAGCTGCGAACGCGAAAGCCGTCCCGCTCCTCCCATAGCGACCATTCCGCCTCATAAGCCGCACGGCTCAGAAGCGGCCGGTCCAGCGTGTGGAAGATGAAGGTGGCATCCGGCGCGAAGGCCGAAAAGTAGGAAGTGCGGTCGTGCCGCGCGAAGGCGGCAACCAGCCGGTCGGCGGCGGAAAGCACCGACTGTTCGAGATCCTGCATCGTGTTTCCTCTTTTATCCGGGCGCAGATTTGCTCCGGTCGTGTTTTTGTGATGGTCAGCGGGCCGCGATCAGTGTCGCGAGCGGACGGTTCTGGCGGGAAACGCGGGCCTTCAGGTCGTCGAGCGTCATTGGTTCCCGCTTGGCGAACTCGGTGAACATCATATTGAGATTGTTGAAGAACATCTCGCCGACCGCCTCGGCGTCGATATCGAGCGCGACGACACCCTTGGCCTTCAGCTTGAGGATCAGGGTCGAGATCTGATCGCAGAGCCGGCGGTCGAGTTCCGTGTAGCGCTTGCTGAACGGGCTCTCCGGCTGCTGGATGGCGATCGCCATTGCGGTGCGCCACATCTCCTTGCTGAGATAAATGAGCGAGTGGTCGTAATATTCGCCGATCAGCGTGTCCAGGGCACCCATGACGGAGGCGGGCGGGTTGTCGACGATCGAGCGGCCGGCAGTGAGCACTTCCTCGACTTCCATCGACACGGTGGCAAGCAGGATGTCGCCCTTGTTTTCATAGTAATTGTAGAAGGTTCCGACCGAGATCTCGGCGCGCTCGGCGATGTCCTCGATGCGCGCGCTGTCATAGCCGACTTCGCGAAAGAGCACGGCGGCGGCGTCAAGAATCCGCCGGTTCCGATCGGCTTTTTGCCGTGCGCGCAGTCCCGTCATCTGATGTTTCCCCGAATTATGAATTGGTTCAAAATTGAGATTGACTTAAAAAATGAATTCATTCAATCTTTTTTTGAAGACGCCGAAACGAGCGTCAAAACCATGAGGGCAACAGCATGATGCAGTCAGTTCGTGACGGTGCGCCCCTGCGCCGTTTTCTCTCCTCCAGCGCCGCAATCGCGATCACCACGCTGTCGGCGGTTGCAGCGCCTGCACCCGTCTTCGCCCAGGAAGAGCTCAATGCGCTCGTCTGGTGCGACCACACCGATCCGGCGCTGCTCGAGCCGTTCGAGAAGGCCAATGACGTCAAGGTCAACGTCAAGGTCTATGAGGGCACCGGGGCAGGGCTCTCGATCCTCGACCAATCGCAGCCCGGCGACTGGGACGTGCTCGTCATCGACGGCGTTGATGTGCACCGCGCCATCGGTCTCGATCTTCTCGCCGAAATGCCTGCCGATGCGCTGCCGACCGCCGACATCTTCCCGGAAGTCCGCATGGAGGCCAACAACACCAAGGACGGGAAGACCTACGCCGTCACCGAGAAGTTCGGCTACAACACGATTTCCTACGACAAGACCAAGGTCGACCCGAAGGACATGCAGGACCTGTCGGTCATCTGGTCGGACAAGTACAAGGGCCGCATCGCGCTTTATGACTACTATCTGCCGATGATCGGTCTCGTCGGGCTTGGCCTCGGCAAGAAGACCTCCGAGCTGACCGAAGCGGACATGCCGGCGATCAAGGAAAAGCTTGCGGCGATGCGCGCCGTGTCGAAACAGGTGAGCGACGTCGTGTCCTCGCAGACGGCGCTTGCGACCGGTGAAGTCGACATTCTCGTCGGCGGCGGCGAGTGGATCACCGCGGTTCTCTCGGCCGACAAGCCGAGCCTCGACTGGACCATTCCGGAGCAGGGTGCGGTGCGCTGGGCGCAATCGATCGGCGTCATGAAGGATTCGACCAAGCAGGATCTGGCGCTGAAATTCGTGCAGTACATCTTGAGTCCGGAAGGCCAGGCGCGGCTTGCGACCTCGTCCTGCTACTGGGCGATGCCGGCCAACGCCAAGGCGGGTGAATTCCTGAACGACCAGCAGAAGACGGCGCTGCGCTTCAGCGAGCAGGCCGAATACCTGAAGAAGACGCAGCTCTATCCGATCCCGTCGGCCGAACTCGACCAGCAGTTCCAGGACGCCTGGACGGAGATGCTGCAGCAGTAACGACAAGGGCGGATGCGATCGGCATCGCGTTCGCCTGATCAACGCCGCCTTGGCGGCGAACGAGCGCAAACCATGCCCCGCAACCCTTGAGCCCCGGGATAGCCATGGCAGACGCCGGAACCCTGACATCAGCGACAGCGCTCGAAGACGCCGACCGGCGCAAGGCCTGGGGCTTCGTTGCCCCGGCGCTGCTCTGGACCGCCGCCTTCTTCGTCGTGCCCTTCGCCTTCATGGCGGCGATGAGCCTCTGGAAGCGGGAAGGGCGGGAGCTCGTCCGCGTCTGGAACTTCGACAACTACGCGCGCTTCTTCTCCGAGAACGCGCTGTTCCAAGGACTGGTCAATTCGCTGGAAATCACCGTCATCGTGACGGTGATCTCGGTGCTGCTTGCCTATCCGCTCGCCTGGATCATCGCCGAGCGGGTGCCGAAGCGGCTGCAGCGCATGGCGCTGATCCTGGCCATCCTACCGTTCTGGACCTCCTACGTGGTCCGCTCCTATTCCTGGCTGCTGGTTCTGTCGAAGAACGGCGTGATCAATCAGATGTTCATGAACATCGGGCTGATTTCCGAGCCGCTGGAGCTTGCCAGCACCCGCACGGCGACGGTCATCGGCTTCGTACATTTCTTCGTCATGCTTTTGACGCTGACGATCTATTCCAACCTGATCCAGCTGTCGCCCAACTACCGCCGCGCGGCCGCCGACCTTGGCGCCAATGCCTTCCAGACCTTCTGGCACGTGGTGCTGCCCTTGACCCTGCCCGGCATCATGACCGGCGCGTTTCTCACCTTCGTGCTCTGCATCGGCGACTATGTCACGCCGCAGATCCTCGGCGGCAACAACGAGCTGGTGCTGCCGCAGATCATCATGCTGCAGCTTGGGCGCAGGGCGGACTTCCCGATGGCGGCGGCGCTGTCGATCGTCCTGATGCTGGCTGTCACCGTCGCTTATCTCGCCTGCGCCCGCTGGCTGAAGATCGAGAGGGCCTGACGATGCTGCGCCAGATCTCCGCAAGTGTGCTGTCCTGGTCCTATCTCGTCCTCGTCTACGCCTTCATCTTCCTGCCGGTCGCCGTGCTGGTGCTCTTCTCCTTCCAGGATGGCCGGCTGCCGGTGCCGCCCTTCAACGGCTTTTCGCTGCAATGGTACGAGGCGGTCTTCGCCGACCGCAAGCTGATGGCGGCACTCGGCAACTCGATGGTCGTGGCGCTCGTTTCCTCGGTCATCTCGGTGCTGCTCGGCTTCCTCGCCGCCTATGCGCTGGCGCGCTACAAGCTGCCGGGCTCGGCGCTGCAGCGCGGATTGCTGATCGCGCCGATGACGGTCAGCTACCTGATCATCGCGCTCGGCCTCTTGTCGCTTATGAATGCGCTGCATATTCCGCTGTCGTTGATGACGGTTGGGATCGGCCATGTGGTGATCAACCTGCCGCTCTGCTTTGCCATCATCTATGCCTCGATGGGCGATCATCACATCAACATCGAGCGGGCGGCGCGTGACCTTGGCGCCAGCGATTTCAAGGTGATGGTGTTGGTGACGGCGCCGATGCTGATGCCGTCGATCCTGGCCGCCTTCTTCCTTTCCGTCACCTTCAGCTGGGACGAGTTCATCATCGCCTTCCTGCTGTCGCGCTTCGACGTGACGCTGCCTGTCGAGATCTGGAGCATGCTGCGCTCTGGCCTCAACCCCAAGACCAATGCCATCGGTTCGCTGGTGTTTCTCGCCTCCGTCGCCGTGCTCCTCATCCTTGAGCTTTCCCTGTTCGGAAGGACGAAAAAACAATGACCGCTTCCGTCACGATCGAAAACGTCAGCAAGATCTTCGGCGCCTTCACGGCGTTGGACAACGTCTCCCTCGACATCCGGGCCGGCGAATTCATCGTCCTGCTCGGGCCGTCCGGCTGCGGCAAGACCACGCTCTTGTCGATCCTCGGCGGCTTTCTGTCGCCAAGCTCGGGTCGGGTGACGATCGGCGGGCAGGACATGACCTATGTGGCGCCGTCTAAGCGCCCGACGACGACGATGTTCCAGGACTATGCGCTGTTTCCGCATATGCTCCTCGTCGACAATGTCGGCTTCGGCCTCAGAATGCGCGGCCTTGCCAAGGCCGAGCGTGACGAAAAGGCACTGGGCTTCCTCGACCTCGTGGGCTTAGAGGCGTCCGCCGGCAAGAGGCCGCATGAACTCTCGGGCGGCCAGCGCCAGCGTGTAGCCCTGGCTCGGGCGCTTGCCGTCGACCCGGATGTGCTTCTGCTCGACGAGCCGCTTGGCGCGCTCGATCTCAAACTCCGCCGCCAGATGCAGGACGAACTGAAGGCGATCCAGAAGCGGGTCGGCACGACCTTCGTGCACGTGACCCACGACCAGGAAGAGGCGATGGCGATCGCCGACCGCATCGTGGTGATGAACCAGGGGCGGATCGAGGATTTCGGCCCGCCCTCGGAGGTCTACATGCGGCCGCGTTCGCTGTTTTCCGCGGGCTTCATGGGCGAGGTCAACTTCGTTTCCGGCCGTGTTGCGGCGGCGGATGCGAGCTCCGCCCGGGTTGAGACCGCGCTCGGCAGCCTGGCGCTGCCTGCTCAGAATTTCACGGCATCGTCGCCGAAGGCCGGTGACCGCATCACGCTCACCATCCGGCCGGAGCATTTCCGCGCCGACGACCGGGCGGAAGGACCGACCGTGGCGCTCGGCGAGGCACGGGTCGCCGGCAGCGCCTTTTTCGGCACCCATTATCGCTGCCATCTGCAGCCCTGTGCCACGGATACCAGGGCGCTGGTGGCGCATCTGCCGCAATCGGCAAGCGTGCGCGAAGGCGAGATCGTGCCACTTGCAGTGCGCGCTGCCGACGTCGTAGCCTTGCCCGCCACAGGCGGACATGCGTAGCACCATGCAGAGAATTGCCCCCAAGGACTGGTATCGCGTGCGGCGGCTCGACGACGGCGTCACCGCCATCGACGAGCCCTACATCCAGGAGTTCTATCGCTGCAACATCTGGCACGTGCGCGGCCGCGACCGCGACATGCTTGTTGATAGCGGCATGGGCGTGGTGTCGCTGAGGGAATGGGTGCCGCTCGTCACCGAGCGTCCGCTGACCGCCGTCGCCAGCCACACCCACTTCGACCATATCGGCTGCCATCACGAGTTCGACTGCCGCTGCGTGCACGCGGCGGAAGCGCAGCTTCTCGCCCATCCGACGCGCAAGAACACGCTCGCCGACCCTTACGTCGCCGACGAGATCTTTGACGCGCTGCCGCCCGAACCCTATGCCTCCACCACCTACGCGGTGAAGGCGGCGCCGGCGACGCGGCTTTTGGAAGACGGCGATCATATCGATCTCGGCGACCGGGTCTTCGACGTGATCCATACGCCTGGCCATTCGCCCGGCGGTATCGCGCTCTTCGAGGCGAAGACCGGCATCATGTTCTCCGGCGACATCCTCTACGATGGGCCGCTGATCGAGGACACCTATCATTCCAATGCCGACGACTACCTGGCGTCGATGGAACGGCTGCTGAAGGTACCCGCGCGTATCGTTCACGGCGGACATTTTCCGAGCTTTTCCGGCGAGCGTTACAGAGCGCTTATCCGCGACTGGCTTGCTGAAAAACAAAAGACAAACTGACGGGAAGGAGGAGCGAATGCTCGACAAACGCAAGTTCTACATCAATGGCGCCTGGGTGGATCCCATCGTCGCCAACGACCTCGAGGTCCTGAACCCGGCGACGGAAAAGCCTGTTGCGGTGATCTCGATGGGCACGGCCGAAGACATTGACCGGGCCGTGGCCGCCGCCAAGAAGGCCTTTGTCACCTATAGCCAGACAAGCGTCGAAGAACGGCTGGCGCTGCTCGAAAAACTGCTCGCCGTCTACACGCGCCGTTATGACGAGATGGTCGACACCATCACCATGGAACTCGGCGCGCCGAAGACCATGACCCGCGAGCAGCAGGCCGATGTCGGCGTCGGCCACCTGCAAGGCTTCATCGATGCGCTGAAGCGCCTGAAGACCCGCGACCGGCTACCGAACGGCGACGTGATCCTGCGCGAGCCGATCGGCGTCTGCGGCCTGATCACGCCGTGGAACTGGCCGATCAACCAGATCGCGCTGAAGGTGGTGCCGGCGCTTGCGACCGGTTCGACCTGCGTCTTGAAGCCGAGCGAATTCACGCCACTCAACGCCATGCTCTATGCCGAGATGATCGATGAGGCGGGCTTCCCCGCCGGCGTCTTCAACCTCGTCAACGGCGACGGTATCAATGCGGGTGCTGCCCTTTCCAAGCACCGCGACATCGACATGATGTCGTTCACCGGCTCGACGCGCGCGGGCATCGCCGTCAGCAAGGATGCGGCCGAGACCGTCAAACGCGTGACGCTGGAACTTGGCGGCAAGTCGCCGAACATCGTCTTTGCCGATGCCGATCTCGAAGATCGCGTGACCGGCAGTGTGCTCGAATGCTTCAACAATTCCGGCCAATCCTGCGACGCGCCGACCCGCATGCTGGTCGAGCGCAGCGTCTACGACCAGGTGGTCGAGATCGCCAAGCGCGTCGGCCGCGAGGCAAAGGTGGGCGATCCGACCAAGGAAGGCAGCCATATCGGCCCGCTCGTCAGCCACGTCCAGTTTGGCCGGGTGCAGGCGCTGATCGAGGCGGGCATTGCCGAGGGCGCGCGTCTGCTCGTCGGCGGTGCCGGCAAGCCGGAGGGCTTCGAGACCGGCTACTTCGTCAAGCCGACGATCTTTGCCGACGTCAACAATGACATGCGCATCGCCCGTGAGGAGGTCTTCGGGCCGGTGCTTGCGATCATCCCCTTCGACACCGAGGAGGAAGCGATCGCCGTTGCCAACGACACCAATTACGGTCTCGCCGCCTATGTGCAGACGGGCGACCCGAAGCGGGCGGAGCGCGTCGCTGCACGCCTGCGGGCCGGGATGGTGCATATCAATGGCGGACCGCACCGCTACGGCAGCCCATTCGGCGGCTACAAGCAGTCGGGCAATGGTCGTGAGGGCGGCATGTTCGGTCTTGAGGACTTCCTCGAAGTGAAGACCGTGCACGTTCCGGACGCTGCCTGAGCGGCGGTGGAGCGCCACGCATTGAAAATCGGCCGTCGCATCCAGCGGCGGCCGTTTTTTCTTTCGGGCTTTGTGGTAGCAGGGGTTGTCGCCGGCCGCGCCCATCTGATAGCTGCGAAGCGCTCAGGGCCTCTTGCCTCTGGCTACCAAGCCCCTTCCGGATATCTCCCGTGACCCACGCATCGCATTCCACAGCCCACAATCGCGTTGCCATGGCGGCACTCCTCATCGGCGGCGCTGCAATCGGCGGTTCGCCGATCTTCGTGCGGCTGTCGGAGGTGGGGCCGATGGCGACCGCTTTCTGGCGGGTGGCGCTGGCGCTGATCCCGCTGCTCGCGTGGTCGTGGTTTCGCGGGGAGAGTGCCAATGACCGGCGCCCGCAAAAGCTCTCGGAATATGCGCTGCTCATTCTGCCCGGCGTGTTTCTCGCGATCGATCTTGCGGCCTGGCACTATGCGCTGACCAAGACGTCGGTCGCCAATGCCACGCTGCTTGCCAACCTCGCGCCCGTCTTCGTGACGCTCGCAAGCTGGCTTCTGTTTCGGGCGCGTATTAGCACCGTCTTCGTCATTGGCCTCGTGACGGCCGTTGCCGGGGTGGTGACCCTCAAGGGTGGCCCGATGGCGCTGGGCGAGGGCAACCTCGTCGGCGACGGCGTCGCCGTCGTCGCGGCGATGTTCTATGCCGGCTATATCCTGGCGATCGGCCGGCTGCGCAGCCTCTTTGGCACCGTGCGCATCATGATCTGGAGCACCGCTTCGGCGGCGATCTGCATGCTGCCGATGGCGGTTGTCTTCGAACAGTCGCTGTTCCCGGTGACGGCCTTCGGCTGGGCGATGCTCTTCGGACTCGCCTTCGTCAGCCATGCCGGCGGGCAGGTGGCGATCACCTATGCGCTCGCGTATCTGCCGCCTGCTTTTTCGTCGCTAACCCTGCTCTTGCAGCCGGTGGTGGCGGCGATCCTCGCCTGGATACTGCTTGCCGAGCCGGTCGGCCTGATGCAGGCGATCGGCGGGGCGATCGTATTGATCGGCATCCTCATTGCGCGGCGCGGATAACGCCGCGCGCTTTCTGCTGACTTCTTAGAGGCCCGGCGGTGTGAAATTTGCCAGCCGCTCTTCGAGCTTGCGGATCGTCTCGGCGTCCGCATTGGCAAAGGCGAAGCGCAGGTAGTTCTCTTGGCCTTCGCCGAAATAATCGCCCGGTAGGCAGACGACGCCGGCGAGCTTTGCCAGCTTCTCGGCAATGAACTGTGAGTCGATATCGGGGAAGGGGTGGCGGACGTAGGCGAAATAGGCGCCGACCGCCTGCAGCTTCCATTTCGGCAACCGGCTCATGACATCGCGCAGCGCATCGGCGCGCGCGGCAATCTCGGCGCGGTTGGCCTGGCGCCAGTCGGCAAGCGCGGGGATGGCCTTGGCGACGGCGGCCTGGGCCGAGCGCGGCGCGCAGATCTGCAGGTTGTCCATGATCTTCGTCACCTGCTCGATGACAGCAGGGCCGGCGGTGATGGCACCGAGGCGATGGCCGGGTATGCAGAAGGACTTGGAGAAGCTGTAGAGGCCGATGAAGCTCTCCTGCCAGCCTTCGCTCGAAAGCAGGCCGTGCGGCGCGACGGACGCGTCGGGCAGGAAGTCGCGATAGGTCTCGTCGAGGATCAGCCAGACACCCTTGGCGCGGCAGGCCTCGTGGATGCGGGCGAGCAGCTCCGGCGGATAGACGGCGCCGGTCGGGTTGTTGGGCGAGACCAGCGCAAGTGCCCGGATGCCGGGGCGAAGCACTGCAGAAATCGCGTCGACCTCGGGCAGGAAGCCGGCACCGGCGTCGCAGGGTACGAGCTCGACATTGATGCCGAGCATCGAAAGCGTGGTTTCCTGGTTGAAGTAGTAGGGGTTGGTCATCAGGATCGTATCGCCCGCGCCGGCAATCGCCATCGCCGTGCAGATGAAGGCCTGGTTGCAGCCCGAGGTGATGTGAATGTTGTCGGCCGTCACCGCCGCGCCATAGAGCCCGGCGACATGAGCCGCATAGGCTTCGCGCAGCACTGCTTCGCCCTCGATCGCGCCATAGCCGGTATAGGCGGTGGAGGCGGCGGTCTCGCCGAGCCATGCCAGCATATCCGGATGCGCAGGATAGCCGGGCACGGCCTGCGACAGGTCGATCAGCGGGCCACGGGAGCCGTCGTAGGACTTCGCCCAGGCCAGCACCGAGGGCACGGGCGGCGGCGAGAGCTTTTCGACGAGCGGGTTGAAATGCGGCATGGCGGGTGTTCCTGCGTTAGATCACGATGGTTTGAAGCAGGATGCGGGCGGAAAACCGCGTACATTTTCCTCATCCTGCCTCAGGCCTTGGCTTTACGTTTCTGCGGGCGATCGGCGCGGCGGGCGCGGCTCGGCGCCGAGACCGGCTGAAAGCTGTCCTTGCCCGATTTACGATCTGTTGGCTCCAATTTCGAGGCCCGGCTGCGAATAATCGTGCGGGCCGAAGTCTGCAGTTCCGGCATAGGGTCGCTTTCGAGCGTCGAAAACATCCAGTCGATGAAGATGCGCACGATCGGGGCGGCCAGCACCTCGTTGCGGCAGGCGACGAAGAAGGCGTCGTTGGCAGGCACGGTCAGGTCGAAGGGGGCGATCAGTTCGCCGCGCGCGATCAGGCTGCCGGCGGTGATAGTGTCGCCGAGTGCCACGCCCTGATTGTGCAGCGCGGCTTCGGTCGAGAGCCGCGCATCGCTCATGAAATGCTGCCGCCCGCGCTGCAGGTCACTGGCATCGGCTGCGGCGAGCCAGGTGTTCCACTCGCGGCCGTCGTCGCCATGCAGCATCACGTGGTCGCGCAGATCCCGCACGGAGCGCAGCGGCCGCATGTTGAGCAGTGTCGGGCTCACGACCGGAAAAAGCTCCAGCCGACTCCAAAGCTTCGCCCACGCGCCCGACCAGTTGCCGTCGCCATAGATCAGGCAGACGTCGACATCGGGCGAATGCAGATAGGCCTCGTCATTGGAAGCGATCAGCGTCAGGCGCACGTCCGGATACTGTTCGGTGAAGAGATGCAGCCGCGGGATCAGCCAGAAGGAGAGAAGTGCGGGAACGCAGGTAATGCGCAGTTCGCCGCTCGTCGTCGGACGCGTCATCGCCGCCGTCGCCGCGGCGATCTCGGCAAAGGCATGGGTGACGGCCGGCAGGAGCAGCGCGCCCTGCGGCGTCAGCTTCAGCCGCTTGCCGCCCCGTTCAAAGAGGGCCGCCTTGACCGAGAGTTCAAGCGCGCGGATCTGGTGGCTGATCGCACCGTGAGTGACGTTCAGCTCACGCGCGGCAGCCGATACGGAGCCCCGTCGCGCCGTCGCTTCGAAGGCTCGCAAAGGGTTCAAGGGCGGCAGGCGGCTGGACAAATCGAGCGGTTCCGGCAATTGCTGTTATGTGAATTTTTCTCACACGAAACGCTATAACAATGTCAATTGATTTTCTAGGGGAATTGCCGCCTAATAATCGTCAACAAAGGCGAAAAAGCCTGGGGAACATGATCGCGCCGGACGAGCCGGCCCCATCCGCAGACAAAATTCTGTGGCGCCTCGCGCGCATGCCTCGGGCTATGGATGACGGAGGATTGAACCGATGGCCTGGGACGACAACAAGCTTGCCGAACTGAAGGCGAAATACGGCGAAAGCCATGGCGGCGAGCTGTTCGACCCCACCTTCCGCAAGGTTGCCGACAAGATCTTCAACAAGAGCGGAACGCGGCTTGCGCCTTACTCCGGCATCCCGACCTTCCTGACCGCGCCGCATATGCCGGTCGATGCGGAGAACCCGGATTTCGGCAATCTTCAGGTGGCGATTGTCGGCATTCCCATGGATCTCGGGGTCACCAACCGTCCGGGCTCGCGGTTCGGACCGCGGGCGCTGCGTACGATCGAGCGCATCGGCCCCTATAACCATGTGCTCGGCTGCACGCCGGTGCAGGAACTGCGTGTCGCCGATATCGGTGACGTACCGTTCCAGAGCCGCTACCGGCTGGAGCTCAGCCATGAGGATATCGAAAAGCGCATCAACCAGATCGTTGATGCCGGCGTTCTTCCGCTCTCGGTCGGCGGCGACCATTCGATCACCCATCCGATCCTGAAGGCGGTCGGCAAGAAGCGTCCGGTCGGCATGATCCACATCGACGCCCATTGCGACACCGGCGGCGCCTACGATCTTACCAAGTTCCACCATGGCGGTCCGTTCCGCAACGCCGTGCTCGACGGCGTGCTCGATCCGACCCGCGTCGTGCAGATCGGTATCCGCGGCTCGGCCGAATATCTCTGGGAGTTCTCCTACGAGTCCGGCATGACCGTCGTCCACGCCGAAGAAGTGACCGGCCTCGGCATTCCCGCGATCATCGAGAAGGCGAAGAAGATCGTCGGCGACGGCCCGACCTATCTCTCCTTCGACATCGACAGCCTCGATCCGAGCTTTGCGCCGGGCACCGGCACACCGGAAGTGGGCGGTCTCACGACCCGCGAGGTACTGGAACTGATCCGCGGCCTCAAGGGCATCAACCTCGTCGGCGGCGACGTCGTCGAAGTGGCGCCGCAATACGATTCGACGACCAACACGGCCCATGCCGGCGCGCAGGTGCTCTTCGAGATTTTGAGCCTGATGGTCTATAGCCCGGCCATTACCGGCAAGTCCGCCTGACACAAACGTTTGTCGGCTGCCGGACCGGAAACGGCGGCCGACCACCAGACTGCACAATCACAAAGCTTCCGGGTAGGGGAATAACCATGACGATCCATGCAAAACTGAAGACAGCATTCGCTGCCGCCCTGATGCTCGGTGCGGCCGCCGGCATCGCCAAGGCCGATGCGCTTGCCGATATCAAGTCCGCCGGCCAGATCAATGTCGGCATCTTCTCCGACTTCCCGCCCTTCTCCTCGGCCAGCGCCGACATGAGCATCAAGGGCTATGACGTCGATGTCGCCCAGCAGATCGCCGACGACCTCGGCGTCAAGCTCAACCTCGTCAGCGTCACCGGCCAGAACCGCATTCCCTATCTCAACGACAAGCGCGTTGACATCCTGATGAGCGTCGGCTTCTCCAAGGAACGCGCCGAGGTGATCGACTTCGCCGCCGCCTACGCACCTTACTACATCGCCGTCATCGGTCCGGCCGAGCTCAAGGTCGCCGGTAAGGAAGACCTTGCCGAGAAGACCATTGCCGTCAACCGCGGCACGCTCGAGGACACCTCGCTCACCGAGGCGGCTCCCGCCAACGCCGACATTCAGCGCTTCGACAACTACAATGCCGTGATCCAGGCCTTCATCTCCGGCCAGGCCCAGCTGATGGTCGTCGGCAACGACGTCGGCGCCCAGGTGCTGGCGCGCCAGGAGGCGCTGAAGCCGGAGCAGAAGTTCCAGCTTCTGACTTCGCCGTCGCATATCGGCCTCAACAAGAACGAAGACGGCCTGAAGAAGGCGGTCAACGACGTGGTCGCCAAGATGCTTGCCGATGGCAAGCTGAACGCGAGTTCCGAGTCCTGGCTGAAGACGCCGCTCAACCCCGACAACCTCAAGGACTAATTAGAGCCTGATGGCCGCGAGGAGCCCTGCTTCTCGCGGACCTGTTCGAAAGGTTGCGACGATGGGCTACGGCCTCAGCTTCGGTTGGCTCAAGGACGCCGCGGGCGCAATCGCCCATGGCGCGGCTATGACCGTGTTTCTGATCGCCTGCACGACGGTGCTCGGCATCCTGATCAGCATTCTCTTCGCGGCCGCCCGCCGCAGCCGCTATGCCGTGCTGCGCAAGGCCGTGGCCGTCTATGTCGAAGTCGTCAGGAACACGCCGTTTCTGGTGCAGTTGTTCTTCATCTATTTCGGCCTGCCGAGCCTGGGTATCCGCCTCGACCCGATCGTCGCGGCGATCGTGGCGATGACGCTCAACATGGCCGCCTATACGACCGAGATCGTCGGGGCCGGGCTCGATGCGGTGCCGAAGGGGCAGAGCGAGGCGGCATTTGCGCTCGGGCTGAAACCGCGACAGGTCTTCATCAAGATCATCCTGCCGCAGGCGCTGAAGGTGATCTTCCCGGCGCTCACCAGCCAGGTCATCATCATGATGCTGGAATCGGCGGTCGTCTCGCAGATCGCGGTGCGGGAACTGGCGCACGAGGCGGATCTCCTGCAGGCGCGCACCTTCCGTTCGTTCGAGACCTATTTCGTCGTCACGCTGATTTACCTCGCCCTCTCGATGGCCGTCCGGCGGCTCTTCGTTGCCGGCGGCCGGCGTGTACTGGGAGCCGGCGTGTCATGATCGAATTCACCTTCTGGGACATCCTGCGCAACCTGATATTCGCCACCCGCTGGACCGTGCTGCTGTCGGCCGTCGCCTTCGCCGGTGGTGCCGCGGTTGGGCTCGCGATCCTCGCGGCCCGCATTTCCGAACGCCCGTGGCTGCGCCGTTTCGGCTCCGGCTACATTGCGCTCTTCCAGGGCACGCCGCTCCTGATGCAGCTCTTCCTGATGTTCTTCGGTTTGCCGATGCTGGGCTTCCGGATCGAACCCTGGACGGCAGCCGCACTCGGGCTCACTTTCTATGCCAGCGCCTACCTCGCCGAGATCTGGCGTGGCGGCGTGGAAGCGCTGCCGCGCGGGCAATGGGATGCCGGTGCAAGCCTCGGGCTGCATCGGCTTCAGGAGTTGCGCCTCGTGATCCTGCCGCAGGCCTTCGCCATTACCCGGCCGGCCGCCGTCGGCTTCCTCGTGCAGTTGATCAAGAGCACCGCGCTCACCTCGATCATTGGCTTCGAGGAGCTTCTCAGAGCCGCCAATGCGATCAATAATGCAACCTTCGAACCTTTCACGGTCTATGGGCTGGTTGCGGTGATCTTCTTCGTGCTGTGTTATCCGCTGACGCAATATGCGCGCATGCTCGAGCGGAGGGCGCCGGCGCACTAGGCCACGGATTTTGGGGCGGATCCTGATCGCGCCCCGGACTGAAAACATGTAAGGAATCAAATACAACAGGGAACGAGGCGGGCAACGCCGAAACAAAAAGGAGAACGAGAATGATCACCACTCCCATCAAGCGCCGCACGCTGCTTGGCGCCGGTCTTGCCGGCGCCTCCATGCTGGCGATGCCGTCGATCCTCAGGGCGCAGGACAAGTCGCTGAAGGTCGGCGTCTACGGCGGCTACTTCAAGGATTCGTTCGACAAGAACATCTTCCCGGAATTCACCAAGGCGACGGGCATTGCGGTCGAATCGATCGCCGAGCCGACCGGTGAAGCCTGGCTGGTCCAGCTCGAACAGGCCGCCCGCGCCGGCCAGGCGCCGGCCGACGTCTCGATGATGTCGCAGGTGGCAATGCTGAAAGGCCAATCGACCGATCTCTGGACGCCGATCGATACGGCGAAGATCAAGAACGCATCGGACCTGCTCGATCGCTTTGTCAACAAATACCCGGATGGCCGCATTGCCGGCATCGGCGCCGTCTCCTGGTACATCACGCTGGTGACCAACACCGACGTCTACAAGGAAGCGCCGACTTCCTGGTCCGCCTTCTGGGATCCGGCGAATGCCGACAAGCTCGGCCTTCTGGCGCTCGTTTCCAACTCGTTCCTGCTCGAAGTGACGGCCAAGACCTTCATGGGCGGCACCAACGCGCTCGACACGGAAGAAGGCTTGCTCAAGGCATTCGACAAGCTTGCCGAAGTGAAGCCGAACGTTCGCCTGTGGTATCGCGACGAGGCGCAGTTCGAACAGTCGCTGAAGTCGGGCGAAATCCCGATGGGCCAGTACTATCACGACGTGACCGGCCTTGCCGCCGCCGACGGCCATCCTGTTCGTTCGACCTTCCCGAAGGAAGGCGGCATTCAGGATTCCGGTTGCTGGGCGCTGTCGCGTGCCTCGCAGAAGTCGGAAGAGGCCCATATCTTCATCGACTATATGTGCCAGCCCTCGATCCAGGCGACGCTGTCGCGTAAGGTCGGGACGTCGCCGACCGTCAAGCGCGAGGTCACGGATCTCACCGACAAGGAATTCGCAGCGGTTTCGTCCGACATCGAGCCGATCGTTCCGCGCTACGATCTCTACCAGACGAAGTCGGATTGGCTGAATCAGAAGTGGACCGAGCTGATCGTCGGCTGATCCTGCCTGCTCCCCGGTCATCGGGGAGAACCACCGACCTAACGACGGGGAGAGGCCTTGCGGCCGCTCCCCGCCCGAAACCCTCCCATGAGGTGGAGGGGACCATCCTCGCGGAGAAACAATGTCCGGACTTGCCCTTCAAAACGTCGTCAAGGAATTCGGAACCTTCAGGGCCGTCAACAATGTCGACCTGACGGTGCCGCACGGCACCTTCGTCTGCATGCTCGGACCTTCCGGCTGCGGCAAGACCACACTCCTCAGGATGATCGCCGGTCTCGACCTGCCGACCGGCGGCGCGATCCGGCTTGACGGCGAGGACATTACCCGGGTGCCGACGCACAAGCGCAACCTCGGCATGGTGTTCCAGTCGCTGGCGCTGTTCCCGCATCTGACCGTCGGCGAAAACATCGCCTATCCCTTGCGCATCCGCGGTGCGGCAAAGGAAGACCAGAAGAAGCGCGTCGACGAACTGTTGTCGATGATCCATCTGACTGGTTATGCGGACCGGCCCGTTGCCAAGCTTTCCGGCGGCCAGCGCCAGCGCGTGGCGATCGCCCGGGCGCTGTCGATCTCGCCGAAACTGTTCCTGCTCGACGAGCCGCTTTCGGCGCTCGACGCCAAGCTGCGCGAAGCGATGCAGGTGGAACTTCGCCAGCTTCAGCAGAAGCTCGGCATCACCACGATCGTCGTCACCCACGACCAGCGCGAAGCAATGACCATGGCCGACACCGTCGTCGTCATGAGCGGTGGCGAAATCCGCCAGGCCGCGTCGCCGATCGAGATCTACCGCCGTCCGGCCGACAGCTTCGTCGCCGACTTCATCGGCCAGACGAACCTGCTCGATGTTGCGGGCGACAGCTCTGGCCGCGCCGTCGTTCTCGGCCAGGCGATCCCCGGCCTTGAATTGCCGGCCGGTGCCGCCAAGGGCACCCTGTCGGTGCGCCCGGAAGACGTGCACCTGACTGCCCCTAGCGCCGGCGCGCTCACTGGCAAGGTCACCTTCGTGCGTGATCTCGGCGGCACGATCGAAACCTTCGTCGATGTTGCCGGACACCAGATCGTCGCCGTCTCCACCCCGCGTGAGCGACCGGAGGTCACCGTCGGCCAGGAGGTCGGCATCGCGCTCACCCCCGATGTCTGCGTGGTGCTGAAGAAATGAGACGCGAACCGCCCCAGACCCTTGGTGACTACCTGCCGCTTCTCTTTCCTGCGGCGATGCTGACGATCTTCTTCGTCGTGCCCTTCGGCACGATGATCGCCGTCAGCTTCTTCCAGCGCCAGCAGGGCGGCTTCTATACGCCGGCGTTCGTCTTCGACAATTACGCCCGCTTCCTCTCGGTCTTCTTCGGCGGCGTGCTCGGCTTCTCGCTGATGCTCGCCATCATCGTGGCGATCTGCTGCGTCGTGCTCGCCTTGCCCTTCACCTACATGCTGACGCGCATGGCGCGGAAGGTGCAGGTCGTCTGGCTGGTGGCGCTTCTCTCGATCCTGTCGCTGTCGGAAGTCATCATCGGCTTTGCCTGGTCGACGCTGTTTTCGCGCACCGCCGGCATCACCAATATCCTGGTCGCGCTCGGCATCATGGCCGAGGCCAAGGCATTGACGCCGAGCTTCGGCGCGGTGCTGACCGGCATGGTCTACCAGGCCTTCCCCTATACGGTGCTGGTGCTTTTCCCGGCGCTCGTGCGCCTCGATCCGACCCTGACGGAAGCGGCGCGCACGCTCGGCGCCTCGCCGCTGAAAGCCTTCTTCACGGTGGTCGTGCCGGCTCTTCGCAACACCATCACAGCCACCTTGATCATGGTCTTCATCTTCGCGCTGGGCTCCTATCTGTTGCCGCAGCTTCTCGGCCGGCCGCAGCACTGGACGTTGTCGGTGCTGATCACCGACCAGGCGATCTACCAGTCGAACATGCCGTTCGCCGCCGCCATGGCCGTTTTCCTCGTGCTGGTGACGCTCGGGCTCGTGGCACTCACCGTGATTGCCGGACGCAAGGGAGAAGCGGCATGACCTCGATCTTCCGCAAGGCCTATTTCTTCCTGATTGGCCTGTTCCTGTCGTTGCCGCTGATCGTCGTTGCCGGCGTCTCGGTCAATCAGAAGCAGACGCTCGCCTTTCCACCCCAGGGCTTTTCGCTCTCCTGGTACGGCGAGATCTTCCTCAATCCGGAATGGCGGAACGCCCTTTTTGCCTCGGTGACGCTGGCGGTGCTTTCGGCAGCGCTTGCGGTTGCGATCGCGCTCCCGCTCTCCTGGTTTCTGTGGCGGCGTATCGCGCCCTGGGCGAACATCTTCCAGCTTCTCGGCGTCGCCCCCTTCACGCTGCCGCCGGTCATTACCGCGCTCGGCATGCTCACCTTCTGGGCAACCGTCGGCTTCTACGGCCAGCCCTGGACCGCGGTGGTCAGCCACGCGATCTTCTTCGTGACGCTGCCGCTGGTGACCCTTTCGCTCGGCTTCACCTCAATCGACCGCTCGCTGGTCGAGGCCGCTTCGACCATGGGGGCCGATGAGCGCACGATCTTCCGCACCGTCGTGCTGCCGTTGATCCTGCCCTATATCGTCTCCGGCTATGCTTTCGCCTTCGTGCTGTCGCTCAACGAATATATCGTTGCCTACATGACGGTTGGGTTCACCGTGGAAACGCTGCCGATCAAGATCTTCAATGCGCTTCGCTACGGCTATACGCCGACCATGGCCTCGGTGACGGTTCTCTTCGTCACGACGGCCGCGGTGATCTTCGGTCTCGTCGCCCGCTTCGGTGACCTGCCGAAGCTGCTCGGCGCCATGTCGTCGGATGGAAAATGATGAAGCTCGCCGCCTTCCAGATGCAATCGGTGGCGGGTGACGTCGCCGCCAATCTCGACCGCATCGCGCGCGCCGCCAAGGAGGCTGCGGCCGAAGGCGCGACGCTTTTGCTGACGCCGGAACTCGGGGTCACCGGCTACGGCGTCGGCGAGGCGCTAACGGCACTCGCCGAGGCGCCCGATGGTGCAATCGTTCAGCGTCTCAAGGCGATTTCGGCGGAGATTGGCATTGCGATCATCGCCGGTTTTGCCGAGCGCGACGGCACCGACGTCTATAACAGCGCCGTCTATGTCGATGGCGAGGCAACACCGGTCGTCTATCGCAAATCCCATCTCTACGGCGACTACGAGCGCGCAATCTTCAGCGCGCCGGAGCCGTCGACCCGGCTCTTCGTCCACCGCGGCGTCACCTGCGGCATGCTGATCTGCTACGACGTCGAGTTTCCGGAGAACGTCCGGCGACTGGCGCTGGCCGGTGCCGAAGCGGTTCTGGTGCCGACGGCGCTGCCGGCCGGCTGGTCCGGCGACTTCATCGCCGAGCACATGATCCAGACGCGCGCCTTCGAAAACCAGGTGTTCGTGGCCTACATCAACCATCACGGATCGGACCCGCTGTTTTCCTTCGCCGGCCTGTCGCGCATTGCCGCACCCGACGGGCAGTTGCTCGCCAAGGCGGGGGCAGGGCAGGAAACCATGCTGCTGGTCGAGATCGACCCGCGGGCCTATGCAATCTCCCGCCTTGAAAACACCTATCTCGGCGATCTCAATCGGCGTTGAGGGTGTGCGGGTTGCGCCCGATCTCGCTGGTGGCAACCATGAACTAGGTGCTTTTTCAGCGACGATGCGGGGGTGATTGTTCACCGTGAGGGAACGTTCCGTTCTTTATTGATCCACTGTCGGAAACGATCCGACATCCCATATGGTGCTCAACAGAAATGCCACGCTTTGGAGGCAATCATGAGCTTGCAACTGACTGGGATCCATCACCTGACGGCGATCACCGCGAACGCGCCGGAGAACCTGCGCTTCTATACCGAGACGCTTGGTCTGCGGCTGGTCAAGAAGACCGTCAATCAGGACGATACCACCGCCTATCACCTTTTCTACGCTGACGGCCGTGCCACGCCCGGAACCGACCTGACCTTCTTCGATTGGCCGGTCGGGCCCGAGGGCCGCGGCACGCACAGCATTTCGCGCACGGGCCTGAGGGTCGGCAGCGCCGAGAGCGTACGCTGGTGGAAGCGTCGTTTCGACGAGCTGAAGGTAACGGTCGGCGAAGTCTCCGAAATCGACGGACGCCTGTCGCTTGATTTCGAGGACGGCGAAGGCCAGCGCTTCCGGCTGATCGACGACGGCGGACTTCAGCCCTCGCATCCTTGGGAAAAGAGCCCGGTTCCAGCCGAACATCAGATCAAGGGCCTCGGGCCGATCACGATCAGCGTGCCCGACATCACCAACACAGAACTGGTCCTGACTCATGTGATGAACATGAGCGCGGCGCGGACCTATCCGTCGCCGGATGGTGAGGGTGAGGTCCATGTCTTCACGATGGGCGAAGGGGGACCAGCGGCGGAACTGCATGTCGCGGTCCAGCCGGGTCTGCCGATTGCCCGGCAGGGCGCTGGTGCGGTGCATCACGTCGCCTTCCGGGCGCCCGACAATGCGGCGCTGACGGAATGGACCGAACGTCTCAATGGCTTCCGCCTGCCGTCGAGCGGCGAGGTCGAACGCTTCTATTTCCGCTCGCTCTATTTCCGCGAGCCGAATGGCGTTCTCTTCGAGATCGCGACCGATGGTCCCGGTTTCGCCGTCGACGAGCCGATGGAAACGCTTGGCGAGAGCCTGTCGCTGCCGCCGTTCCTGGAGCCGAAGCGCGCCCAGATCGAGGCACGGCTGAAGCCGCTGGTCTAACAGTCTGGTCCGAACGACAAGCCGGGGGTTCGTCCCCGGCTTTTTTGTCTCTATCCCTCTGGTCCTGTTGGACATCGGTCGCGCACGGACCCATCATGACGGCTGTCGCGTTCTGCATCAGAGCGGGGTGAGGAAAACATGTGCAGCTTTCCGCCCTTAACCCGCCCTCACCTTGTCGAGGCGCGCCCGCAAGGACCTGTAGAGTAGGAAGGATCAGATCTCATGACGAAAATCCTCGGCATATCCGGGAGCCTGCGCAAAGCGTCGTTCAACACGGGCCTGATGCGGGCGGCCGCGGAAAATCTGCCGGATGACGTCAAATTCGACACCGCGACACTGCACGGTATTCCGCTCTATGATGGCGATATCGAAAAAGAGAGCGGTATTCCGCCGGCTGTGACGGTTCTGAAGCAGCAGGTGATGGCCGCCGATGGCGTCATCCTGTTCACGCCTGAATACAACAACTCCATTCCGGGCGTGTTCAAGAACGCGATCGACTGGTTGAGCCGGCCATCGGCCGATATCGCCAAGGTGTTTCGCAACCGACCTTTCGCGCTCGCCGGCGCCTCGCCCGGCAATTTCGGCACCATTCTCAGTCAGAACGCGTGGCTGCCCGTCATGCGCACGCTCGGTGCCGAGCTCTGGTCGGGCAAGCGGCTGATGTTGCCCAAAGCGGACACGCTTTTCGACGACGAGGGGACGCTGACGGATGCGGCTGCCCGCGACCGACTGGCAGCCTTCGTCAAGGCGTTCGCGGATTTTGCCAGGGCGGAAAAAGAAGCGTAGGCGGCTGACATCGTCGTAACGCGACGCTCTCGTCATCCTCGGGTTCGACCGAGGATCCACGATGCGGCACCGGCTTGGCAATGGATGCTCGGGTGAAGCCCGACCAGAGGGGGTGCCGGACAGTCGGAGGCGGGGCGGGGGGACTTACAGCCCCTTCTCCTCCAGCCATTGCTGGATTGCAGCAATATCAGGTGCGCCGATCTCGTGCCCCATGTCGAGTTCTGTCGTCGTCAGATCCGCGCCGGTGCGTGACAGCTCCGCCTTCAGGCGAGGCGCGAATTCTCCGTAGCTGTCGTGCTGGCCCGTCAGCAGCAGGATGTTCGTGCCCGAGAGATCAGGAGGCGGCACATCGTCGAGCACGAGCATCGAGCGCATCAGCACGACGTTGCGGATCAGTCCCGGATGCAGGAGCATCAGCGCGACCAGCAGGTTGGCGCCGTTGGAGTAGCCGATGAAGACGGTCTTCTCGAGATCGATGCGGTAGCCGTCTTCGGCTCCCTCGACGAAGGCAGCGAAGGCATCGGCCTCCGCGCGCACGTCCTTCTGGTCGAAGGTCGTCGGTGAATAGCGGCGGAACCAGCGCGGCAAACCTTCTTCGTTCGCCCGGCCACGAATGCCGACGAATGTCGCTTCGCGGTCGACCTGGTGCGCAAGATGGAGGAGCTGCGTCTCGTTGGCGCCGCTGCCGTGCAGCAGCATGAAGGTGCGGTCGTTCAGGTGCTCCGGATGGTAGAAACGGTGCACGAAGGGCAGATCCCTTTGCGTCAGGCGCGGTTCTCCCGGCAGTGCGAACTGCGGCATGGCGAGCAGCAATTCTTCCCTGGCGGCGCCGAAATGTGCGGGGACGAAGAGTTCGGTGCCGAGGGTTTCCTCGGGTTCGTCGACGGTGAAGCCGGGCACGTCGCTTGCCAGTTCGTAGAGCGAGCCGCCGGGCTCGCGCACGTAGAGCGAATAGAAGTATTTGCGGTCATGCGCGTTGATGGCGCCGGCGCCATCGCGTCGCAGGTCGACCCCCACTTGTTCCACGGCAGCCCGATCCGGCGCGCGGAAAGCAACGTGGTCGATCGTCCCGGTTCCAGGCGCAGACGTCCAGAAGCCAGTCGCGTCGCGCACGTCGATAACGTCGCCGGAGGCGGAGGTGAGGCGACGGATGGTATCGCTGGAGGCCGTTTCACTGTAACCGAAATGGGTCTTCAGGAAGCGAACGGATTCTGCCGGCTTCTCGGTAAGGATTGTGGCGCCGCGCAGGCGTCGGATCGCATCCTCTTCCGGGATATCGCGCGTGCTCCAGGGAGCCGTGGCCGAAACCGCCTCGGTGCCGACGAGCTTGACGATGACGCCGTCCGGATCCTTGAGGCGCAGCACCGGTTCGCCGAACTCCTGCGACGGCCCTGAGGTGGCGATGTTGAATTGCAGCGCCCGAGTCAGCCAGAAGCCGATGCTCTCCGGCCGGATAGCGAAGGCGATTTCGCTCGGCTGGCTGTGGCCCACCCGGCCGCGACCGCCGTCCTCCCACATCAGGAAGGTGACGAGCGATCCGGGCGAGCCCTCGGCGTCACCATAAAAGAGGTGCAGCTGGTTGGCGTCTTCGTATCCGCCCGTCCGCTTGACGAGGCGCAAACCCAGGAACCCCACATAGAAATCGACGTTTGCCTGGACCTTCCGGGCAATCAGGGTGATGTGGTGGATGCCGCTCGTCATTCTTGATTCCTCATTGGTCTCTGCTCACAAAACACGGAGCGCGGCGCCAGCACCAGAAGCGCTGCGGCGAACGCTGTGTTTACGTCCGGGGATCAGTCGCGATCCTTTTCGAGGAACGCCTTGAACGCTTCCCCGTACTTCGGATGCCAGCGAGACAGCGGCGGCCGGTTCTCGACGATGTCGCCGGCAGCCCAGAGAATGCGTCGCTCATCGGTGGCGCGGGCGACGTCGTTGTCGGGGCAGAGGATATAGAAATCGCCGCGGGCGAGACTTTCCATCATGAAGTCGACGGTCTGCTCGGCCGTCCAGGCGCCGGCGGGCTTCTCGGTGCGGCCATGGGCCGTCAGCGACGTATAGACGAAGCCGGGGATCAGGAGGTGGGCGTGAACCTGGCTGCCGGCGGTGTTGCGCAACTCGTGTTCCAGCGCTTCGGTGAAGACCTTCACACCCGCCTTCGAGACATTGTAGGCCGGGTCGCCCGGCGGCGTGGTGATGCCCTGCTTCGAGCCGGTGTTGATGATGACCGCCGCCTTGCCATGGGCGACCATGCCCGGCGCGAAGGTGCGGGCACCATTGATGACACCCCAGAGATTGACGCCGATCGTCGCCTCCCAGGCTGCCAACGCACCGAGTATGTCGCTGCCGGGCTGGATACCGGCATTGTTCATGAGTACGTGCACCTCGCCGAACCGTCGACGCGTCTCGCGTTCGAGCGCTTCCAGATCTTCGAGGCGCGAGACATCAGTCGGGACCGCAACGACGTGCTGCGCACCCGCCGGCGCGACGGCAGCGACCTCGGCGGCCGCTTTGTCCAATCTCTCGCCTGCGAGGTCGGCGAGCACGACGCGCAGGCCGAGCGAGGCGAAATGGCGCGATGCTGCCAATCCAATGCCGGAGGCGGCGCCGGTGACGACGGCAACATTGTTGGGGGCGAAGGCGGGGTGCAGCATGGCGGAAGCTCCAGCGGTGGGATCGAATGCAAGAGATAGGGCGCCAAGGACGGCCTGTCCATTGGCGTCTCGGCAAGAGGCTCCTGAAAACCATGTGTTTTCAAGGCCGTCCCTTGTCCCGGGCAGCTCCGGCGCTACTTGCAGTTTTGCATTGAACGCGTGGCCGAAGGCATTTTCGCGGATGGAACGATGAACGGAACTGCAACTCGAAACGAAAAACGCACACCTTGCGAAAGCTGTCCATTGCGGAAGCTCGACCATTTTCGCGCCTTCACAAATGAAGAACTCGCCTTTGTGTCGCAATTCAAGACCGGTGAACTCGCAGTCGATGGCGGCGCAACCATCCTCGTTGAAGGCGCGCACAGCGCCCACCTCTTCACGGTGCTTTCCGGCTGGGGCTTTCGCTACAAGATGCTCGATGACGGACGCCGCCAGATCCTGAATTATGTGATGCCGGGTGATCTGATCGGCCTGCAGGGCAGCCTGATGGGGGAGATGCAGCATTCGATTGAAGCGCTGTCGCCGGTGACCCTTTGCGTTTTCGAGCGCGGCAAGCTGAACCGCCTGTTCGCCAACTATCCCGAACTCGCCTATGACCTCACCTGGATCGCGGCGCGCGAGGAGCGCATTCTGGATGAGAACCTCCTGAGCATCGGTCGCCGCTCGGCGCTGGAACGGGCCGCCTACCTGCTTGCCTTTCTCTACCAGCGTGCAAAGGCACTCGACCTTTTCAGCAGCAGTCGCGTCGCCATTCCGGTCACGCAGCAGCATGTGGCCGATACGCTGGGTCTTTCGATCGTCCATACCAACAAGACGTTGAAGAAGCTTGCCGAGCGCGACCTGATCCGCTGGGCGGACAAGGGCTGCAATGTCCGCGATATCGATGGATTGCTTGCGATTTCGGGCTGGGAAGGGTTGAATGAACCCAAGCGGCCCTTCATCTGAAATGCCGTTGAAGGGCGCCGTATCCTTTCCTTTCCGATGCGGCGAACGTCGCCGCATCGATGCCGGACCCCGATAGGATCAGGCTGCGACGATCGCTCGCAGCATCCAAAGCGCCTTTTCGTGGAAGTTGAGGCGATCGGTCAGCATGTCCGTGGTGACAAGGTCGTCGTTCTCGTCCGCCTTGGTGCCGGCATCGCGCATGCGGCGCACGGCCGCCTCGTGATCGGCAATCAGGTCGGCCACCATGTCGGCCGCGCTCGCGTGGTTGACGGAGCCGCCGCTCGGGGCAAATGCCGCCGCCTCGGTGAGTTTGGCTGGGGCGAGGTGACCCAGTGCACGTATCCGCTCGGCAATCACGTCAGTCGCCTGAAAGAGCGTGTTGTAGTGCTCTTCCGTCAATTCGTGCAGCGGCTTGAACAATGGGCCGACCACATTCCAATGGTAGATGTGGCTCTTGATCACCAGCTTGTAGGTATCGGCAAGGATGTCGGACAGTGCCGCTGCCATCTGCTGACGGTAGGCCCTGGTCAGGCCGATGTCGAATTCTTCGTCCTTGACCTTCGGTTTAAGCACGGAGGCTGTCTGCTTCATTCTCCTGCTCCCGTTCTATCTTGAGAAAGCCGCGAAACAGCGATCGCTTGCGATCGTGATCCGCGTACCGGTGTTGAACGTCAGTACCGGTCGGTTGTCCGCGCTTGGCCCCAATCGACGCTACATGTCTTATTTAAATGCCGGGCCGCCTCGAGGCGCCTATAGCTTGCTCTTATCGGCGCAAATGCCCTGTCGGTGCGCGCAAAAGGTGGAGTAAGCTGGATGGACGAAGTTCCGCCGCAGGTCCGGACCGTTCTTGTTCTCGAAGACAATTTCCTCATTGCATCGGATGCCGAAGAAATCCTGACGTCGCTCGGTATTGCCGAGGTGACGATCGCGGCGAATGCGGACCAGGCGATGGAGATCCTGTCTCGACAGAGCTTTGACTTTGCAATCCTCGACGTCCGTCTCGATAACCATACGAGCTTCGGCGTTGCCGATGCGATGCTTGCACGCGGCATGCCGTTTGGGTTCACCAGCGGCTACAGCGACATGGAGCTTTTCCCAGGGCATCTGCGGGACGTCCCGCGGATAGACAAGCCGTTCAACGAGAGGACGCTCGGCCAGCTGATCGCGGCCGGAATTCGGCAAGAGTGATGGGTTCCCGGCGGGGTCCTTACGGCTTGCCACGCGAAACGAACCAGGGGTTGGCGAAGTCGCTGTCGTTCTTCTGGTTGCGCTTGCCGTAGGTGAGCGGCGCACCGTCCATCGTCAGTGTTTCGCCGCCAGCCGCCCGGAGGATGGCATCGCCCGCGGCCGTGTCCCATTCCATCGTGCGGCTGAAGCGCGGATAGACGTCGGCGAGCCCCTCGGCGAGAAGGCAGAACTTGAGGGACGAGCCGACCGCTCTGTAGTCGGCTATGCCGTGCTCGGCGAGGTAGGCGATCGTCTCGGCGCTGTTGTGCGAACGGCTGGCCAGACCCACCATGCGATCGCCGCAACTGCGGCAGCCAATGATCGTTTCATGGTCGAGGCGAAAGGTCTCGTCGATGACCGCCTTCACTGCCTTGCCGTGGTTCGCCGCATAGAGGATGCCGAGCGCCGGTGCGTAAACGACGCCGGCCACGGGCGCGCCGTTTTCGATCAACGCGATATTGACGGTAAAGTCGTCATGCCGGCCGATGAATTCCTTCGTGCCGTCGAGCGGATCGACAAGGAAGAAGGATTTGCCGGCGATGTCAGGCACGAAGCCTGCGGCGACAGCCTCTTCGGCGACCACAGGCACCTCCGGGAAGGCGCGGGCGAGGTCCGCCAGGATGATGCGCTCGGCGCAGGCATCGGCGTCGGTGACCGGCGAAAAGTCCGGCTTGTAGGTGACCGCCGGGCCTGCGTTGTAGATGTCGAGAATGGCCCGACCCGCTGATATCGCCGATTGTTGCAGTATCTCCAGCATTCGCCCTTACTTTCCGTCCATCACCAAGCCCATAGCATATCGGGAACAGGATGGTACCCGTGCTTTTGGCGGTAGGCGCATTCGATTGGAGACGAACATCGATCCACTCCGCTGCGCAGCGAAGTGCACGATGAGCCAGCGAACGGTTTTTTGCACCTGCGCCAGGCTTGCGTCTTGGCTTCCGCCTCACGGCTGTGCAAATGTGCCGACGCAACTCACCTGGATGCCTTCATGCGTTATTCCGCCTTCTCGCTCGTCAGGAACGCCCTTTCCGGAAACCTGAATTGGAAGCCGCAATGGCGCCAGCCCCAGCCGAAACCGCATTACGACGTGATCATCGTCGGCGGCGGCGGGCACGGTCTTTCGACCGCCTACTACCTCGCCAAGGAATTCGGCGTGAAGAACGTCGCGGTGCTGGAGAAGGGCTATCTCGGCTCGGGCAATGTCGGGCGCAACACGACGATCGTGCGCTCCAACTACATGCTGCCCGGCAACGAACCCTTCTACGAGTTTTCAATGAAGCTTTGGGAAGGGCTGGAGCAGGACCTCAACTACAATGTGATGCTGTCGCAACGCGGCGTCATCATGCTCTATCACAGCGACGCCCAGCGCGACGCCTATGTCCGGCGCGGAAACGCGATGTGGATGGAAGGCGTGGCGGCCGAGCTCATCGAGCGTGAACAATTGAAGAAGATGATCCCCTTTCTCAATTACGACCACGCCCGTTATCCGATCCTCGGTGGGCTGTTGCAGCGGCGCGCCGGCACGGCGAGACACGATGCGGTCGCCTGGGGCTATGCCCGCGGTGCCGACCGACATGGCGTCGACATCATCGAACATTGCGAAGTGACCGGCATCCGCCGAGAAAACGGCGTCGTCACCGGCGTCGAAACGAGCAAAGGCTTCATCGGCTGCGGCAAGCTGGCGCTGGCTGCGGCCGGCAATTCCTCGCGCGTCGGCGAGATGGCGGACCTCAAGCTGCCGCTTGAAAGCCATGTGCTTCAGGCCTTCGTGACCGAGGGGCTGAAGCCCTGCATCGACCACGTGATCGTCTATGGCGGCGGCCACTTCTACATCTCGCAGTCGGACAAGGGCGGCCTCGTCTTCGGCGCCGAGATCGACGGCTATTCCTCCTATGCTCAGCGCGGCAATCTTGCGACGGCGGAACACGTGATGGAGGAGGGGGTGACGATGATCCCCGGCCTGTCACGCGTTCGGGTGCTGCGCGCCTGGGGTGGGGTCATGGACATGAGCATGGACGGTTCACCGATCATCGACCGCACCTCGATCGACAATCTCTACCTGAACTGCGGCTGGTGCTATGGCGGCTTCAAGGCGACGCCGGCCTCCGGTTATTGCTTCGCTCATCTGATCGCCAGGAACGATACCCATCCGGTGGCGCGCGCTCTCAGGCTCGATCGCTTCGCCCGCGGCTATGCCGTCGATGAGGCCGGCGCCGGCCCGCAGCCCAACCTTCACTGACAGCACTTTGCCGGCCCGCCCGGCAGTACGGAATGAACGGGGGCCGAGGTCGGCTTCAGGATACGGAAGAGAATGGCAAGCCTGATTACCTGCCCGCATTGCGGGGTTCGACCGAAGGAAGAATTCGCGGTCCGCGGCGATGCTTCGCGCGGCCGCCCCGAACCGATGGACTCTGACGAAGCCTGGCACGACTATGTCTATGTGCGCGCCAACCCGCGCGGCCGGACCTTCGAGCACTGGCATCACGTTGCCGGCTGTCGCCGCTTCCTGGTGGTCGAGCGTGATACGGCAACCCACGAGGTCTATTCCGTCGTCGATGCCGCCGAGTTTGCGCGGAGGGTTGAGCGATGACCGGCTATCGTCTCTCCTCCGGCGGTCTGATCGATCGCAGCAAAACGCTGAGCTTCACCTTCGACGGCAGTCCATTGCGCGGCTTTGCGGGCGATACGCTGGCCTCGGCTCTGCTTGCCAACGACCAGCTGCTCGTCGGCCGCAGCTTCAAGTACCATCGGCCGCGCGGCATCGTCAGCGCCGGGCCCTCTGAGCCGAACGCGCTCGTCACCATCGGCTCCGGTGCCCGCACCGATGCGAACACCAAGGCGACCGTCGCCGAACTCTATGGCGGGCTGACGGCGCGAAGCCAGAACCGTTGGCCGTCGCTCGGCTTCGATATCGGGGCAGTCAACGGCGTGTTGTCGCCCTTCCTCGGCGCCGGCTTCTACTACAAGACGTTCATGTGGCCGAAGCAGTTTTGGGAGCGGGTCTACGAGCCCTCCATTCGCCGCGCCGCCGGCCTCGGCCGGGCCGTGCTCGAGCGCGACCCGGAGAGCTACGAGAAATCCTGGGCTTTCTGCGATCTGCTCGTCGTCGGTGCCGGTCCCACCGGACTGATGGCGGCGCTGACTGCCGGCCGCGCCGGCCTCCGCGTTATCGTTGCAGACGAGGATTTCCGGCTCGGCGGTTCCCTGCTTTCGACCAGCGAGACCATCGACGGTGCCCCGGCATCCGTCTTCGCCGACCGCACGGTCGCGGAACTGCAATCGCTGCCCAACGTCACACTGCTTTCGCGCACAACTGTCTTCGGCTGGTACGACGACAACGTCTTCGGCGCCGTCGAGCGCGTGCAGAAGCACGTCGCCGAGCCGTCGTCGAAGCTTGTGAGCGAGCGCGTCTGGCGAATCGTTGCCAAGCGCGCGCTGCTCGCAACCGGTGCCGAGGAACGGCCGCTGGTCTTCGGCGGCAATGATCGCCCCGGCGTGATGATGGCCGGTGCCATGACCACCTATGCCGAACGCTACGGCGTGGGCGCAGGCAAGACGGTCGCGATCTTCACCAGCGGCAGCGCCGGCTATCGCACGGCGCGGGCGCTTTCTGCGAAAGGCGTCGCGATCGCAGCGATCGTCGATGCCCGTGCGGAATCCGGCGATCAGGCGCCCGATGGCATCAGGGTCATCCGTTCGGCCTCCATCGTCGATACCAAGGGCAGCAAGCGTCTCAAGGGCATCGTCGTCGAGCGCTCCGGTTTCGAGGAACTGATCGCCTGCGATGCCCTCGGCATGTCCGGCGGCTGGAGCCCGGTCGTGCATCTTGCCTGCCAGCGGGGTGCAAGACCGGTCTGGTCGGAGGAGTTGAAGGCATTCGCTGCCCCCGATGTCGGTGGCGGTCTGCGCCCCGTCGGTGCTGCCAACGGTATCTATACGCTCGCCGGCTGTCTGTCTGATGGTGCGGACAAGGCCGCAGCGATTGCCGCGGATCTCGGTTTCAGCGCCACCTCGGCCGCGATTCCCGTCGTTGACGGTGAAGAAGCCTCTTCCTTCACTGCGCTCTGGTATGTCCCGGGTGCCAAGTCGAAGGCCTTCGTCGATTTCCAGAACGACGTGCATGCGAAGGATCTTGGCCTCGCGCTTCGCGAAGGCTTCGGCCATGTGGAGCATGCCAAGCGCTACACCACCAACGGCATGGCGACCGACCAGGGCAAGCTTTCCAACATCAACGCTGTCGGCATTCTCGCGGGCATGCGCGGTGTCAGCCCGGCGGAGGTCGGCACCACGACCTTCCGGCCTTTCTACACACCGGTCTCCCTTGGTGCGCTTGCCGGGACGGCACGCGACGAACACGCGGCGCCGGCACGGAAGTCACCGCTGCATGGCTGGGCGATGAAAAACGGTGCGACCTTCGTCGAGGCGGGGCTCTGGCATCGCTCGGCGTGGTTCCCGCGCGCCGGCGAGAAGACCTGGCGCGAAAGCGTCGATCGCGAAGTGCTGAACGTGCGAGCCAATGTCGGCCTCTGCGACGTCTCGACGCTCGGCAAGATCGAGGTTTTCGGCCCCGACGCCGCGGAGTTCCTCAACCGGCTCTACTGCAACCCGGTCTTGAAGCTGCCGGTCGGCAAGGCGCGCTATGGCCTGATGCTGCGCGAGGACGGGTTCGTCTTCGACGACGGCACGGTGAGCCGGTTCGACGAGGCGCATTTCTTCGTCACCACGACGACGGCGATGGCCGGCCCGGTCATGGCGCACATGGAATATTGCGCCCAGGCGCTCTGGCCGGAACTCGAAGTCCGTTTCACCTCGTCGACCGACCAATGGGCGCAGATGGCGATCGCCGGCCCGAAGGCACGCGCGGTGTTGCAGCAGATTGTCGACGGCGACATTTCCGACGGCGCATTTCCGTTCCTTTCCGCCCGGAAGATTGTTCTGAAAAGCGGCGTGGCCGCGCGGCTCTTCCGCATCTCCTTCTCCGGGGAACTCGCCTTCGAACTGGCCGTGCCGGCCGGCAACGGCGAAGCGGTGGCGGACCAGATCATGGAGGCCGGCCGGCCCCACGATATCTGCGCCTATGGCGTCGAGGCGCTCAATGTGCTGCGGCTCGAGAAGGGACTGCTGACGCATGCCGAATTCGACGGTCGCGTGACACCCGACGACGCCGGCCTTGGCCGCATGCTGTCGATGCAGAAAGTCGACTTCATCGGCAAGCGGCTGTCGACGCGCTACGGGCTGACGGCCGCCGATCGCATGCAGCTCGTCGGGCTGAAGCCCGTCGATGCCGACAAGGACATGCGCGCCGGCGCCCATCTCCTGAAGGAAGGTACGAAGCCCTCGACGCTGAACGATCAGGGTTGGGTAAGCTCGGCCGGCTTCTCGCCGGTCCTGGGGCATGCCATCGCACTTGCCTTCCTGAAGTCCGGGCGTGAGCGGTACGGCGAGAAGGTCATCGTTTTCGACAAGCTGCGCGATCAGGAGATCGTCGCCGAGGTCTGCGATCCGGTCTTCGTCGATCCGCAAAACGCAAAGCTGAAGGCCTGAGGAGGCGGCGATGGTTCGCGACTACAACAACCGCCACGCACTGGAACAGAAACTGCGCTCTGCACCGAGGCCCGCGGCCGCCGATCACCTGATGGTCGGCCATTGGCGTGCGATGGCGACGGTACTTGCCCGTGCCGGGCAGGCGGAGGCAGTGCGGCAGTCGATTGCTTCGGTGCCCGAGCTGTCGCTCCGTTTCTCAGGCCCCGGGGAATGGCTGGTGGTCTCCGAGGTGGAGGCGCCGAGCGGGCTCGTGCGTCGCCTCGAAGAGCTCTGCGACGGGGGCGCCTATGTCGTCGACCAAAGCGACGGGCGCGTCGTCTTCCGCCTCACCGGCCCGAACGTGCGCAGCATCCTTGCCAAAGGTATCGGCCTCGACGTCCATCCCGCGACCTTCTCGCTTGGGGGGAGTGCCAATGTTCTGTGCGGCCACATCCCGGTCAATCTCGCCCGGACGGACGAGGATACGTTTGAACTGATCGTGCCGCGAAGCTACGCCGAATCGCTCTTCGACGACCTGATGCGGATGGGGCGGGCGTTCGATCTCACCGCCGCTTTTTCAGACTGAACAGCCTCTTTCGTGAGGCTGAAAACAAATGCGGCATGAAATGCCGCAATCGGGTCGCCGATCCGCCAGCAAACGGCGGAAATGGACAAGCGCCCTTCGCAGCCGTGTCTTTATCGGCGCCGCCTTTCTGACTAGGCTGCCACCATTCGCCGCCTGCGCTTCTGTCCGGAAGGTAAGCGGTCTTGATTTTCTTCCTGACAATTTGGCCATGCCTCCGCCGGAGCATGGAAAGACGGAGTGTACGCATGAAAAGCCATGCCAAGGTCGTCGTTATCGGAGGCGGTGTCGTCGGTTGCTCGGTGCTCTATCATCTGACGAAGTTCGGCTGGACCGATGTTGTCCTGCTCGAACGGTCGGAGCTCACGTCCGGCTCCACCTGGCATGCGGCCGGCGGCATGCACACGATCAACGGTGACCCGAACGTCGCCAAGCTGCAGAAATATACGGTTGAGCTCTACAAGGAGATTGAGGAGTATTCCGGTCAGGACGTCGGCCTGCACATGACATCGGGGATGATGCTGGCGGCCACCAAGGAGCGCTTCGACTGGATGAAGTCGATCCTCGCCAAGGGGCGCTACATGGGGCTCGAGGCCGAGCTGCTGACGTCCAGGGAAGCGCACGACCTGATGCCGCTGCTCGATCCCGACCAGTTCGTCGGCGCGGTCTTCGATCCGGTCGAGGGCCATCTCGATCCCTATGGCACGACGCATGCTTACGCCAAATCGGCGAAGAAGAACGGCGCCGAGATCTATCTGCACACCAAGGTCGAGGACCTGGTGCAGCGGGAGGACGGCTCCTGGCGGGTGATCACCAACCAGGGCGAGATCGTCGCCGAGCATGTCGTCAACGCCGCCGGTCTCTGGGCGCGCGAAGTGGGTCGCATGGTCGGCCTCGAACTGCCTGTTCTCGCCATGGAGCACATGTATCTCATTACCGAGGACATGCCCGAGGTCATCGAATTCAATCAGACGCGCGGCAAGGAACTGATGCACTGCGTCGATTTCGACGGCGAGATCTACTTGCGCCAGGAGCGCAACGGCATGCTGATGGGCACCTATGAGAAGGCCTGCCGCCCGTGGTCGCCGATCTCCACGCCCTGGGATTTCGGCCACGAACTGCTTGCCGAAGACATCGATCGCATCTCGCCGGAACTCGAAGTCGGGTTCCGGCATTTCCCCGCCTTCAATAGGGCCGGCATCAAGAAGATCATCAACGGCCCCTTCACCTTCTCGCCTGACGGCAACCCGCTGGTCGGTCCCGTGCGTGGTCTCAGGAACTTCTGGTCGGCCTGCGCCGTCATGGCCGGCTTCAGCCAGGGCGGCGGCGTCGGCCTGGCGCTCGCCAACTGGATGATCCATGGCGACCCCGGCTTCGACGTCTTTGCCATGGACGTTTCCCGCTACGGCGATTTCGCCACGCTCGCCTATACCAATGCCAAGGTGCGCGAAAACTATTCACGCCGCTTCTCGATCCGCTATCCGAACGAGGAACTGCCGGGTGCGCGGCCGCTGCTGACGACGCCGATCTACGACAGGCTGAAGGCGGCCGGAGCGGTCTTCGGCGCGTCCTATGGCCTCGAAACGCCGCTGTGGTTCGCGCCTGAAGGGGTGAAGGACGCCTTCTCCTGGCGGCGCTCGACGGATTTCGAGACGGTTGGCGCGGAAGCGCGCGCCGTGCGTGAGGGTGTCGGCCTGATGGAGACGTCGGGCTTTGCCAAATATGCGATCACGGGCGAGGGCGCTGAAGCCTGGCTCGACCGGCTGCTGGCCTGCCGTATTCCGCAGGTGGGGCGCATGACGCTGGCGCCGATGCTGAAGGACGACGGCAAGCTGATCGGCGACTTCACGCTTGCCAAGCTCGGGGAGGAAGACTTCCTGCTGATCGGCTCCGGCATCGCCGAGGACTATCACATGCGCTGGTTCGAGGCGCATCTGCCTGAGGACGGCTCGGTTTCGCTGAAGGCGCTGAAGCTGGAACTGGTTGGCCTGTCGATCGCCGGACCGAAGGCGCGCGACGTGCTTGCCGGTCTCACCCATCTCGACGTCTCCGACGCCGCCTTTCCATTCCTGGACATCCGCCGGATGGACCTCGGCATGGCGCCCGTGATCGTCGGCCGCGTGAGCTACACCGGCGATCTCGGCTACGAGATCTGGATGAAGCCCGAATACCAGCGTTATCTCTTCGAGCTGCTGATGGAGAAGGGGGCAGCGTCCGGGATCCGGCTGTTCGGCCTCAGGGCGCTGAATGCGCTGCGCGTCGAGAAATCCTTCGGCAGCTGGGCGCGCGAGTACCGTCCGCTCTATGGCCCGGTCGAGGCCGGCCTCGGCCGCTTCATCGCGACCGGCAAGGACGCGGACTTTATCGGCAAGGTGGCTGCAATGAAGGAGAAGGCGGACGGTGGTGCGCTGCGTCTCAGGACCTTCGTCCTCGGGGCCAGGGATGCCGACGTCATCGGTGACGAGCCGATCTATCTCGACGGCGTCGTGCGCGGATGGGTGACATCGGGCGGTTATGCGCACACGAGCGGCGTTTCGGTGGCCATGGGTTACGTACCGAAGGAGATCGCTGATCGCAGCGATGGCTGGTCGATCGAACTCCTGGGTGAGATTCTGCCGGCACGCCTCCAGCCGAATCCCTTGTTCGACGCAAACGGGCAGCGGATGCGCACCTGAGCGGCGAAGCAGCGCCCAGCCTGGCCATTCGGTGGCCAGGCTGCCACGCGGATCCCCCGCGCATTTGCGACTAAAGTTGATGATTTTGCGGGCGGAAGCTGCGGAAGTTTTGGTTTTTCTGGCTCTAAAAGCGTCAAATCGATTTTATCGAGGAAGTTTTTGGCGAAGTCGCGTTTTTTAGCTTTCCTTTTCGTTTGAAAGAGGTATGGAATCGACCAAACACAGTGCTCAACAATGAGCTTAAAAAACAAGAGACCGGACCTTTAAGGATCTGGTCCAGGGGAAGATTGATGGAGTATTTCGTCCAGCAGCTCGTCAACGGGCTGACTCTTGGGTCTATTTATGGTATGATCGCAATTGGTTATACCATGGTCTACGGCATCATTGGCATGATCAACTTCGCCCACGGCGATATCTTCATGCTTGGCGGTTTCGCCGCTTTGATTGTCTTTCTGCTTCTCACCTCATTTATAGCAGGCGTGCCGGTTGTACTTGCGCTTTTGCTTATGATGGTCGTGGCTATGCTCGCGGCGTCGCTGTGGAACTGGACGATCGAGAAGGTGGCCTACCGGCCACTTCGCGGGTCATTCCGGCTGGCGCCGCTGATCACCGCAATCGGCATGTCGATCGTGTTGTCGAACTTCATCCAGGTGACGCAGGGACCGCGCAACAAGCCGATCCCGCCGCTCGTCTCGTCCGTCTATGAGGTTTTCGGCATCTCCATTTCGCTGAAGCAGATCATCATCATCATCATCACGGCGATCCTGCTTTCCGTCTTCTGGTACATCGTCAACAGGACGCCGCTTGGTCGTGCACAGCGCGCCACCGAGCAGGATCGCAAGATGGCGGCTCTGCTCGGCGTCGACGTCGATCGTACGATCTCGGTGACCTTCATCATGGGTGCGGCACTCGCTGCTGTCGCGGGAACCATGTACCTGATGTATTACGGCGTGGTCGTTTTTACCGACGGCTTCGTTCCCGGGGTCAAGGCATTCACCGCCGCCGTTCTCGGAGGCATTGGCTCGCTGCCGGGCGCTGTTTTGGGCGGACTTCTGATCGGCCTGATCGAGTCCCTGTGGTCGGCCTATTTCACCATCGACTACAAGGACGTTGCGACATTCTCCATTCTCGCAATCGTTCTGATCTTCAAGCCGTCGGGTATTCTCGGACGACCGGAAGTCGAGAAGGTATAATTCAATGGCAAACATTGCTTCTACAACTGCAAGCGCCGGCACTGAGGTGACGGCGCGGGCCCTGCGCGAGTCTGTCTTCGCGGGCCTCATCACGCTCGGACTGTTCGTGCTGTTCGTCGGCCTCAAGACCGACCAGAACATCCGCAACGAGCTGATCCTGACACAACGTTGGGGCCTGCTGGCGATCTTCGTGATCATCGCCATGGTTGGCCGCTTCCTCATGGTCGCCTATGTCCAGCCGCGGCTTGCCCAGCGAAAGGCTGCCAAAGCGGCGGCGCCGGAAGTTGCCAAGGAGGAAAGCTTCTTCAGCCGCAATTTCTCGACGATTGCGATACTTGCCTTGATCCTTTATCCGCCGGTCATCGTCGCGCTAACCGGTGTTCAGGGCTCTCTGAAATGGGTGGACAATTTCGGCATCCAGATCCTGATCTATGTGATGCTCGCCTGGGGCCTGAACATCGTCGTCGGCCTCGCCGGCCTGCTGGACCTCGGTTACGTCGCTTTCTACGCAGTCGGTGCCTATTCCTACGCGCTGCTCTCCACCTATCTGGGCCTGTCCTTCTGGGTGTTGTTGCCGGTGGCCGGCCTCCTCGCCGCCTGCTGGGGCGTGGTCCTCGGCTTCCCGGTGCTTCGTCTGCGCGGAGACTATCTGGCGATCGTCACGCTTGCCTTCGGCGAAATCATCCGTCTTGTCCTGATCAACTGGACCGAGGTCACCAAAGGTACGTTCGGCGTGTCCGGCATTGCCAAGGCAACGCTGTTCGGCATCAAGTTCGATGCCTCCAAGGATGGCTTTGCCGCATTGATGGGGCTGCCGATCTCGTCGGTCTACTACAAGATCTTCCTATTCTACCTGATCCTCGGTCTTTGCTTGATCACGGCTTTCGTGACGATCCGCATGCGTCGGATGCCGATCGGGCGCGCCTGGGAAGCGCTGCGCGAAGATGAGATCGCTTGCAAGTCGCTTGGCATCAACACGGTTACCACCAAGCTGACGGCTTTCGCCATGGGCGCCATGTTCGGCGGCATCGCCGGGTCCTTCTTCGCAGTACGCCAGGGCTTCGTGTCGCCCGAATCCTTCGTGTTCCTCGAATCCGCAGTGATCCTCGCGATCGTCGTCCTCGGCGGCATGGGGTCGCTGACGGGCATTGCGATCGCAGCGATCGTCATGATCGGCGGTACCGAAATTCTGCGTGAGCTTGACTTCCTGAAGGCCGTCTTCGGACCGAACTTCACGCCGGAACTCTACCGCATGCTGATCTTTGGCCTGGCCATGGTCGTCGTCATGGTCTGGAAGCCGCGCGGCTTCGTTGGATCGCGTGAACCGACCGCGTTCCTGCGCGAACGCAAGGCCGTCTCCGGCAGCTTTACCAAGGAAGGGCATGGCTGATGGCCCTCGAGACCACGACGATGACAATGACACAAGATCCCATTCTCAAGGTTGAGCACCTGTCGATGCGCTTCGGCGGTCTGATGGCCATCAACGACTTCTCTTTCGAGGCCTATCGCGGCGACATCACCGCGCTGATCGGCCCGAACGGGGCAGGTAAGACGACGGTATTCAACTGCATCACCGGCTTCTACAAGCCGACGATGGGTATGATCACGATGAAGCAGAAGTCCGGAAAGGAGTATCTCCTCGAGCGGCTGCCGGACTTCGAGATCACCAAGCATGCAAAGGTGGCGCGTACGTTCCAGAACATCCGGATGTTCTCCGGCATGACCGTGCTCGAGAACCTACTGGTCGCGCAGCACAACAAACTAATGCTGGCGTCGGGCTATACCGTGCTCGGGCTCCTTGGATTTCCTGCCTACCGGCAGGCCTCCAGGGAGGCGACTGAACTCGCCAAGCATTGGCTCGAAAAGGCATCGCTGATCGACCGGGCAGACGACCCGGCCGGGGACTTGCCTTACGGCGCGCAGCGGCGGTTGGAGATTGCTCGTGCCATGTGCACGGGACCGGAGTTGCTGTGCCTCGATGAGCCTGCGGCTGGCCTCAATCCGCGCGAATCGCATGCCCTCAATGAACTGTTGCAGGGCATCCGCAGCGACACCGGCACCTCCATCCTGCTGATCGAGCATGACATGTCCGTGGTCATGGAGATATCGGACCATGTCGTCGTGCTCGAATATGGGCAGAAGATCTCCGACGGCACCCCGGATTTCGTGAAGAACGATCCAAGGGTCATCGCGGCCTATCTGGGTGTCGAGGATGAAGAGGTTGAACAGGTGATCGAACAAATCGAGGAAATCGAAGGCGGGCAGGGAGGCACCAAGCAATGACTGCGCCGCTGCTGCAAGTGAAAGCCGTCGAAACCTACTACGGCAACATTCGGGCGCTGAGCGGCGTCGATGTCGAGGTCCATCGCGGAGAAATCGTTTCGCTGATCGGTGCCAACGGCGCGGGCAAGTCGACATTGATGATGACGATCTGCGGCAGCCCGCAGGCGCGCACCGGCACGGTGATGTTCGACGGCCATGACATCACGCGCCTGCCGACCCACGAAATCGCGCGTATGAGGATTGCCCAGTCGCCGGAGGGACGGCGCATCTTCCCGCGCATGACGGTTTTCGAAAACCTGCAGATGGGGGCGAGCCTCGACAACCTGAAGCATTTCGACGAGGACGTGGAAAAGATCTTCAGGCTCTTTCCCCGGCTCAAGGAGCGTAAGGCGCAGCGCGGCGGCACGCTGTCAGGCGGCGAGCAGCAGATGCTCTCGATCGGCCGCGCGCTGATGGCCCGGCCGAAGCTGTTGCTTCTCGACGAGCCGTCGCTTGGTCTTGCGCCGCTGATCGTCAAGGGCATCTTCGAAGCGATCAAGAAACTCAACAAGGAGGAAGGCCTGACCGTCTTCCTCGTCGAGCAGAACGCCTTCGGCGCGCTCAAGCTTTCGGACCGCGGCTATGTGATGGTCAACGGACGGGTGACGATGAGCGGCAGCGGCAGGGATCTGCTCGCCAATCCGGAAGTGCGCGCGGCCTATCTCGAAGGCGGCCGTCATTGATCGGCCGCATCTGGAGCAAGTGACATGCAGGGAATTCTCTACGAAGAAGCGTCGATCTGGCAGTTTCTTTTCATAAGCTGCGTGCTTGGCGGCTGGACCGCCTGGCGCACGGGCAAGAGCGTGGCCGAAAGTTGGCATAACGTTCCGCGGCTGCTGCTCTACGTGGCGTTGCTCGGGCTGGCGATCCGTTTCATCCATCACGCCCTCTTCGGCGGCACGATGTTCAGCCTGCAATACTATATCGTGGACACGATCGTGCTTTTGTTGTTTGCTACCGTAGCTTTCCGGTACTACCGGACCAAGCAAATGACCAAAATCTACTATTGGCTCTACGAGAAGGCTTCACCTTTCTCCTGGAAGACCAAATAAAGGGAACAGCGCGTGCCGGTCCGCCGCGGCCGGTGCGAAGGAAACACCGGCGCAACTATGGTGGGCATTGCGCAGGTTGATAACGAGACCCGCTCGAATATTTGGGAGTAACAAGAATGAAAAAATCTCTTCTGTCGGCCGTTGCGCTGACGGCGATGGTCGCCTTCAGCGGCACCGCCTGGGCTGATATTCTCGTTGGTGTCGCCGGCCCGCTGACTGGCCCGAACGCCGCCTTCGGTGCGCAGCTCCAGAAAGGTGCCGAACAGGCCGCTGCCGACATCAACGCCGCTGGCGGTATCAACGGGGAACAGATCAAGCTTGTGCTCGGCGACGACGTTTCGGACCCGAAGCAGGGCATCTCGGTCGCCAACAAGTTCGTCGCTGACGGTGTGAAGTTCGTCGTTGGTCACTTCAACTCCGGTGTGTCGATCCCGGCATCGGAAGTCTATGCCGAAAACGGCATCCTGGAGATCACGCCGTCTGCGACCAACCCGCAGTTCACCGAGCGCGGTATGTGGAACACGTTCCGCACCTGCGGCCGTGACGACCAGCAGGGCGCAGTAGCCGGTGCCTACCTTGCCGCCAACTTCAAGGACGCGAAGATCGCCGTCATTCACGACAAGACCCCCTATGGTCAGGGCCTTGCCGATGAAACCAAGAAGTCGATGAACGAAGCCGGCCTCACCGAAGCCCTCTATGAAGGTGTCAATATCGGCGACAAGGACTTCTCCGCACTGATCGCCAAGATGAAGGAAGCCGGCGTTTCGGTCGTCTACTGGGGCGGTCTGCACACCGAGGCCGGCCTGATCATGCGCCAGATGAAGGACCAGGGCCTGAAGGCAACGATGATGTCGGGTGACGGTATCGTTTCGAACGAACTGGCCTCGATCGCCGGCGACGCCGTCGACGGCACGCTGATGACCTTCGCGCCGGATCCGCGCAAGAACCCCGCTTCCAAGGAACTCGTCGAGAAGTTCCGTGCTGCCGGCTTCGAGCCGGAAGCCTATACGCTCTATTCCTACGCCGCTCTCCAGGTCATCGCAGAAGCTGCGAAGGCTGGCGGCACGACCGATGCGCAGGCTGTTGCCGAAGCGATCAAGGCCAAGGGTCCGTTCAAGACCGCGATCGGCGAGCTCGGCTATGACGAAAAGGGCGACATCACCCGCCCGGACTACGTCATGTACACCTGGAAGAAGGGCGACGACGGCAAGTACACCTACTTCCAGAACGAGTAGTTCTGATTTCGGACCTTGCGTCCGATCTGTTGCGCCCGGCGAGCGATCGCCGGGCTTTTCTTTTTGGCGAGGCCGAGAGCATAACGCTTTCAAGTGGAACTGCTGGAAGCGGAAGGATGCTCATCTAAGCGATGGGGCTTTGGCGCAGCGATTGGCTATTTCAGCAAGGTGTCTCGCAGTGACGAGACTTCGGCGCGCAACCGCTCGAGATCATCGGCGCCGAGTTTTGTTGCCTCCGTGAGGCCGCGCGGCACATCGACCGCCTTCCGGCGCAGTGCCTTGCCCATGTCGGTCAATTGTACCCGGACCTGCCGCTCGTCCGTCTTATCCCGCACGCGGGCGATGTAGCCGGCCGCTTCGAGGCGTTTCAGCATCGGGGTGAGTGTGCTCGATTCCAGGAAGAGCCGTTCGCCGAGGCTGCCGACGGTCTGGTCGTCCTTTTCCCACAGCAGCACCATCACGAGATATTGCGGGTAGGTGAGGTCGAGTTCCTCCAGCAGAGGCTTGTAGATGCGCGTCAAGGCGTGGTTTGCGGAATAGACTGCAAAGCAGAGGAAACTATCGAGCGTCAGCATCGCATCGTCATCTTTGAGTTCGGTGCCAGTCATCGTTCTCTCCTGTCATTTCCTTAAAATAAATCGTTCGCGATATAATCGCAAGGCATTGACAGGTGTGCGATCACAATATAAAGAGTTGTGCACGATCTAATCGATGGCGATTTAAATGCGAATATATCGCGCACGATTTAATCGCTAGTTATTTACCGGCAGCGCGGCATGACCGCAGGCAAGAAGGAGCGTTTCCATGAGCAAGGCAGTCAGCAAGACCGAAACCAGCAGCATCTCCCGCCGTGATGTCCTCTCGGCCGCTTTCGGCGCTGCGGCGACCGCTGCAGCCCTATCGGCCGCCAACAGCCCGGCTAAGGCCGCCGACGCGTCAGCGGCAAGCAACAACCAGTCGAGCGCCGGTTCGCAAGGTGGGGGGATTTCGGGCAGCCGCATTACCACCCGCGATGGTGTCGAGATCTACTACAAGGACTGGGGTCCAAAGGATGGCCCGGTCGTCGTGCTCAGCCACGGCTGGCCGCTGTCGTCGGACAGCTGGGAAGCGCAGGCCTTCCACCTCGCCGCCAATGGCTTCCGCGTCATCACCCATGACCGCCGCGGCCACGGCCGCTCGTCGCAGCCCTGGGACGGCAACGACATGGATCACTACGCCGACGACCTTGCCGATCTGATCAACGCGCTGGATCTGAAGGACATCTTCCTTGCCGGCTTTTCCACCGGCGGCGGCGAGATCAGCCGTTATATCGGCCGTCACGGCACGGGCCGTGTCGCCAAGGCCGGTTTGATCTCGGCAGTGCCGCCGCTGATGGTCAAGACCGACAAGAACCCCGGCGGCCTGCCGAAGGAGGTGTTCGACGGGCTGCAGGCGGCAAGCCTCAAGGATCGCTCGAAGCTCTACCGCGATATCGCCTCGGGTCCGTTCTTCGGCTTCAACCGCCCGGGCGCGGTCGCCTCTCAAGGCATGATCGACAGTTTCTGGCTGCAGGGCATGACGGGCGGCCACAAGAACACCTACGACTCGATCGTCGCCTTCTCGCAGACCGACTTTACCGAGGACCTGAAGAAGTTTGACGTGCCGACCTTGATCATCCATGGCGACGACGACCAGATCGTGCCGATCGATGCGGCCGCGCGGGCTTCGAAGAAGCTCGTCCCACATGCGGAACTGAAGGTCTATGCCGGCGCGCCGCACGGCATTACCGATACGCACAAGGACCAGCTTAACGCCGACCTGCTCGCCTTTGCCAAGGCCTGATGTGTCTGAAGTCACGGGAAGAGGCGCCTGCAACGACGCCTCATTCTCGCTTTTCGTGATAGGTGTTTCGCTTGTCGAGATGGCTGTCGCGTCGCGCCGTTTCGTGCACTATCTCCCGACGATTCTGTTCCGGAGGCAGACATGAGCTCGAAACCCCGCATTCTCGTCACCCGTCGCTGGCCGGCGGCCGTGGAACAGGTGCTTGCAGAGCGGTTCGACGTCACCTTGAACGAAGGCGACGTGCCGATGACGGCCGAAGGGCTGGCCGATGCGCTCCGGACCTCTGACGCAGTACTTCCAACCGTTTCCGATCGGCTTCCGGCCGAACTCTTCGCCGGCGGCGGCCTCCGGGCGAAGATCCTTGGAAATTATGGCGTCGGCTACAACCACATCGACGTCGCGGCCGCCAAGGCCGCCAATATCGTCGTGACCAACACACCGGGTGTTCTGACCGACTGCACCGCCGACATTGCCATGACGCTGCTGCTTGCAGTCGCGCGCCGGGCGGGCGAGGGGGAGCGCCAGGTTCGGGCCGGCGAATGGACCGGATGGCGCCCGACCCACATGATCGGCAGCAAGGTCACCGGCAAGACGCTCGGCATCATCGGCTTTGGCCGCATCGGCAAGGCGATGGCCAAACGCTGTCATTTCGGCTTCGACATGGATGTCGTCTTCTACAACCGCTCGCGCATCGACCCGGCGGAAGCGAGCCGCTACGGCGCCCGGCAATTGGACACGGTCGAGGATGTGCTGAGAGCTTCGGACTTCGTGTCGCTGCACTGCCCCGGTGGTGGCGAAAATCGGCATCTGATCAATGCGCAACGCTTGGCGCTGATGAAACCGGGTGCTTACCTCATCAATACGGCGCGCGGCGATGTCATCGATGAAGCGGCCCTGGTTGCCGCTCTCGAAAGCGGCGTCATTCGCGGTGCCGGCCTTGATGTCTTCGAGGCGGAGCCGAATGTGCCGGAGCGTCTGCGCAGGCTCGAAAATGTCGTGCTGCTCCCGCATCTCGGCAGTGCCACGGAGGAAACGCGGGTTGCCATGGGTATGAAGGTGGTCGACAACGTCACCGCTTTCTTCGAGGGTCGCGAGCCGCCGGATCGCGTGGCTTAAGCGGCTGCCTGTTTTCTGCGCGGCGCCTGCATGGAAATGCAGCATCCTGGCGATTTTCTTTGCAAAACAATAACTTGACTTGTCGTTCCGCGATGCGGACGATAGCGCGAAGGCAAGGCGACCGACCCAATGGGTGCAGCGCCAGGAATTAAAGGACACCGCTCGGCGGTCGAAACATGAACAAGGCAGCAAGCATCGCTCCGCAACGGGCCTGGGGGAAGGGCCGGCTGGTCGCCAAGATGGCGCTCGGCCAAAGCCGCATTGCCGAACTCTATCAGGAAGGCTGCGCCAAGATCCGGCTGCCGAAGACCTTCGACGCCTCTATGGAAGCGGTGCTCATCAATTCCTCCGGCGGCCTCACCGGCGGCGACCGCATGGTCTGGGAGGTTGCGGCAAGGGCCGGAACCGATGTGACGGTGACGACGCAGGCCTGCGAGAAGATCTATAAGGCGAGTGCCGATACGGTCGAGGTGGCCACGCGTATCGAGGTTGCCGCCGGCGCGCGCGTCGACTGGCTGCCGCAGGAGACGATCCTCTTCGACCGCGCCTCGTTGTCGCGTTCGCTGGAGGTGGAGCTTGCCGCGGACGCGACATTCCTGGCGGTGGAAGCGGTTCTGCTTGGTCGCAAGGCGATGGGCGAGGTGGTGCAAACCGGGCTCTTCCGCGATCGCTGGCGCATCCGCGCCGAAGGCAAGCTGCTGCATGCGGACAATCTGGCGCTTGCCGGAGAGATCGCCAGTCTCGGCCAGCGCCGGGCGGTGCTCGATGGCGCAGCCGCCTTTGCCACGCTCCTCTATGTCGGCCCCGATTGCGAGCCCTTGTTGCCGCGTCTTCGATCGCTCATTGACGGCGAGGCTGGCGTCGGCATCAGCCATTTTCAGGTTGATGGACGCGACAAGCTGGTTGCCCGCTTCGTGGCGTCGGATGGGTTCGCGCTCAGAAAAATCCTCATCCCGGTTATTTCGCACTTGCGCAAGCAGAAGACAGTGCCGAAAGTCTGGGTTCTCTAGGTCATTTCATATTTTTATTGAAACAGTGAAATGATCTAACACGTTGAAACTTTGTAATTCCTGGCGGAAAACCGCTTCGCAGATTTCCTGGGAATTGCTTCACGAACAACCGGTGGCGACGCATGAATCTTACTCCGCGCGAAAAGGACAAATTGCTGATTTCCATGGCGGCCATGGTCGCGCGCCGGCGCCTGGAGCGCGGCGTGAAACTCAACCATCCCGAGGCGATCGCGCTGATCACCGATTTCGTCGTGGAAGGTGCTCGCGACGGGCGCTCGGTCGCCGAGCTGATGGAGGCGGGCGCCCAGGTGCTGACGCGCGATCAGGTGATGGAGGGCATCCCCGAGATGATCCACGACATCCAGGTCGAAGCGACATTCCCCGACGGTACCAAGCTCGTCACCGTTCACGAACCGATCCGCTAAACGAAGGAAACGCGGCCCTTTCCGGCCGTATCCCTCCAACCCTGATCTCAGGAGGCAAGCATGCTGGCTTTGCGCCCCAATTGCGAGTGCTGCGACAAGGATCTGCCGCCGGATAGCCGCGAGGCGATGATCTGTACTTTCGAATGCACCTTCTGCGTCGATTGTGTCGATGGAAAGCTCGATGGCACCTGTCCGAATTGCGGCGGCGAATTCACCAGCCGGCCGGTGCGTCCGGCAGCCCTGCTTGAAAAATATCCGGCCTCCACCGAGCGGGTGCTGAAGCCGCAGGGCTGCGCCGGTTCGAAGGCGGCTTGAGGAGAGAACCATGATCCCAGGAGAAATCATCGCGGTTGCCGGAGAGATCGAGCTCAATGCCGGCCTCGACACGACAACCATCGAGGTTGCCAATACCGGTGACCGCCCGATCCAGGTCGGCAGCCACTACCATTTCGCCGAAACCAATGCCGGGCTGCAGTTTGACCGGAAGGCCGCGTACGGCCGACGGCTCGACATTCCGGCTGGCACCGCGGTGCGGTTCGAGCCGGGGCAGACGCGCCAGGTGACGCTGATTCCTCTTTCCGGCAAGCGCGAAGTCTATGGCTTCCGCCAGCAGGTGATGGGCAAGCTATGAAGCGCCTCGCTGTACTTGCCATCGCTCTCGTTCTGCCGTTTGCGCCGGCTTTGGCGCAGGAGGACAAGGTCGACTGCCAGAATGCGGTGACGCAGATGGACATGAACATCTGCGCCAACAAGGACTACGAGGCGGCCGACACGGAACTGAACAAGGTCTACAAGCTGGCACTGGCAGCGACAAAGCAGCAGGACAAGGAACTCGCCGAGATCGATGCGAACTACGTTGGCGCGGAAGAGGCCCTGAAAAAGGCGCAGCGCGCCTGGATCGGTTACCGTGACGGCCAATGCGAGCTTTCGGGCTTCGAAGCCCGCGGTGGCTCGATGGAGCCGATGCTCGTCTCCGGTTGCCTCACCGAATTGACCAGGGCCCGGACCAAGGAACTCCAGGCCATTGTCGAGCCTGACGGAAACTAGACCTTGAGCGGCGGCCGCATCATCATGATCGTGGGCAATGGCGAAGTGCCTGACGGAGCTGGCACGGTGATCGATGCCGCCGATATCGTCGTGCGTTTCAACGATTGCCGTTCCGTCGGCCCCGGTGGCCACAAGACCGATATCGTCGCCGTCTGCAACACCGGGCGCCCCGGTCTCTCCATGCTCGGCGGTGGCCGCTGGAAGACGAGTGCGGCGGTGCGCCAGGCCCGCGAAATCTGGTGCGTCCGATCCGGCGCGAAGTTCGCCGCGATGCGGGCCGGGCTTGCCGAAACAAATCCGGATCTCGACGATTTCTGTGACGACTACACCATCGGTTTCGAAAGTTTCAGCCGCTCGACCAACCGCGGTTTTCGCGTCGTTCCGGTGGCAGTGCATGACCAGCTGGATCACGATCTCGGCGGCTTCTCACCCGATCCCTACGTCGTCCCATCCAGCGGCCTGATCGTCATTGCCGATATCCTGTCCGATATCGCGATGGCCGGTGACGACGTCGTTGTTGCCGGCTTCGGCCATGTCGGGTGGCAATGGCATCCCTTTGCCGCCGAGCGCCGCTATGTCGACGCGCTGGCGGCGAGCGGTCGCCTTCGCCGCCTCCACCCACTTTCTTCTTCGTCCCAAGGAGCCTGAACCATGCCCTACAAGATGTCGCGCGCGGCCTATGCCAACATGTTCGGCCCGACGGTCGGTGACAAGGTGCGGCTTGCGGACACCGAGCTCTTCATCGAGGTGGAGAAGGACTTCACCACCTATGGCGAGGAGGTGAAGTTCGGGGGTGGCAAGGTCATTCGCGACGGCATGGGGCAGAGCCAGACAACGCGCGCCGAGGGCGCCGTCGATACGGTCATCACCAATGCGCTGATCGTCGACCACTGGGGCATCGTAAAGGCGGATATCGGCCTCAAGGACGGGCGGATTGCGGGGATCGGTAAGGCCGGCAATCCGGATACGCAGCCGGGTGTCACCATCGTCGTCGGCCCAGGAACGGAAGTGATTGCGGGCGAAGGCAAGATCGTCACCGCCGGCGGCATGGACAGCCACATCCACTTCATATGCCCGCAGCAGATCGAGGAAGCGCTGGTCAGCGGGCTCACCTGCATGCTCGGCGGCGGCGCCGGGCCGGGACATGGCACGCTTGCCACCACCTGCACCTCCGGCCCGTGGCATCTCGCCCGCATGATCGAAGCGGCCGACGGCTTCCCGATGAACATCGCTTTTGCCGGCAAGGGCAATGCGTCGCGCCCGGGCGCGCTGGTCGAGATGGTGCTGGCCGGTGCCACCTCGCTGAAGCTGCACGAGGATTGGGGCTCGACGCCGGCGGCGATCGATTGCTGCCTGGGCGTGGCCGACGAATACGACGTGCAGGTGATGATCCACACCGACACATTGAACGAGAGCGGTTTCGTCGAGGACACGATCGCGGCGATCAAGGGCCGCACGATCCATGCCTTCCACACCGAAGGCGCCGGGGGCGGCCACGCGCCTGACATCATCAAGATCTGCGGCCAGCCGAACGTCATTCCGTCCTCGACCAATCCGACGCGGCCCTACACCAAGAATACGCTCGCCGAACACCTGGACATGCTGATGGTCTGCCATCACCTGTCGCCGTCGATCCCCGAAGATATCGCCTTTGCCGAAAGCCGCATCCGCAAGGAAACGATTGCCGCCGAAGACATCCTGCACGACATCGGCGCCTTCTCGATCATCTCCTCCGACAGCCAGGCCATGGGCCGCGTCGGCGAGGTGGCGATCCGCACCTGGCAGACCGCCGACAAGATGAAGCGCCAGCGTGGGCCCTTGCCGCAGGAAACCGGCGACAACGACAATTTCCGGGTGAAGCGCTATATCGCCAAATACACGATCAATCCGGCGATTGCCCACGGGCTCAGCCACGAGATCGGTTCGCTGGAGGTCGGCAAGCGCGCCGATCTCGTCATCTGGAACCCGGCCTTCTTCGGCGTGAAGCCGGACTTCGTGTTGCTCGGCGGCTCGATCGCCATGGCGCCGATGGGTGATCCGAACGCGTCCATCCCGACGCCGCAGCCGGTACATTACCGGCCGATGTTTGCCGCCTACGGCAAGAACCGCACGAGTTCATCGGTCACCTTCGTGTCGCAGGCATCGCTCGATGCGGGTCTTGCCGCCAGGCTCGGCGTCGCCAAGCAGCTGGTGGCCGTCAGGAACACCCGCGGCGGTATCGGCAAGGCGTCGATGATCCACAACAGCCTGACGCCGCATATCGAGGTTGATCCGGAGACCTACGAGGTACGCGCCGACGGCGAGTTGCTGACCTGCGAGCCGGCGACGATCGTGCCGATGGCGCAGCGCTATTTCCTGTTTTGAGCAAGCAGAGACGGAGGATGAAGCGCGGCCTGAAATGGGCCTTCTTCGGCCTGCTGGCTGCGGTCCTGGCGGTCGTTCTCGGAACGCTGCTGCCGCGGCCGCTCTTGCCGGTTTCCGCCGCTGCGGCGGGAGCAGGGACGACGCGCATCCTGGTGCTCTTGGGCCCCATCCACACGGATATCGCCGTGCCCTTGACGGAGGAAACGAGGGCGCGATTCGGCTTCATCGAAGCGGCCGGCGTGTCGCTCAATCATCCGCAGGCACAATGGCTGATCTTCGGCTGGGGCGGGCGCTCCTTCTATCTGGAAACGCCGACCTGGTCGGAGCTGAAGGCCATGCCGGTCTTCAAGGCGCTGACGCTCGACCGCTCGGTCATGCATGTGGATATCGCCGGCCGGATCGTCGAGCCGCAAGCCTCCGTTGCCAGCTTCGAACTGGACGCGGCCGGATATGAACGACTGCTTGGCTTCATTGCCGAGAGTTTCATACGCGACGCCGGGACTGTCGTTCCGGTCGACGGCTTCTCCTACAATGGCAATGACCGCTTCTTCGAAGCCGAGGGCAGGTTCAACGCGCTCTTCGGCTGCAACACATGGACAGCGCGGGCGCTGCGTGAGGCGGGCTTGAGAACCGGCCTATGGAACCCGGTTCCGCCGAGCCTCGGACTATCCTTGCGCATCCACAATTGAGGTGTCACGCAGCCATGCGATCATCGCATGGCTGCCATGCCCGCATGTGAATCGAGGCCTTTCGTGCTGCGCCGCAGCGCAATATCCGATAGGAAAGCGGCTGATCGTTCTCGGTTGTCAGAAATCCTCCCAAGACCTGCCGACCGAGAGCCGAACGAGAGCGGGATGCGGAAACGTGTTTGCGGTTTTCCGCCGGCATCCCGCTCTAACTTGATGGATGTGATCACGTTCATGGTTTTGGGTCGAGCCGGTCCAAATTCATCGTGATCCAAAGGAGATGACGATGCTTGGCAGAAAAGTACCCGCTGTAACGTTCCGCACCCGCGTTCGCGACGAGGCCGTTGGCGGCCCGAATCCGTTCCGCTGGGAGGACGTGTCCTCCGACAATTACTTCGCCGGCAAGCGCGTCGTGCTGTTCTCGCTGCCGGGCGCGTTCACGCCGACCTGCTCGACCTACCAGTTGCCTGATTTCGAAAAGCTGACGGCCGACTTCCGCGCCGAAGGCATTGACGAAATCTACTGCATCTCGGTCAACGACGCCTTCGTCATGAATGCCTGGGGCAAGTCGCAGGGCCTCGAAAACGTCAAGCTGATCCCGGACGGTTCGGGCGAGTTCACCCGCAAGATGGGCATGCTCGTTGCCAAGGACAATCTCGGCTTCGGCATGCGCTCCTGGCGCTACGCCGCCGTCGTCAACAACGGCGTCGTGGAGCAGTGGTTCGAGGAAGAAGGCTACTCCGACAATTGCGACAGCGACCCCTACGGCGTTTCCTCGCCGCAGAACATTCTGGAGACGCTGAAGTCTCAGAAGCTTGCTGCCTGATGCGGCCAGAACGCTTCTTTTTCTGAATTGAAAAAGCCCGAAGATCGGATCCGGTCTTCGGGCTTTTTGTTGTTCGGGAGCTGCATGCCAGATGGTTGAAAACCGGCTCTGCGACTGGCGCAGAAGCGAATTCTTGATACACTGGCGGGCACAAAAGATATCGAGGGTTCAATGGTTTACATTATCGCCTACCTGACCGCGCACAAGGGCAAGGGAGATGACGTCGTGTCGCTGGCAGCACCGCTGATCGAGGCCACGCGCCGCGAGGCCGGCTGCATCAGCTACGACCTCTACCGCAAGCCTGCCGATCCGGACGCGCTGGTGTTCGTCGAGACCTGGAAGGACAAGGCGGCTGTCGATGCGCATTTCGAAGAGCCGCATCTGAAAGCCTTCCAGGCAGCCATGGCCGATCTGCTCATCGAGGCGCGCATCGAGCTTGTGTCGCCGGAAAAGGTCGAGGTGCTCTGAAGATGCCGTACCGCTCCACCCAGGTGCTTTCGCCGGGCCCAGCCGGCACGACTCCGCTTCACAGCGTGACGCTGGCGCACGACGCGCGGCATCTGCGGCGTAAGCTGCTGCACCTCGAAAACGACGATGTGGTGATGCTCGACCTCAAGGAAGCGGTGATGCTCGCCGATGGCGACCTTCTGGTGCTCGAAGGCGGCGGCTATATCCGGATCGTTGCCGCACCAGAAATGCTCTTCGAAATCCGTCCGCGTGATCCGCTGCATCTCATCGAACTCGCCTGGCATCTCGGCAATCGCCATCTGCCTGCGCAGATCGAGCCGGACCGCATTCTGATTACCCGCGATCCGGTCATCCGCCAGATGCTCGAAGGCCTGGGCGCGGCGGTGAGCGAGGTTTCGGAACCCTTCCATCCGCTGCGCGGCGCCTACCATGCCGCCGGCCACAACCATGGCCACAGCCATCACCATCATGGCTGAGCGGCTCGATACGCAAGCTCTGCTTCGCCTGGTCACCTGGATGTCGCCGGCCTTCCCGGTCGGTGCCTTCTCCTATTCCAGCGGGCTTGAACAGGCGGTTCACGATCGCCTCGTCACCGATGCGGAGGAGCTTCGCTGCTGGTTGGAGACAATGCTCGGCCACGGCTCTGGCTGGAACGATGCGCTGCTTCTTGCCGAGAGCTATCGTGCCGTGAATGACAGCGTCCGGCTGGCTGCGGTCGCAGACCTTGCCGAAGCTCTGGCGGGAAGCCGCGAGCGGCATACGGAAACCATGCTGCAGGGCCAGGCGTTTCTGGCGGCCGCACAGTCGTGGCCGCACCCGGTTCTTGATGTGCTCCCGGAGACCGTCGCCTATCCGGTGGCGGTCGGTGCCGTGGCCGGCGCCCATGAAACGGGCCTCGAGCCTGCGCTTGCCGCCTTTCTCAACGCCGCCGTTTCGAATGCCGTTTCGGTGGCGATCCGCTGCGGCGTCACCGGCCAGCGGGATGGCGTCGGCGTCATCGCGGCGCTCGAACCGATCATCGCGGCGGCGGCAGGCAAAGCGGCCAGCGCCTCGCTCGACGATCTGGGCTCGGCCACGATCATGGCGGATATTTCGGCTTTGAAACACGAAACCCTGCATTCTCGGCTCTTCCGATCCTAGGAAGAGACCCCTTGAAAGGACATCCAGATGGCATCGAAGAACGGTCCCCTTCGTATCGGCATCGGCGGGCCGGTGGGCTCGGGCAAAACGGCGCTGACCGACAAGCTCTGCAAGGCGATGCGGGAGAAGTACTCCGTCGCCGTCGTCACCAACGATATCTATACCAAGGAGGATGCGGAGGCGCTCGTGCGCATGCAGGCGCTGCCGTCCGACCGCATCGTCGGCGTCGAGACCGGCGGCTGCCCGCACACGGCGATCCGCGAGGACGCCACGATCAATCTGCAGGCAATCGCCGACCTTAACCGGCGCATTCCCGACCTCGATGTCGTCTTCATCGAATCCGGCGGCGACAATCTCGCGGCGACCTTTTCGCCCGACCTTGCCGATCTGACGATCTATGTCATTTCCGTCTGCCAGGGCGAGGAGATCCCGCGCAAGGGCGGGCCGGGCATCACCAAGTCCGATCTGCTCGTCATCAACAAGAAGGATCTTGCTCCCTATGTCGGGGCCGATCTCGACGTCATGCAGCGGGATGCGACGCGGATGCGGGCGGAAAAGCCCTTCGTGTTCACGGACATGAAACGCGGCGACGGCATCAACCGGATCGTCGATTTCCTGACGCTGCACGGCGGGCTGTGATGCCGCCAGGCTTCTGACAGCCGAACCTTGGTCGGCGCGTCAGAAGCGTTCGAGCGCCTGCCGGTCGTGGATTTCGATCACGCGGCCCTTGACCGTCACGCCCGAGCGGCGAAGTGCCGAGAAAGCGCGCGAGAGTGCTTCCGGCGCCAGGCCAAGCTTGCCGGCCAGCACATTCTTCTGGAAGGGCAGGCGGAAGGAAAAGTTCGTGATGCCGTCCGGGCAGTTCCCGAGAATATAGCTCGCGACCCGCTGCGGGGCCGTCAGCAGCCGGTCTTCCGCCAGGCAATCTTCCGCCATTTGCGCGTGCCGGCACAGGAGCTGCATCAACGCGTCGGCGACTTCAGGCGTTTGCTCGGCGAGTTTGCGCAGCTTGCGGCTGTCGATGCGGGCGAGCATCGTCGTTTCGATCGTCTGGGCGTTGGCTGTGGCGCGGTTGCCGAGGAACATGGCGCTTTCACCGAAAAGCTCACCTCGCGGAAACACGGCGATATCCGCCTCGCGTCCGTCCTTGCCCAGCCGGTAGAGACGCACCAGGCCGGAAAGAACGAAAAAGACGTGATCGAGCGGCTCGCCCTGGCCAAAGAGGATGTCGTGCTCCTCGTGGGTTGAAACGACCACATCCTCCAGAATTGCGTTCGTTGCCGCCATCGGCAGCTTCCCGAAGAAGCAAGAACCGAGCAGCACCGCCCTATCGTTCGAGTTCAATCGCAACGTCTTCATCACACCCGTCCTGAGTAAGATCCAAGTGCAAGGTAATAAAGCTTGGCGGAAGGTGGTTTGACCTCGATCAAATAAGAATGACAAAAAGCCCGCGCTTGCAGGGCGCGGGCTCGTTCCTGGATTGTGACAGTCCCGGGCGAAGCGCCGCTTCAGACCTGGCCTATTCGGCGGCGAGCGCCGGATGGTTGATGACCTTGCCGCCGGGTCGTCCCTTGCTCTGGTCCGATTCCAGCGTCTTCAGCCGGTCTTCCAGGCCTTCGATCGTCTTGTTCTGCTCATGCACCAGACCCGTCAGGGCTTCGCGGTCGAGCGGAAGGTTCTCTTCGTCCTTCTGGCCGACGAACCGCCCGAAGAGGCGGGCGAGTAGCCGCGAGAGGTCGTCCATGATCAGGAAGAACGACGGCACGATCACCAGGCTCAGCACCGTCGAAACGATGATGCCACCGATCACGGCGGTCGCCATCGGCGCGCGGAACGAGCCGCCTTCGCCGACGCCAAGCGCGGAGGGCAGCATGCCCGCCGACATGGCGATCGAGGTCATGATGATCGGACGGGCGCGTTTGCGGCCGGCCTCGATCATGGCCATCTGGCGGTCCATGCCGTGGTGCATCATCTCGATGCCGAAATCGACGAGCAGGATCGCGTTCTTGGTGACGATGCCCATCAGCATCAGAATGCCGATCAGCACCGGCATGGACAGCGCGTTCTGCGTCAGGATCAGCGCCGCAGCAACGCCGCCGATCGCGAGTGGCAGCGAGAACAGGATGGTGAACGGCTGGATCACGTCCTTGAACAGCAGGATCAGCACCACCAGCACCAGCATCAGCCCAAGCAGCATGGCGTTGCCGAAGCTCTGCTGCATCTCCGCCTGAACCTCAGCGTCACCGCTTTCGAGGAACTCGACGGACTTCGGCAAACCGGCCTGGCCGGCGATCTGCTTGAAGCGGTCCGAGGCGGTATTCAGTGCGACGCCGACCGGCAGGTCCGCCCCAAGCGTCACGACGCGGTTGCGGTCGTAGCGCTTGATCGAGCTCGGGCCCTCCGAATAGTTGATGTCGGCAACACTCGAGAGCGGCACCGTCGTGCCTGAAGCGGTGGTGATCTTCAGGTTGCGGATGGCGGCGATATCCGTGCGAAAATCGCGGTTGATCTGCACGCGGATCGGGATCAGCCGCCCGTCGAGCGCGATCTTGGTCAACGCGGCGTCGATATCGCCGATGGTGGCGACACGGATCACTTCAGAAATCTGTGCCGTGGTGATGCCGAGGCGCGACATCTGCTCGTCACGCGGACGGATCTGTAGCTCCGGGCGAGGCAGCGCACCGTCCGGGCTGACATTGGCCAGCAACGGATCGCTGCGCAGCCTGCCTTCGAGCGTCGCCACCGCCTGGTCGAGATCGGCCTCGTTGTTGGAGAGCAGGTTGAAGGAGAGATCGCGCTCACCGCGGTCGTTGAGCTTGATGACCCGGACGTCCGGTATGTCACGGACGCGGGCGAAGATTTCCTTCTCGATCTGCGACTGCGGGATGATGCGACCAGCGGGGGCCATCTTCGGTAGGTAGGGGCCGATCAGTGGCGTGCGGCCGATGACGTCGTTGACGATCTTGTTTACGAGCGAATGGTCGAGCTTTTTCAGAAGCACCGTCACGGTCGCGCGGCGCAATTCCAGGTCGCCCTTCGGCGAAGCGCCACCAAGGACGAATATGTTGTCGACCCCTTCGATATTCTTGACCCGGTTGTAGATCTCCGTGGTCGTTCGGTCGGTGTCCTCGAGCATGGCGTCCGGCGGCAGCTCGATCGACAGGCTGACGCGCGAGGCGTCTTCCGGAGGCAGGAAACTGCCGGGCACATAGAGGATCAGCGCGAATACCGACCCAACGGAGAAGGCGATCGCGGCAAGCAGCGTCAGGTAGCGCGTGTACCAGTAGTGTGTCGTGGCGCGCACGAGACGCGTGTAGTTGCGCATCATGAAGCCGTCTTCGTCGTGGCGACTGCTGCCTGCGTCCGAGGGACGCATCAGGTAGGCCGCCATAACCGGCGTGATCAGGCGGGCGACGAGCAGCGAGAAGAACACTGCGACGGCAACCGTCAGACCGAACTGGATGAAGTACTGGCCAGGAATGCCCGGCATGAAGGACACAGGCACGAAGACGGCGATGATCGTGAAGGTCGTCGCGATAACCGCCAGACCGATCTCATCCGCTGCCTCGATCGACGCGCGATAGGGCGACTTGCCCATGTGGATGTGCCGCTCGATGTTCTCGATCTCGACGATCGCGTCGTCGACGAGGATACCGGTTGCGAGCGTCATCGCGAGGAAGCTGACGAGGTTCAGCGAGAAGCCGAGCAGGTCCATGATCCAGAAGGTCGGGATCGCCGAGAGCGGCAGCGCCACGGCCGAGATCAGCGTGGCGCGCCAATTGCGCAGGAACAGCATGACGACGATGACGGCGAGCAGTGCGCCTTCCATCAGCGTGTGCAGCGCTGCCTCGTAGTTGCCGTAGGTGAAGTAGACGGAATCGTCGACCATCTCGATGGTGACATCGGGATTGGCAGCACGGATCTTTTCGAGCGATGTGGCGACGGTCTCCGCAACGCTCACTTCGCTGGCGCCCTTGGCGCGGAAGACCGCAAAGGTCACGCCGGGATTACCGTTGAAGCGCGAGAAGGAGCGTGGCTCCTCATAGGTGTCGGTGACCGTACCGAGGTCGGAAAGGCGAACGAAGCGACCGCTCGGCACCGAGATCATCGTGTTGGCGAGCTGGTCGACGTTGCGGGTGTCGCCGAGGGTACGGATAGCCTGCTCGCTGCCGCCGACCTGGCCGCGGCCGGAGCCGAGGTCCATGTTCATGCGGCGGAGCTGGCCGTTGACGTCGGCGGCGGTGATGCCGAGCGAATTCAGCTTGTCTTCGTTGAGCTCGACCCGAACCTCGCGGTCGGCGCCACCATAGCGGTCGACACGGCCGATGCCCTTCTTGCCCTGGATCTCGCGCTTGATGACGTCATCCACGAACCAGGAGAGCTCTTCCAGCGACATGCCGGGGGCGGAGACGGAGAAGGTCTGGATCGCCTGGCCCTCGACGTCGACCTTGGAGACGATCGGCTCCTCGATCGAGGTGGGGAGATCGCTGCGGATGCGGTCGATCGCGTCCTTGACGTCCTGCACCGCCTGGGTCGTCGGCACTTCCATGCGGAAGATGACGGCGGTCGTCGACGTGCCGTCATTGATCGTCGACTGGATATGGTCGACGCCGGTGACGCTCGCGACCGCGTCCTCGATTTCCTTGGTGACCTGCGTTTCAAGCTCGGCCGGCGATGCGCCGCTCTGCGTCACGTTGATCGAGACGATCGGCACATCGATGTTGGGGAAACGGGTGATCGGCAGCGATACGAAGGACTGATAGCCGAGCACCATCAGAACGACGAAGGCAAGGATCGGTGCGATCGGATTGCGTATGGACCAGGCTGAGAAGTTCATGGTCACGGTTCCTGTCAGTTGGTCGCTGGTTCAGCGGACTTGACGGGGTTGATGCGGTCGCCGTCGCGGACATAGGCTCCGGCCCTCGCCACCACTTCCTCGCCAGCCTTCAAGCCTTCGAGGACTTCGATGAACTTGCCGTCGGAAATCCCTGTCTTGACTGGCAGGATGCGGATGACGCCGTTTTCGACCTTGCGGACGATCGTGCGGCCATTCTCATTGGTAACGGCCGTTTGCGGCAGGACCACTGTCTGCTTCTGTTGGGCGGTGATCAGCGCGCTTGCATACATGCCGGCGCGTGCCTTCTCGGTATCCGCCAGGTTGATGAAGACGGTTCCGAGGCGGCTGACGGGATCGACGGTCGGGGCGATCAGGCGGATGGTGCCCTCGACCTTGGTGTTGCCGCCGGCGAGCGTCACGGTTGCCGGCTGGCCCACGGCGAGCTTGATGATGTCGGCTTCGGCAACATCTGCCTTCATCTCGATCGCGCCATCGCGGATCATGGCGAAGAGCGGTTCGCTATTGCCGGTGGCGATCGCGCCGACCTTGGCGTTCTTGGCGGAGATGACGCCGGCGACGGGCGCCTTTACCTCGGTACGAGCGAGGCGAAGGTCGATGTCGTCGATCTGCGCTTCGGCCACCTTGATGTCGGCATTGGCGACGGCGACGGCCTGCTCCGCCGAAAGGACGCGTGCCTGCGTCGCAATCGCGAGCGCCCGCACCCGGTCGGCCTCAGCCGTCGAAACCGTGCCGTTCTTCGAAAGTCCCGCAGCGCGGTCGCTGACGCGTTTGGCCTCGTCAGCGTTCGCCCTGGTTTCGCTGAGCTGTGCGTTCAGTTGAGCAAGCCCGGCCTCCGCCTTGGCAAGCGACGCTTGGAGTTCGCTTTTTTGCAGGCGAAGGGCGTCGTCGTTCAGGACCACGAGCACGCTGCCGGCTTCGACCTTGTCGCCGACATCGACATTGAGTGTCCGGATGGAAAGGCCCTCGACCATGGGGGCGACGTAGACCTGCTCGACCGCCTGGATGGTGCCGGTCGCAACGACGCGGTCGCTGATCGATTGGTCGACCGCTGTGGTGACAACGATGGAGGGGAGGTTTTGCGTCGGCTTCGGTTGCGTCGCTTCCTCCGCCCAGACGGACGAAAGCGAACCAAAGGTCATCGCAGCGCACACGCTGAGAACGGGCAGTACTTTTAGAGCCATCGGCTTCACAGTCCCGGCAATGGAAACAACATCGAGCGGATCACCGCTCGATGCAGGATCCACGGGCAATCAGGCGATTTTATCACGCCGACATCTCGCCCCGGCGGATTGCGCGGGGACAGGAGACTGCGCTTTCCTCATTTCGCGCTCCGCGTGCACGGTATCAGACCGTAGACGCGGGCGGAACTGGGACCGGTTACCGCAGGCAAAACATCGGGAAAAGGGTGCCCTCCACCATGCCTGCCTCCAACAAACATCGGGGCCTATGTAATCTCGGCCTTCGACGCTTACAAGTGCGCATGAAGCGATGGTGCCTCAATATTCGACCTGTTCTGCGGTTATGGTTGCGATCTTGACACGATCTTGACAATGGCAAGCAAGGGTAGCGCCGTTGCTTCCAGGGTTACCACCCCCACGCCCGGTACCCGGCAGCAATTTGGCGGATGCGAACGGCCGCCGAGAAAACGGAAGAGGGCCGCACGATCGTGCGACCCTCTTCTGACGATTTGGCGATGTCTACTTCAGTGCGGCATCGGTGATCTCGTGCGTCCAGGCGCCTTCCGGCTCCTTGGAGATCACGGGATCGGAGCCGCCCGCGAGCAGCGATTGCACCGTGCGCTTGTAGTCGGCCTCATCCAGCGCGCCGTTCGAGCCGGCCGTGAGCTTGGCCACTTCGCCCATCATGCGCTTCTGGTGTTTTTCCGTCTGGGCGCCGGTGGAGTCGTTTTCGAGCACGATGCCTGCGGCTTCATCCGGGTTCTCTTCCGCGAATTTCCAGCCTTTCATCGAGGCGCGCACGAACTTGACCATCTTTTCCTTGAAGGCGGCGTCCTTGAGCTTGTCTTCAAGCACGTAGAGGCCGTCTTCGAGCGTCGCCACGCCCTGGTCCTCGTATTTGAAGGTAACGAGGTCGTCCGGCTTGATGCCGGCGTCGATGACCTGCCAGTATTCGTTATAGGTCATGGTCGAGATGCAGGCGGCCTGCTTCTGGATCAGCGGGTCGACGTTGAAGCCCTGTTTCAGGACCGTGACGCCGTTCGGGCCGCCATCCGTCGGGATCTTCAGATGCGCCATCCAGGAGAGGAACGGATACTCGTTGCCGAAGAACCAGACGCCGAGGGTCTGGCCCTTGAACTTGTCGGGGCTGGTGACGCCGGTTTCCTTGAGGCAGGTCAGCATCATGCCCGATTTCTTGAAGGGCTGGGCGATGTTGACGAGCGCGACACCCTTTTCGCGGGTGGCAAGGGCAGAGGGCATCCAGTCGACGATCACATCGGCGCCGCCGCCGGCGATCACCTGTGCCGGTGCGATATCAGGACCGCCGGGCTTGATGTCGACGTCGAGACCTTCCTCCTCGTAATAGCCCTTGTCCTTGGCGACGTAGTAGCCGGCAAATTGCGCCTGGGTCACCCATTTCAGCTGCAGTGTCACCTTCTCGGCGGCCTCAGCCTGGAACGCTGCCAGCGAAAAGACGCCTGCGGCGAGAAGCGATGCAAGTCTTTTGTTCATGTCAGTTCCCTCTTGTTTTTGTTTCATTTTCTTTCAACTGCGCAATTCCGGACGGAAAACCGTTTCACACTTTTTCTGGAATTGCTCAGGCAGTATGCGTCAGGCGCGCCCTCCGCGGATGGAAGGATGCCAGAAGGTGACAGCGCGCTCGATGAGCGCGACCACCCCGTAGAAGGCGGAGCCTGCGACCGCCGCGACGGCGATCTCGGCCCAGACCATGTCGACATTCATGCGTCCCACTTCCGTGGAAATCCGGAACCCCATGCCGACGATGGGGGTTCCGAAGAACTCGGCGACGATGGCGCCGATCAGCGCCAGCGTCGAATTGATCTTGAGCGCGTTGAAGATGAACGGCCAGGCGGCCGGCAGGCGCAGCTTGACGAGCGTCTGCCACCAGGAAGCCGCATAGGTGCGCATCAGATCGCGCTCCATGTGGCTGGCGGCGGCAAGGCCGGCGACCGTGTTCACCAGCATCGGGAAGAAGGTCATGATGACGACGACCGCGACCTTCGACTGCCAGTCGAAGCCGAACCACATGACCATGATAGGCGCGACGCCGATGACGGGGAGGGCCGAGACGAAGTTGCCGAGCGGCAAGAGGCCCTTCTGCAGGAACGGCGAGCGGTCGATGAGGATCGCGACGGCAAAGCCGAGGCCGCAGCCGAGCGCGTAGCCAATCAGCACCGCCTTCAGGAAGGTCTGGCGGAAGTCGGCGCCAAGCGTCGGCAGCGAATTGATCAGCTTCTGCCAGATCATGGAGGGTGCCGGCAGCAGCACGGACGGCACGGAGAAGCCGCGAACGATGCCTTCCCAGAGAACCAGGATGGTGATGCCGAAGAGCAAGGGCACGGCAAATCGTGCGGCGCTGTTGGCGACGTCGCTTTGGAATTTTTGGCGCACCAGCCACTCGTTGAAGGCCCAGGCGGCGAGCCAGAAGATGATCGCTGCTGCAAGGACTGGCAGGTTCATGGCTTGGCTCCCATGCGCTTCAGGACGGCGGTGTGGGCAAAGCCGACGATCATGACGAGGACAGCGGCGAGTGCTGCCGCCATGAAGAGGGCCGCCCAGATCTGCACCGTCTGGCCGTAATAGGAACCGGCGAGCAGGCGGGCGCCGAGGCCGGCGACAGCACCGGTCGGCAGCTCGCCAACGATCGCGCCGACCAGCGAGATGGCAACGGCAACCTTCAGCGAGGTGAAGAGATAGGGCATGGACGACGGCCAGCGCAGCTTCCAGAAGGTCTGTGCCGATGAGGCGTAATAAGTGTGCATCAGATCGAGCTGGATCGTTTCCGGACTACGTAGCCCCTTCACCATGCCGACGACGACGGGGAAGAAGGAAAGGTAAGTGGAAATCAGCGCCTTCGGCAGCAGGCCCGAGATGCCGATGGCGTTCAAGACGACGATGATCATCGGCGCGATGGCGAGGATCGGGATCGTCTGGCTGGCGATCACCCACGGCATCAGCGAACGATCCATGGCGCGGTTGTGCACGATGCCGACCGCGAGCAGGATACCGAGTGCTGCACCGATGCCGAAGCCGAGCAGGGTCGCCGAAAGCGTGATCCAGGCGTGGTAGACGAGGCTGCGTTTCGACGTGATTGCCTTGTTGAACGTCGTGTCCCAGATCTCGGCGATCACCTGGTGCGGCGCCGGCAGCACCGGGCGTTCCTGCGCCATGGTGTTGCGCATGATCTCGGAGAAGGTGATTTCGGTGCCGGCACGCGCGGCCGTGTCGCGCTCGAAGGGCGCGTTCAGGAAGACGACTGCGACGTACCAGAGCGCGATCAGCAGCACGACGACGGTGCCGACCGGCAGCAACTTGTCCCTGAGGAAGCTTGGTTCCTGCATTGTCACGCCTTTCCGCTTGCGGGCAACAACATCAGACCCATGGCGACGATGCCGAGAAGGACACCGGCGGCCTGTGTGAGGCTCAACCGTTCACCAAAGACCGCAAAGGCGATGATGTTGACGAGCACGAGCTGTACGATCGCCGAAAGCGAAATTGCGAGGCCGAGGCCACCTTCGCGCATCAGCTTCACCATGATGATGTTGCCGATGACGTAGAGCCCAAGCGCGAGGACGAGCATACCGAGGTGATTATTCGAAACATAGGCGCGCGAGGCGGTCGCGCCGCCGAGAAAGATCGTCGTTGCCAAGAGCATCCAGAGGCCAAAGGCGAGGTTCATGCCTGCATCTCCTTGGCCTGCCAGCGATAGTGGATATCCGGCAGCTTCTCTTCGTTGTCGCCGTCCGTGCGCCGCACGACTTCGAAGCCCTGGTGCTGGTAGAAGCGCTGGGCGTCACGATTGTGTTCGAAGGTCCAGAGATTGAGTTCTTCCGGAGACAAGTCCTTGGCGGCCTGCACGAGCTGCGAGCCGATGCCGGCGCCGCGGTGAGGCGCGTCGATGTAGAGCGCCGTGACGTAGCGGTCGTCGGAAAGCGCAAGGAAGCCGGCGACGTCGTTCTTCCGCTCCGCCACGATCACCCTGCGTTCGGCAAACACCGTGTCGGCGTAGTAGCGCTCGACGTCGGCATGATCGTGCACGCGCGGCATCCACGGTGTTGCGTCGATCCAGCGGTTGAGGATGCCGGCGCAGGCGGCCATGTCGGTCCGTTCGGCCGGGCGGATCACGGCACTATTCGTCATAGCTGTGTCCCGCGCGCAGGCCCTCGCGAACGCGATGGGCAATCTCCAAGAATTCCGGCGTCTCGCGAATGCCGAGCGGGCGTTCGCGCGGCAGCGTCGATTCGATGACGTCGGTGACGCGGCCGGGACGCGGGCTCATCACCACGATCTTGGTTGAGAGGTAGACGGCCTCGGGGATCGAGTGGGTAACGAAACAGATCGTCTTGTTGGTGCGGGCCCAGAGCTTCAACAGCTGTTCGTTGAGGTGATCGCGGACGATCTCGTCGAGCGCGCCGAAGGGTTCGTCCATCAAAAGCAGATCGGCATCGAAGGCGAGTGCACGGGCGATCGAGGCGCGCTGCTGCATGCCGCCAGACAGCTGCCAGGGATATTTCTTGCCGAAGCCCGTGAGGTTGACGAGGTCGAGCGTGCGCTCGATGCGCGCCTTCTTCTCTTCCCTCGAATAGCCCATGATCTCCAGCGGCAGGGCGATGTTGTTCTCGATCGTGCGCCAGGGATAAAGCGCTGCCGCCTGGAACACGTAGCCATAGGCGCGCTGCTTGCGCGCTTCCTCGGGCGTCATACCGTTGACGCTGATCTTGCCGGAGCTCGCCTTTTCGAGATCGGCGATCACTCTGAGAAACGTCGTCTTGCCGCAGCCGGACGGGCCGATGAAGGAAACGAAGTCACCCTTGGCGACGTCCAGATTGACGCCGGTCAGCGCATGCACCGGTCCATCGGCGGTTTCGAAAGTCAGGCAGAGGTCCCGGGCCGAAACCACGGATGCGGTATTGGACGTCATCGGCGAATACTCATTCTGGCTGGTCTGTGTCAGACTGCTATCCGGACCGGCAACATGCAATCGCGGATTTGGGTGCGGAGCCGTTTGTTGCTGGTTTTTCAGGGAATTCTGGAGAACAGTCATGTCTCGATCATCCAATCCGGGCTGTCGCGTGGTTCGTCCTGAAGGCGTGCAGGCCGGCCAGCAGGGGCTCAACTATTTCGAGGGCATTGCGGCGGAGACCGTAGGTGCGACTGGCCTCAGCATGCATATCGTCACGATCCCGCCCGGCGCGCGCGCCAAGGCGCATCTGCACGAGAGCCACGAGACGGCGATCTATGTGCTTTCGGGCGAGGCCTGGACCTGGTTTGGCGAGAAGCTGGAGGAACACGTCGTCGCCCGGGCCGGTGACATGGTCTATATCCCCGCCGGCATGCCACACCTGCCGGAGAACCGTTCGAATGAGCCCTGTTCGGCCGTCATTGCGCGCACGGACCCGAAGCAATTGGAAAGCGTCATGCTTCTGCCCGAGCTCGACGCGCTCGTGCCTGCCTGACGCCACCCGCGCCGAAGTGCCCCGCCGATCTGGCAGGGCATGTCCGGTGGGACAGAGCGGCGCGAAGACGTGCAAGCCGCGAAACATGAGGCCTCAGACGCCGGTCGTCGGAATGCCGGTGCGCTGGACGGCGCGCGGTGCCGTGACTTCCTTCCAGGTAGAAAGAGCGGAGCTGACGGCCGGGAACGGATCGCGGTGGACGAATTCGCCGTGGCCTTCGCGGGTCTTGATCGTGCTTTCCTCGATCGCGACGACGCCGCGGGTCAACGTGTAGCGTGGCAGGCCCTTCACCTCCTTGCCCTCGAAGACGTTGTAGTCGATCGCCGACTGCTGGTTCTTGGCCGAGATGGTCTTGGTGCGCTTCGGGTCCCAGACGACCAGGTCGGCATCGGCGCCGACGAGGATCGCGCCCTTCTTCGGGTAGATGTTGAGGATCTTGGCGATGTTGGTCGAGGTGACCGCCACGAACTCGTTCATGGTGATGCGGCCGGTGTTGACGCCATGGGTCCAGAGCATCGGCATGCGGTCTTCGAGACCGCCGGTGCCGTTGGGGATCTTGGTGAAGTCGCCGAGGCCGGAGCGTTTCTGTTCGCTTGTAAAGGCGCAATGGTCGGTCGCGACCACCTGCAGCGAGCCCGAGGCGAGACCGGCCCAGAGTGAGTCCTGATGCAGCTTGTTGCGGAAGGGTGGCGACATCACGCGGCGGGCCGCATGGTCCCAGTCCTTGTTGAAATATTCGGTTTCATCCAGCGTCAGATGCTGGATCAGCGGCTCGCCGAAGACGCGCATGCCCTTGGCGCGGGCCCGGCGGATCGCCTCATGCGCCTGCTCGCAGGAGGTGTGCACGATATAGACCGGGCAGCCGGCCATGTCGGCGATCATGATCGCGCGGTTGGTTGCTTCGCCCTCGACTTCGGCCGGCCGCGAATAGGCGTGTGCCTCCGGACCGTTGTTGCCTTCGGCAAGCAGCTTCGCCTGGAGCTGGGCGACGACATCGCCGTTTTCCGCGTGCACGAGCGGCAGCGCGCCGAGGGCTGCGCAGCGCTGGAAGGACGAGAACATCTCGTCGTCGTCGACCATCAGCGCGCCCTTATAGGCCATGAAGTGCTTGAAGGTGTTGATGCCCTTGTCCTTAACGATGGTCTCCATCTCGTTGAAGACCTGCTCGCTCCACCAGGTGATCGCCATGTGGAAGGAATAGTCGCAGTTGGCGCGGGTAGACTTGTTGTCCCACATGGTGAGCGCTTCGAGCAGCGACTGGTTGGGGGAGGGCAGCGCGAAATCGACCACCATGGTCGTGCCGCCGGCAAGTGCCGCACGCGTGCCGCTTTCGAAATCGTCCGAGGAATAGGTGCCCATGAAGGGCATTTCGAGATGGGTGTGCGGGTCGATGCCGCCCGGCATGATGAAACAGCCGCTCGCATCCAGCGTCTCGTCACCGGAAAGATTGGGGCCGATCTCGACGATCCTGCCGCCCTCGATCTTGACGTCCGCCTTGTAGGTCAGGTCGGCCGTGACGATGGTTCCACCCTTGATGACAGTGCTCATGGTACTTGATCCTCGCGATTGCGCTTCCGGCGCCCACACGGCCGCCACGAAAAAGGGCGGAACTTTCGTCCCGCCCGCAAACTCATTCGACGATTTCAGCCGTTTCGACGACGGCGTGGAAGAGGACGTCGGCGCCGGCGCTGGCCCACTCCTTGGAGATATCCTCCGCCTCGTTGTGGCTGAGGCCACCGACGCAAGGGCACATGATCATCGTCGTCGGCGCCACCTTGGCGGCCCAGCAGGCGTCGTGGCCGGCGCCCGAGATGATGTTCATGTGGCTGTAGCCGAGCCGTTCGGCGGCATCGCGCACGGCGGTAACCAGTTTCGGGTCGAAGGTCACCGGTTCGAAGTGGCCGATCGCCTCGATGGAACAGCCGACGCCGAGCGGCTCGGTGATCTTTGGCGCTTCGGCCTCGATCCTGGCGCGCATGCGATCGAGCTTCTCCTTGTCGGGCGAGCGGATATCAACGGTGAAGACCACCTTGCCCGGCAGAACGTTGCGGGAATTGGGGGAGAAGACCACCTGGCCGACGCCACCGACGGCACCCGGCTGGTTCACCATGGCAACACTCTGGACCATTTCCATGATGCGGGCCATGGCGAGGCCGGCATTGACGCGCATGTTCATCGGCGTCGAGCCGGTATGGGCTTCGCGTCCCGTCAGCGTGAACTCCAGCCACCAGAGGCCCTGACAGTGGGTGACGACGCCGATGTCCTTCCCCTCGGCTTCGAGGATCGGGCCCTGCTCGATATGGTATTCGAAATAGGCATGCATCCTGCGGGCGCCGACCTCTTCGTCGCCGACCCAGCCGATGCGTTTCAATTCATCGCCGAAGGTCTTTCCTTCCGGATCCTTGCGGCCATAGGCGAAGTCCTGGCTGTGCACGCCGGCAAAGACGCCGGAGGCGAGCATGGCCGGCGCGAAGCGTGCGCCTTCCTCGTTCGTCCAGTTGGTAACGACGACCGGGTGCTTGGTCTTGATGCCGAGGTCGTTCATCGAGCGAATGACTTCGAGGCCGGAGAGCACGCCCAACACACCGTCGAACTTGCCGCCGGTCGGCTGGGTGTCGAGATGCGAACCGACATAGACGGGCAGAGCGTCCGGGTCGGTGCCGGCGCGTGTGAAGAACATGTTGCCCATACTATCGACGCCCATGGTGAGGCCGGCCGTCTCGCACCAGGACTCGAACAACCGGCGCCCTTCGGCGTCCGCGTCGGTCAATGTCTGGCGGTTATTGCCGCCAGCAACGCCAGGGCCGATCTTGGCCATTTCCATAAGTGAATCCCACAGGCGGTCGGCATTGACACGCATGTTCTCGCCAGGTGCAGCCACGGCGGTCTCCTCATCTTTTCAGGGCCTTGCCTCAATCGGCGCGCCCTTATGTTCCCTTGGTCAAATCCAGGCTTGGTTTTTTCTGGTGCCCTTCGATCAGCCGTTGCCTTTGGCGGTGAACTGGCTGATAATTTGACCGGTTGGTAAACATTACAACTTCCATTGCGGCACTCAAGCCGGAAAAGCAAAAAAACGAAGTTGTTGCCCAAGAAGATGGCGAGGCCGGAAATTGGGCAGATCGGTTCTTGCGCGGCGAGGCGCGCGGGGATCGCCAGGGGGACAGATGGTACTACCGAGAGCGGCCAGGACCCAGAGGCGGACACGCATCCAGGAAGAGAAAGAAGAGCGCATTCTGGAAGCGGCGCTTGAAGTCTTCTCCGCCAATGGTTTCCGCGGCGCGACCGTCGACCAGATCGCCGAAGTGGCGGGCATGTCGAAGCCCAATTTGCTTTATTATTTCCGCACGAAGGAAGCGATGCACCGGGCGCTGATCGACCGGGTGCTCGATACCTGGCTCGATCCCCTGCGCGAGTTCAATGCCGAGGGAAATCCGGTCGCCGAGATCCGCAGCTACATCCGGCGCAAGCTCGAAATGGCCCGCGACTATCCGCGCGAAAGCCGGCTCTTCGCCAACGAGGTGCTGCAGGGTGCTCCGCATATCGAGGACGAGCTCAAGGGGCCGTTGAAGGCGCTGGTCGACGAGAAGGCGGAGGTGATCCGCGCCTGGGCGAAAGCCGGCAAGATCGCCAAATGCGACCCCTACCACCTGATCTTTGCGATCTGGTCAACGACCCAGCATTATGCCGACTTCGACGTGCAGGTACGCGCCGTGCTTGGCCAGGGCAATGCCGGCGAGGGACGGTTCGAAGACGCAGCGCGCTTTTTGGAGCGGCTCTTTGTCGACGGGCTGCAGGTCAGCGAGCAGCCGGCGGCCTGAGCCGCCCGCACATCTTCAATCGGGCAGCAGCGCCATCAGGAGCAGGCCGCAGGCCGTGGTCAGCGCGCCGGCAAGAACCGGCAGGCTGGTCCAGCCGTGGCCGAGCAGCCCTTCGAGCAGAATGATGAAGCTCGGCGTCAAATAGCCATAGCCGAGCACCTTGGATGCCGGCAGCCGCATCGAAGCATATTGCAGCAGCAGGAAGGTGATAGCGGTGGTGACGACGGCGAGATAGAGGACGGCGACCCAGACGATCGCGGGAAGCGCTGTAAAGTCCGTGGTGATGAGACCGATGCCACCGGGCACCAGCAGCCAGGGCACGGTGAAGACCGCGACCCAGAAGCCGAAGGCGAAGGGGTTTTCCTGTCGGCCGAACTTGCGGATCAGCGGCACATAGATCGCGTGGCAGACGACGCCGACGAAGAAGATTAGCTCGCCCTGGCCGATATCGAAGGCAAGGATCGCCTGGATATTGGCGCGGAAGATCACCCAGACGGCGCCGAGGGCTGCGATGATGAGGCCCGCGAGCACGCCCGGGCGCGTGCGCTGGCCGAGCAGCAGATAGGCGAAACCGGCGCTGAGCAACGGCATCAGGGTGAAGACCGCGCCGGTGGAAACCGGGTTGGTGAATTCCAGCGCCTTGAACATCGTCAGCATGTAGACCGCGATCAGGCCGCCGAGGATCACGAAGCGCCACGATTGCTTGGGGAAGTGAAAAGGCACGCGCGCATAGCCGAAGGTCATCAGCCCCAGCACGATGACAGTCAGCAGATAGCGCCAGAGCGTCAGCGGTCCGGCGCCCATGTGCTGGGTGGCGAGGCCGCCGAAGGAGAAAGAACCGGCGATCAGGATGGCAAAGCTCATCATCGCCAGATGCGCCCTCAGCTTCTCGATGCCTATGGCGTGAACCTGGTGGGGCGTTTTCGGGGATACGTCCTGCTTCATTCACGATTCCGGGGAGCATGAGGGCGGGGACGCCAACCTAAGCGTTTGATGGCGTTGGTTGCAAGGCCGCGGAGATTCGTGCGGCATCCTCGACGATCCAGGTTTCGAGCGTCGCCTGCCGGCCGCGCAGGCCGATGTCCAGCCGCTCATGGCCTTCGATCACGAGACCCGCCCGGTTGACGAGTTCGGCGGAGACGGCGAGCTGCACGTCATGCTCTTTGGCGAGGCCCTCCAAGCGGCTGGCGGTGTTGATCGTGTCGCCGACGGCCGTCAGCGACGTCGCCTGGCCATAGCCGATCTCACCGATGATGGCGGGGCCGGAGTGCAGCCCCATCGCGATGCGCAGCGGTTCGTCGAGTTCGCCGCGGAAGGTCTGATTGAGCGTCTCGATACCCTTGGATATGCGCACGGCGGCGGCGAGCGACTGCCGGCAGGCCTCGGTATAGGAGCTCTTGAGGCCGAAGATCGCGAGCGCGCCATCGCCGATGAACTTGTCGATGACGCCGCCGGAATCCTCGACCGCTTCGCCCACCATTTCGAAGTAGCGGTTGAGCAGGAACACTGTGTCGAAGGGCAGCTTGTGTTCGGCAATGCTGGTAAAGCCGCGCATATCGCAGAAGAGCACGGCGATGCGTCGCTCCCGGCCTTCGCCGCCCTCGCGTCCGATCTGTTTCTTGATACCGAGGCTGTCGCTGTCGAGGATCGGCACGACGGTGACGTTGTGCACAGGGCGGAACTGGCAGGCGAGACGGACATTGTCGGGCGCGCCGATACGGGTCAGCGTCGCAAGCTCGGCGTCCTCAGGGGCAGGCTGGTCTTCCAATCCCTGGATGACGCGGACGCGGCAGGTCGAGCAACGCCCGCGGCCGCCGCAGACCGAGACATGCGGGATACCGGCGGCGCGGCTTGCTTCCAGCACGCTGAAGCCGAGATTGACGGTTGCGGTCCTGCCATCGGGATAACGGACGCGAATGCGGCCGCCCTTCGGCATCGCCCGCAGCAGGAAGGTGCCACCGATCAGCCCGCCGAAACCGAGATAGAGGCCGAGGCGGATATCCTCGAGAAGCGTGAGATCGACCGCCGGCTTGGTGTCGGCCCTGTCGCCGTAGCCACCGTGTTCTTCATAATTGCTCTCGATCGAGCGGGCGCCGCTGACGAAGCCGAGCAACGCGAAGATCGGCAAGAGGATTGCGACTGTGTAAAGCAGGATTTCATAGCGCGGGAACCAGGCGCGGCCGCGCATCCAGAACCAGGCGCCGAGGCAGCCATGGCCCCAGACGAGCAAGAGGGCGACCGATTGCCTGATGGCGTTGACCGAGTTCGACCAGAGAATCCGGAGCATGTCCGGGTAATCCGTATCGACGCCTGTGAAGAGCGGTTCGACGCGCGCGGCGGTAACATGGCCGATCAGCAGAAACGGCAGGCTGAGACCGAAGATGATCTTCAGCGCTTCGCGCGCCGGCATTCTGAGCGTCTGCCGGCGGTAGATGCTTTCGAGCGCCATGGCGAAATGCAGCAGCAGGGCGCCGTAGAGGAGCACCGTGCCGGGGACGCTGTGCCAGATGAGATTGAACGCCTTGCGGGCGGTTTCCATCGCTTCGATGGAAATGAGACCGAGCGAATGGTTGAAGAAATGGGCCAGCACGAACGAACCGAGTATCGCCCCGGATACGAGGTGCATTCGCTTGCGTCGGTTGGCCGAAATGATCGTCAAGCAAAAGTCCGGCTCTGCCGGAGCTTTGTCCGGCCGCAGTTTCAAAACCGTCGGAAGATGCGTCGCCGATCCCGGATCGAACGTCACGCACCCCCGGTGTGAGTTCTCCCTTATTATCCAGATCGCGCGGGTCGACAACTTACCATTTTTACACAATCTGTTTCGTTTTCGTGTCCTGTTCGTTATCGGCGGGGAGCGCTATTGAGCGGGGTTCGGTGCCGTCGTTCGAACGGGTTCGCCACATGCATGTCGAACTCCCCATGCTTTTGGCTTGTGATGGCGGCGCCGGAAACAGCGGCCACCGCTTGCTTCATTCCATCATGGCCGGCAGGCGTGCGGCAAGCGTATCGATGAGCAGCCGCAGCTTTGGCGGCATGTATTGGGTTTTCGGCCAGACGACATAGGCGCCATAGGAGAGCGCCGGCGCATCGGCGAGAATCCGGACCAGCGAGCCGGCGGCGATTCGGTTTCCCACGAGCCAGCACGGCAGCCAGGCGATACCGAAGCCGTCGGCTGCCGCGTCGGCGATTGAGGTCAGGTCATCGAGCCGCAGCCGCGCCGGCGGCGTGATCGCCTGGGGCTGGCCGGCCTTGACGGGAAAAGACCAAGCGAGCGGCTGTCCGCTGCGCCGGTAGAGGATCGCCTGATGCGACATCAGGTCATCGATCGTTCCAGGCGTGCCGTTTGCTTCAAGATAGGCCGGTGAAGCGCATACGATCATGCGCTGGTCGGCGATCTTGCGCGTCATCAGTTCGGGATCGCTCCTCAGCGGGCCGGAGCGGATGGCGAGATCGAAGCCGTCCTCGATGAGGTCGACGTTGCGGTCGCTGAAGTTGAGATCGAATTCCAGGTGCGGATGCAGCCGGAGCAGTTCCGACAGCAGCGGCATGATGCATTGGCGGCCGAAATGCACAGGCATCGACAGGCGCAGGCGGCCCCGGATCTCCTGTTTGCCCGATTCCAGCAGCGCCTCTCCGGCCCTGATTTCGCCGAGCGCCCTCAGGCAGTTTTCGTAGAAGAGCTGGCCTTCGTCGGTCAGGCTCTGGGTGCGGGTGGTGCGATGGAAGAGGCGAACGCCCAGCCTCTGTTCCAGCTTGGCGACCGTTTTTCCGACTGCCGAGCGCGACAGGTTGAGCCTTTCGGCCGCCGCAGAAAAGCCGCCGGCGTCGGCCGCTTCCACGAACACCGAAACTCCGTTCAGGTAGCTCATGTTTGTATCCTTAGTGGAACCAATATGGCGAAATCATATCGCAACTGGAGAGATAAATTCAACGCTATGGTTTCTTCATCAGCAAACCGATGAAAGGAAAGACCATGGCAAGACTGATGAAGGAATGGACGATCGATACATTCGGCGCCTCGAACCTGAAGGTCACCGAGCGGCGCGTTCCTGAGCCGGGTGCGGGCGAGGTGCTCGTTCGCACCACCGCCTTGTCGCTCAACTTTCGCGACAAGCTGGTGCTGGAAAACGGCATGGGCATGCCGCTCGCCTTCCCCTTTGTGCCGGGTTCCGACATGGCCGGCGTGGTGGAAGCGGTCGGCCGCGACGTCACGCGGTTTAAGCCGGGCGATCGTGTGATTTCCGTCTTCGATCCGACCTGGATTGACGGTCAGAAGCCGGGGACCGCCCGTCATCCGACGTCGTTTGCGCTTGGGGGCCTCAACCCGGGTGTTGCCTCCGAATATGTCGCCTTCCCAGAGGACTGGTTCGTGAAGGCACCTGAGAGCCTCGACGATGGCGAGGCGAGCACCTTGCCCTGCGCCGGGCTGACGGCCTGGTTCGCTCTGGTCGAGACGGGGCATCCGAAGGCCGGCGACCGCGTCGTCGTGCAGGGTACCGGCGGTGTTTCACTGTTCGGGCTGCAGATCGCCAAGGCGTACGGGGCCGAAGTGATCGTGACATCGGCCAGTCAGGAAAAGCTCGAACGTGCGCGCGCGCTTGGAGCCGATCACGGCGTAAACCGGCTGTCGGAAGACTGGGCGGAGCGTGTTCTCGACATTACCGGCGATCATGGCGCGGACCATATCCTCGAGCTCGCCGGTGGCGCCAATCTCGGCAAGTCGTTGCAAGCGGTGGCCGTGCAGGGGCGGATCTCTGTCATCGGCGTGCTCGAAGGCGGCGAGATCTCGGCGCCGGCGCCGTTTGTGCTGTTGAAGTCGCCGGTCATCCAGGGCATCGGCGTCGGCCATCGCCGGGCGCTGGAAGATCTGGTCGGCGCCATCGATCGGACCGGCATCAGGCCGGTCATCGATGCCCGCTACCGCTTCGCAGAGTTACCCGAGGCGCTGGCGCATCTCGATCGCGGGCCGTTCGGCAAGGTGGTCGTCGAGTTCCAGGGTTGAAAGACAAAGCCGCCGGATGGATGTCCGACGGCTTTGCTCGATGCGATCGCGGGCGAACCCGCTTGGGCGCCCTTACTCCGCGGCCTGGCGGGCCATCGGGTTGTTCGGGTGGGTCGTCCAGTTGGCGTAGTTCGGGTCGACCGGCTTGCCGGTGCGCTGGTCGATCGTGCCGGCCGGCAGTTCTTCCATGGTGATGCAGTTCTCGACCGGACAGACGCTGACGCAGAGGTTGCAGCCGACGCACTCGTCTTCCATTACCTCGAAGTGGCGCACGCCGTTGACGAACTGGGTGATCGCCTGGTGCGAGGTGTCCTCGCAGACGATGTGACAGCGGCCGCACTTGATGCAGGAATCCTGATCGATCTTGGCCTTGGCGATATAGTTGAGGTTGAGGTACTGCCAGTCGGTGACATTCGGCACGGCGCGGCCGGTGATGTCGTCGAGGTCGCGGTGACCCTTGGCATCCATCCAGTCGGAAAGGCCGGAGATCATTTCCTGGACAATCTTGAAGCCGTAGGTCATCGCCGCGGTGCAGACCTGCACGTTACCGGCGCCAAGCACCAGGAATTCGGCCGCGTCGCGCCAGGTGGTTATGCCACCGATGCCGGAGATCGGCAGGCCATAGGTTTCGGGATCGCGGGCGATTTCGGCGACCATGTTGAGTGCGATCGGCTTGACCGCCGGGCCGCAATAGCCGCCATGAGTGCCCTTGCCGCCGACCGTCGGGTTCGGGGCGAAGTTGTCGAGATCGACTGACACGATCGAGTTGATCGTGTTGATCAGCGACACGGCGTCGGTGCCGCCGGCCTTGGCGGCGCGGGCAGGCTTGCGGATGTCGGTGATATTCGGCGTCAGCTTGGTGATGACAGGCATGCGCGTGTACTGCTTGCACCAGCGCACGACCATCTCGATATATTCCGGCACCTGGCCGACCGCAGCGCCCATACCGCGCTCGGACATGCCGTGCGGACAGCCGAAGTTGAGCTCGATGCCGTCGGCGCCGGTTTCTTCCACCAACGGCAGGATCGCCTTCCACGCCTCTTCCTCGCAGGGCACCATGATCGAGGCGATCAGGGCCCGGTCCGGCCAGTTCATCTTGACCTGCTTCATTTCGCGCAGGTTCACATAAAGGTCGCGGTCGGTGATGAGCTCGATATTGTTGAAGCCCAGCAGCCGGCGGTCGGCACCCCAGATCGCGCCGTAGCGCGGTCCGTTGACGTTGACGACCGGCGGTCCTTCTTCGCCGAGCGTTTTCCAGACGACGCCGCCCCAGCCCGCCTTGAAGGCGCGCTCGACGTTATAGGCCTTGTCCGTCGGCGGGGCGGATGCCAGCCAGAACGGGTTCGGGGATTTGATGCCGACGAAGTTATTGCGAAGATCAGCCATTGGTTTCTCCTCCCGATCCTTTAGGCAACTGCGCTCGCATGCGGCGCTGCCGCGGCGAGGGCCCGGTTGATCGATTCAGCCGCATCGCGGCCCATGGCGACGGCCGAGACGGTGAGGTCTTCGCCGCCGAGCACGCAGTCGCCACCGGCCCAGACGTTGTCGATCGAGGTTCGCCCTTCGGCATCGGTGACGATACGGCCGCCTTCAAGCTGCAGGGCGCCAAGGCCGCTTCCGAGGAAGCTCTGGCCGATTGCCTTGAAGATCTGATCGGCGGCAATGATACCCGTTTCGCCGGTCGCCGTCAGCTTTCCGTCTTCAAGCGTGGTGTATTCCAGCTCGATGCCTGCGACCTTGCCGTCCTTTTCGGCAATGCGCTTCGGCTGCAGCCAATGGCGGATGGTGACGCCCTTGGAGGTGGCGAGATCCTGCTCGAACTCGGAGGCGTTCATGTGCTCCTTGCCGCGGCGATAACAGATCGTTACCTCTTCGGCGCCGAGCAGCTTTGCCTGGACGGCGGCGTCGATCGCGGTCATGCCGCCGCCGAGGACGACGACACGGCGCCCGACGGGGATGTCGGCCTTCGTCTTCGACTGACGCAGTGCTGCGATGAAGTCGACGGCATCTTCGACGCCCTCGGCGTTTTCGCCTTCCATGCGCAGGGCATTCACGCCGACGAGGCCGAGACCGAGGAAGACGGCATCATACTGCTCGGAGAGTTCGGCAAGACTGAACTCCCGCCCGAGTGCCTGGCCGTTGCGAACCTCGATGCCGCCGATCGACAGCACGTAGTCGACTTCCTTCTGGGCGAAGTCGTCGACCGACTTGTAGGCGGCAATGCCGTATTCGTTGAGGCCGCCCGACTTCGGACGGGCGTCGTAGATCACGACGTCGTGGCCCTTGACGGCGAGCCGATGGGCCGCCGCCAGTCCCGCCGGTCCGGCGCCGACGACGGCGACCTTACGGCCGGAGCTTTCTGCGCGGGTGTAGAACTGCTTGTTTTCCATCATCGCCACGTCGGTCGCATAGCGCTGCAGGCGGCCGATCTCGACCGGGCGCTCCTCGGCGGTGTTGCGAACGCAGGCCTGTTCGCAGAGCGTTTCGGTGGGACAGACGCGGGCGCACATGCCGCCCAGGATGTTCTGGTCGAAGATCGTCTTGGCCGATCCGATCGGGTTTCCAGTCGATATCTGTCGAATGAACAGCGGGATATCGATGGAGGTGGGACAGGCTGTCATGCACGGCGCGTCATGACAGAAATAACAGCGGTCGGAAGCGACGAGGGCCTCGTGCTTGTCGAGCGGCGGATGGAGGTCGGAGAAATTGCTCTCGTACTCCCCGAGCGGCAGGCGGCCGCCGAGGATCCCAGATTGTGTCGTTCCCATTTTTGGCTCCCAATGTTTTCTCAGGATGATGGAACGGTAACATGCTTTATTTTTTTATCAAACGGTAAAAGTTTGCGGTCGAAATCACCGGAAAGCCTTGTGATCCCGGGCTTTTCTGCCGGCGCGCCAAGCCATTGTTCTTGGCCGATGTTTGACAGGGCAGGGCAAATAGTGGCAGCAAATTAGAGCGGGATGAGGAATGGTGTTTGCGGTTTTTCGGCCGCTCCCCGCTCTAACTTGAGAGAATCGATCACGATGTCTTTGGGGAGTTCGACCCAAAATCATCGTCATCCGGGGGAACGGAGAACAGGCATGGCGCGCAGGGGCGAGGCGAACAACAGGCTTGATGACGCCGCCCGGGCGGGCTGGCTATACTATGTCGCCGGCCGCACCCAGGACGAGATCGCGACCGTCATGGGGATTTCGCGCCAATCGGCGCAGCGGCTCGTTTCTCTCGCCATGTCCGAGCGGCTGATCAAGGTTCGGCTCGACCATCCGATCGCCGCATGTCTGGAGGCGGCGGCGGGCCTGCGCGACAGATACGGGCTGAAGCATGTGGAGGTCGTGCCGAGCGATCCGGGGTCGACCTCGACGACCGTCGGCATTGCCGAGGCGGGTGCTGCCGAAATCGAGCGCTGGCTGAAGTTGCCGGAGCCGCAGGTGTTGGCGATCGGTACCGGACGCACGCTGAAGGCGGCGGTCGACCAGCTGCCGCCGATGGAATGTCCGCAGCACCGCATCGTTTCGCTCACCGGCAATATCGGCCTCGACGGCTCGGCCGCCTATTACAACGTCATCTTCAGCATGGCCGATGCGGTCAAGGCGCGGCATTTTCCGATGCCGCTGCCCGTGCTCGCCGCCTCGCCGGAGGAGAGGGAAGTGCTGCACAGCCAGAGCCTGGTTCAGGTGGCCCTGAAGCTCGGCGCAGAAGCCAATGTCGCCTTCGTCGGCGTCGGCGAACTCGGCCCGGACGCGCCGCTTTGCCAGGACGGGTTCCTGGCGCAGGACGAGATGGCCGGTCTTACCAGAGCTGGCGCGGCCGGCGAAATCTGCGGCTGGATGTTCGACCATGACGGCGTATTGCTCTCCGGCAGCTTCAACGAACGCGTCGCTTCGGTGCCGCTTCCCTCGCGGGACAAGGCGTCGGTGATCGGCCTTGCCAAGGGGCGGCGCAAGTACGAAGCGCTGTGGGCGGCCGTGAAGGGTGGAATCATCAACGGTCTTATCACCGATGAGGCGACGGCGCGCTATCTGCTCAACGCCTGATCGCAAAGAGCGCGTCCGTTAAAAGGCCGGCCCAGCGCCGGCCTTTCGCACTTGCGTAAAGAAAAAATCGGCAATCAAAACAATCTTCTAATGTTTCTGTGTGCGGCGCAGCAACGATTGCGCATTGACAATTTGTCATGAGAAGTGAGTAATTGCTCATGAGCGAGGCAAATGCTCAATTCTTCTGGGAGGAAGTCGATGAACTTGAGAACTTTCCTGCTGGGCACGTGCTCGGCAGTCGCGCTGTCGGGTCTGGCCCAAGCAGAAACCCTGACGATCGCGACCGTGAACAACGGCGACATGATCCGGATGCAGAAGCTGACGGAGGATTTCACGTCCAAGAATCCGGACATTCAACTCGAGTGGGTGACGCTCGAGGAAAACGTGCTGCGCCAGCGCGTGACGACCGACATCGCCACCAAGGGCGGCCAGTACGACATCATGACGATCGGCACCTATGAAGTGCCGATCTGGGCGAAGCAGGGCTGGCTGCTGCCGCTCGACAATCTCGGCGCCGACTACGACGTCGACGACCTCCTGCCGGCGATCCGCTCCGGCCTGACCATCGACGGCAAGCTCTATGCTGCGCCGTTCTACGGCGAAAGCTCGATGGTGATGTACCGCAAGGACCTGTTCGAGAAGGCGGGGCTCACCATGCCCGACGCGCCGACCTGGGACTTCATTGCCGACGCGGCGCGCAAGATCACCGACAAGAACAACGAACTCTACGGCATCTGCCTGCGCGGCAAGGCCGGCTGGGGCGAGAACATGGCCTTCCTGACGGCGACCGCGAACGCCTTCGGCGCCCGCTGGTTCGACGAGAACTGGAAGCCGCAGTTCGATCAGCCGGAATGGAAGAACGCACTCGACTTCTACGTCAAGCTGATGAACGACGCCGGACCGCCCGGCGCTTCCTCGAACGGCTTCAACGAAAACCTGTCGCTGTTCCAGACCGGCAAGTGCGGCATGTGGATCGATGCGACGGTTGCGGCCTCCTTCGTCACCAACCCGAAGGAATCGACCGTTGCCGACAAGGTCGGCTTCGCGCTCGCTCCGGACACCGGCCTCGGCAAGCGCGGCAACTGGCTCTGGGCCTGGAACCTCGCGATCCCCGCCGGCTCGCAGAAGGTCGCTTCGGCCGAGAAGTTCATCGCCTGGGCAACCGGCAAGGACTATCTGAAGCTCGTGGCTGACAAGGAAGGCTGGGCGAACGTACCTCCGGGCACGCGAACCTCGCTCTACGCCAACCCCGAGTACCAGAAGGCGGCGCCGTTCGCGAAGATGACGCTCGACTCGATCAACGCGGCCGATCCGAAGAACCCGGCCGTCAAGCCGGTGCCCTATGTCGGCGTGCAGTTCGTGGCGATCCCTGAATTCCAGGGTCTCGGCACGGCGGTCGGCCAGCAGTTCTCGGCGGCCCTTGCCGGTCAGATGAGCGTCGACGATGCGCTTGCCAGCGCCCAGAAGCTGACCGAACGCGAAATGACCAAGGCCGGTTACATCAAATAGCGCTCCCAAGGGCCCGGGGTGCCGGCCGCAAATGGCTGGCGCCCCGGTAATTCCCGGAGGCGGCCACTGGGCTCGTGCGGACAAACGCGCCGGCCCGGCCCGATCTCGAAACAGCATTGAATTCCTTCATTGGGGGGACGCCATGGCGACCTTGCACACCCGCTCCGCCGCGCGGCTGATGATCGCGCCTTCGGTGCTTCTGCTTCTGGCCTGGATGATCGTTCCGCTGGCCATGACCATCTACTTCTCGTTCCTGCGCTACAATCTGTTGATGCCGGGGATGGAGGAGTTCGCCGGCTTTTCGAACTACAGCTACTTCCTCACCGATCCCGCCTTCTTCCAGGCGATCTTCAACACGCTCGCGATCGTGCTCGGTGTGCTGTTCATCACCGTCGTCGGCGGCATCGCACTGGCGCTGTTGCTCGACCAGCCGATGTTCGGGCAGGGGATCGTGCGCATCCTGGTGATCGCGCCGTTCCTGATCATGCCGACGGTCGCCGCACTCGTCTGGAAGAACATGTTCATGAATCCGGTCAACGGGCTCTTCGCCTGGGTGGCCAAGCTCTTCGGGCTGCAGCCCTTCGACTTTCTCGCCAATGCACCGCTGATGTCGGTGATCCTGATCGTCGCCTGGCAATGGCTGCCCTTTGCGACGCTGATCCTTCTGACGGCCCTGCAGTCGCTCGATGAAGAGCAGAAGGAAGCCGCACAGATGGACGGCGCCGGCGCCTGGAGCCGCTTCATCTATCTGGTGCTGCCGCATCTCTCGCGCGCCATCACCGTGGTGATCCTGATCCAGACGATCTTCCTGCTCTCGGTCTTCGCCGAGATCCTGGTGACGACCAATGGCGGGCCGGGTACGCAGAGCACGAACCTCACCTTCCTCGTCTATGCGCAGGCCCTGCTGCAGTTCGACGTGGGCGGCGCATCCGCCGGCGGCATCATCGCCGTCATCCTCGCCAACATCGTCGCATTCTTCCTGATGCGCATGATCGGCAAGACGCTGGAGGCTTGAGAACCATGGCACGCAATGTCTCCACCCAAAGAAAGATCGTCGTTACCGTCGTCGCCTGGACGATCGGCATCCTGATCTTCTTCCCGATCCTCTGGACGTTCCTGACGAGCTTCAAGACCGAGGCCGAGGCGATCGCCTCGCCGCCGTCCCTGTTCTTCTTCGACTGGACGACGGAGAACTATCACGAGGTGCAGAGCCGATCGAATTACTTCCTGCACTTCATGAACTCGGTCGTCGTCTCCTTCGGCTCGACGCTGATCGGCCTGATCATCGCCATTCCGTCCGCCTGGGCGATGGCGTTCTCGCCGACCAAGCGCACCAAGGACGTCCTGATGTGGATGCTCTCCACCAAGATGATGCCGTCGGTCGGCGTGCTGGTGCCGATGTATCTGATGTTCCGCAACACCGGCCTGCTCGACACCCGTACCGGCCTCGTCATTGTGCTGACGCTGATCAACCTGCCGATCATCATCTGGATGCTCTACACCTACTTTAAGGAGATCCCCGGCGAAATCCTGGAGGCCGCCCGCATGGACGGCGCCTCGCTCTCCAAGGAGATCATCTATGTGCTGACGCCGATGGCGATCCCCGGCATCGCCTCGACGCTTCTGCTCAACATCATCCTCGCCTGGAACGAGGCGTTCTGGACGCTGAACCTCAGTGCCGCGAAAGCCGCGCCGCTGACTGCCTTCATCGCCTCCTATTCGAGCCCCGAAGGCCTGTTCTACGCCAAGCTCTCGGCCGCCTCGACCATGGCGATCGCCCCCATCCTCATACTCGGCTGGTTCTCGCAGAAACAGCTCGTACGCGGCCTCACCTTCGGCGCGGTCAAATAAGGGATACGACAATGGGAAGCATTACACTCAGCAAGGTTTCGAAGGTCTTCGGCGCCCATGCCGTCATCCCCTCGATCGACCTCGACATCAACAATGGCGAGTTCGTCGTCTTCGTCGGCCCGTCCGGTTGCGGAAAGTCGACGCTGCTCAGGCTGATCGCCGGCCTGGAAGATGTCAGCGACGGCGACATCGTCATCGATGGCAAGAACGCCACCGAACTGCCGCCGGCACAGCGCGGCCTGTCGATGGTGTTCCAGTCCTACGCGCTCTATCCGCACATGAGCGTGCGCTCGAACATCGCCTTTCCGCTGAAGATGGCGGGCGAGGACAAGGCCGTCATCGACAAGAAGGTGTCGGATGCGGCGCGCGTGCTGAACCTTACCGATTATCTCGACCGCAAGCCGCGGCAGCTTTCCGGCGGTCAGCGCCAGCGCGTCGCGATCGGCCGGGCGATCGTGCGCCAGCCGAAGGCCTTCCTGTTCGACGAGCCGCTGTCGAACCTCGATGCAGCGCTTCGCGTCAACATGCGGCTGGAGATCAGCCAGCTGCACCAGGACCTGAAGACGACGATGATTTACGTCACCCACGATCAGGTGGAGGCCATGACCATGGCCGACAAGATCGTGGTGCTCAATCGTGGGCGCATCGAGCAGGTCGGCTCGCCGCTCGACCTCTACCACAAGCCGGACAATCTGTTCGTCGCGGGCTTCATCGGTTCGCCGCGCATGAATATCGTCACTGGTCCTGCGGCTTCTGCCTATCAGGCGCATACGATGGGCATCCGCCCCGAGCATCTGGCGCTCTCCAAAGATAGTGGCAGCTGGCAGGGCACGGTCGGCGTCGCCGAACACCTCGGCTCCGACACCTTCCTGCACGTCAATGTCGACGACGGCATCGGCACGGTGACGGCGCGCGTCAGCGGCGACTTTGCCGTCACCCACGGCGATCGCGTGTTCCTGACGCCGGACCCACAGCGCGTCCACAGGTTCGACGACAAGGGGTTGGCAGTGCGATGAGAAGGCTCGAAGGTAAAAGCGCGCTGATCACCGGGTCTGCGCGGGGGATCGGCCGTGCCTTCGCGGAGGCTTATATCCGCGAAGGCGCCACGGTCGCGATCGCCGACATCAATATCGAACGGGCACGGCAGACGGCCTCCGAGATCGGTGCCGGCGCCTACGCGGTCGAGATGGACGTGACGCAGCAGGCATCGATCGATGCTGCGATCGCAGCGGTCGTCAGGCAAGCGGGCGGCCTCGATATCCTCGTCAACAATGCAGCACTCTTCGACCTTGCGCCGATCGTCGAAATCACCCGCGAAAGCTATGACCGGCTGTTTTCGATCAATGTTGCCGGCACGCTGTTCGCGCTGCAGGCGGCCGCAAAGCAGATGATCGCCCAGGGCAGGGGCGGCAAGATCATCAACATGGCGAGCCAGGCGGGCCGCCGCGGCGAAGCGTTGGTCGCGATCTATTGCGCCACCAAGGCGGCGGTCATCAGCCTTACCCAGTCGGCCGGCCTCAACCTCATCAAGCACGGCATCAACGTCAACGCGATCGCGCCCGGTGTGGTCGACGGCGAGCACTGGGACGGCGTCGACGCGCTGTTTGCCAAATACGAAAACCGCCCGCTCGGCGAAAAGAAGAAGCTGGTTGGCGCGGAGGTGCCCTATGGGCGCATGGGAACGGCCGAGGACCTGACCGGAATGGCGATCTTCCTCGCCTCAGCCGAGAGCGACTACGTCGTCTCGCAGACCTACAACGTCGACGGCGGCAACTGGATGAGCTGAGCCTGCGCAGCCGGTGAAGCCTCGAAAGGATACGGGATCATGACGACCAAACTCTCACTTGCCGCCCTCGACACGATCAAGGCCAAGGCCGGCGTGCCGAACTACGACCGGTCGCAATTGACGGCGGGGATCGTGCATTTTGGCGTCGGCAACTTCCATAGGGCGCACCAGGCCGTCTATCTCGACGATCTCTTCAATGCCGGCCACGACCGGGATTGGGCCATCATCGGTGCCGGCGTACTTGCCTCCGATGCAACGATGCGGGCGAAACTCGCGGCGCAGGATTTCCTGACGACGGTCGTCGAGCAGGACAACAACCGCACCGGCGCCCATATCACCGGCGCGATGATCGACTACCTGGAACCAGGCGACATCCCGGCGATCATCGCGAGGCTGACCGATCCGGCGATCCGCATCGTGTCGCTGACGATCACCGAAGGCGGTTATTTCATCGATCCGGCGTCGGGTGTATTCAACCCGACCCATCCGGCAATCGTCGCCGACGCGCAGAACCCGGCTGCTCCGAAGACCGTGTTCGGACTGATCGTCGCCGGCCTGAAAGCGCGCCGCGACAAGAACGTTCCGCCCTTCACCGTGATGTCCTGCGACAACATTCCCGGCAATGGCGAGGTCACGCATGCCGCTGTTTCCGGCCTTGCTCGGCTCGTCGATGCTGATTTCGCTGACTGGATCGATGCCAATGTCGCTTTCCCGAACGGCATGGTGGACCGGATCACGCCGGCAACCGGCACACGTGAAATCGGCATTGTCGCCGACGATTACGGCATAGAGGACGCCTGGCCGGTGTTCTGCGAGGAATTCAAGCAATGGGTGCTTGAAGACCATTTCCCGCTCGGCCGTCCGGCGCTGGAGAAGGTCGGCGTCCAGTTCGTGCCCGACGTCGCGCCGTACGAACACATGAAGATCCGCATCCTCAACGGCGGCCATGCGGCGATCGCCTATCCGGCGGCTCTGCTCGACATTCATTTCGTGCATGAGGCGATGGAAGAGCCGCTGATCCGTGCCTTTCTTGCCAAGCTTGAACATGACGAGATCATTCCGGTCATTCCGCCCGTGCCGAACACCGATCTCGGCGATTACTACAAGCTGATCGAGACGCGCTTTGCCAATCCGAAGATCGGTGACACGATCCCGCGTCTGGCGCAGGACGGTTCCAACCGCCAGCCGAAATTCATCCTGCCGTCGACGGCCGATCGCCTAGCGCGCGGCGAAGATGTCGTCGGTCTGTCGCTGGTTTCGGCACTGTGGTGCCGCTACTTCGCCGGCACGTCCGACAGCGGCAAGGCGATCGTCTTCAACGACCAGAGCGCCGACCGGCTGAACAAGGCGGCGCTTGCCGCCAAGAACGATCCGGTGGCCTTCCTGGAGCTCGGCGATATCTTCGGCGATGTCGCGCGCTCCGATCTCTTCCGCCGCCGTTTCAGCCATGCATTGAAAACCCTCTGGGAAAGGGGTACGCGCGCTACGCTCCAGCTTTATCTGGACGACAAGCTCACCGCATAATTCCCTGGATCACATCGAACCAGGGACGAGATTATGCGCCAATTCAAAGCGTTACAGCGACCTTGGCGCCTTATATCGCGCGTAGCTGTAAGGGGTAGGGTGCGATGGCGGACACAGCGTCCAGGCTGGTGATTTTCGATTGCGACGGCGTGCTTGTCGATAGCGAGCCGATCTCGCTGGAAGTGCTGGTGGACGTGCTCTCGGCCGCCGGCGTTCCGATGACCGCCGAAGAAGCGACGGAACGATTTCTCGGGCGCAGCCTGAAAAGCATGTCGGCGATCCTCCACGACGAATATGGCCTTGCCACCGACGATGCCTTCCTCGAGGGCATGCGCCTTCGTCTGTATCAGCGCTTCCGCACCGAATTGCAGCCGATTGCAGGTATCCGCGAAGCGGTCGAAGGGCTCGAGGGTGCGTGCTGCGTCGCCTCGTCCAGCCAGCCGGAACGCATCCGCCTGTCGCTGACCGTCACCGGGCTCATCGACCTCTTCGAGCCCAATATCTTCTCCGCCACCATGGTGAAACACGGCAAGCCGGCGCCTGATCTCTTCCTGCATGCGAGCCGCGAAATGGGTTTCGCGCCCAGGGATTGCGTCGTCGTCGAGGACAGTCCAGCGGGTATCGAAGCGGCGAAGGCGGCGGGCATGCGGGTCTTCGCCTTTGCCGGCGGCAGCCATGCCCGATCCGACCGGCACCGCCAAAGTCTCGCGAATCTCGGTCCCGACGTGCTGTTTGACGACATGGGCGAATTGTTACAGTTTGTCCGCCGGTAGCAGGGACAAGAGGGGCGGGACTTTCATTGATGCGTGAATTCGTCGTTGCGGTCGATGTCGGCACCGGCAGTGCGCGCGCCGGTATCTTTGACCGGAAGGGCACGCTGCTCGCGCGTGCCGACCTGCCGATTGCCATGAACCGGCCGGAAGAAAACCACGCCGAACATGATTCCGAAGATATCTGGCGCGCCGTCTGTGGCGCGGTCCAGGCGGCCAAGGACAAGGCCGGGATCGCCGCTGAAAGCGTTGCCGCGATCGGCTTCGACGCCACCTGCTCGTTGGTGGTGCGCGACCGCGAAGGCGAGCCGCTATCCGTCAACCGCAAGGGCGAGGCGCGCTGGGACACGATCGTCTGGCTCGACCATCGGGCGCTCGCCGAGGCAGATTTCTGCACGGCGACCGGCCATCCGGTGCTCGACTTCTCCGGCCGCGTCATGTCGCCGGAAATGGAAATGCCGAAGCTGATGTGGCTGAAGCGCAATCTGCCGCAACAATGGCAGAAGGCGGGCTTCTTCTTCGATCTGGCCGACTATCTTTCCTGGCGGGCGACGGGGAGCGCTGCGCGTTCGCGCTGCACGCTGACGGCGAAGTGGAATTATCTGGCGCATGAGAAGCGCGGCTGGCAGCCGGACTATCTCGAAAAGATCGGGCTTGAAGATCTCATCGAACGCGGCGGACTACCGGAAGAAACGCTGCCGATCGGAAGCTCGATCGGTCATTTGAGCGCTGCGGCCGCCGCAGAGCTTGGGCTCGACGAAGCCTGCCAGGTGGCGCCGGGTCTGATCGACGCCTATGCCGGTGCGCTCGGCGTCGTCGGCGAGTTTATCGGGAAGCCGGAGAAGCTCGAAAAACAACTCGCGTTGATCGCCGGTACATCGAGCTGCATTGTCGCCTTTTCCAAGGATATGAAGCCGGGCTTCGGCATGTGGGGCCCCTATTACGAAGCGGTTCTTCCGGGCGCCTGGCTGATCGAGGGCGGGCAATCGGCGACAGGTGCGCTGCTCGACCATATCGTGCGGCTGCATGGCGGCGGCATTGAACCGACGGCAGAGACCCACGGCCGGATCATCGCCCGGGTGCAGGAACTGCGCGCCGAGCAGGGCGCCGCTTTTGCCGATCGCCTGCATGTGCTTCCCGATTTCCACGGCAACCGCTCTCCGCTCGCCGACCCGCATGGGCTCGGGGTTATCAGCGGCTTGCCGCTCGATTCCTCCTTCGATGCGCTCTGCCGTCTCTATTGGCGCACCTGCGTCGCGATCGCGCTCGGCATCCGTCACATCCTGGAGATGATGCGCGAGGTCGGCTACCAGCTCGACACGCTGCACGTCACCGGCGGCCACGTGCGCAACGCGCTTCTGATGGAGCTCTACTGCGATGTGACCGGCTGCCGCGTGGTTGCGCCGCAGGCACCGGACGCGGTGCTGCTCGGTACGGCGATGGCAGCTGCGGTTGCCGGCGGCATCCACCGGGATCTCGCCGCCGCAGGGGCGGAAATGGCGTCGGAGGGGCACGAGCGCCTGCCGAACGCAAGTGCTCGCGGCACCTATGACCGCGATTACCGCCGCTTCCTGGCGCTCTACCGCCATCGTGACGAACTCGACAAGATGCAGTGAAGCGGTAGGCCGAAACGGTCAGGGCGGGTGCTTGGAACCTTTTGCCCCGTCGCGCATTCTGTTTGCGACCGGACGGTGGCGCGCATAGCCCCCAATGCCGCGCCGGAGGCAGACCGCCGGCCTACAACTCACACTCCCCGAGTGAGTTGCACATACCAGCCAGTGCCTTCCCTCGGCACTGGCTGTCGTGTTTCCGGGGTAAGCCAAAGAGATGCTGCGGGAAATGTGAAACGGCGGGGTGAGGCCGGCTGACATGAAGTCGCGCCGGCGAGTGTGCCTCCGCGCGAATATCGGGAAGTGGCGCAAATATCAGGAACGGCTGATTTCGGGAAAACCGGCCATTCGCCGCTTCGACGAAACGGTAAAATGGACTACGGCGTCGCGGCCCTTTGTGACGCGCGACGCTGTAGCCCTTTGAATGACCTGCATGTTCTTGCCTTTGACCGGCTGCGATCAAAGGGAACATGCAGGTTGCACTCAGGCCGCCGCCTTGGTCGATTCGTTGAAGAACAACGCCTGACTGATCAGTGCCTTGACCATATCCGGGTTGAACGGCTTGGTGACCAGGAAGGTCGGTTCCGGCCGCTCGCCGGTCAGGAGCCGTTCCGGGAAAGCGGTGATGAAGATCACCGGAATGGCGCTCGTCTTCAGGATGTCGTTGACCGCGTCGATGCCTGAGCTGCCGTCGGCGAGCTGGATATCGGCAAGCACCATGCTTGGCCGCGTCCTCTTGTAGAGGGCGATCGCTTCGTCGCGCGTCCGGGCGATGCCGGTGACCCGATGGCCGAGGCTTTCGACCATCTGTTCGATATCGATGGCGATCAGCGGTTCGTCCTCGATGATCATGATATCGGTCGCGACCTGGCGCGAGATTTCCTGCGAGGCGCGGTCGAGCAGGCTGCCGACCTTATCGGTGGACACGTCGAGAACCTCGGCGGCCTCCTCGGGACGGAAACCCTCGACCGAGACCAGCAGGAAGGCCTGGCGGGCAAGGGGCGAAACGGTTGCAAGATTGATCGATGCACGCTGTTCCCAGGCAAAAGGCGAGATCGGTTCCGGCACAAGCACGGACGAGGAACCGAAAAGTGAGGTGAAGAGCCGGAACAGGCCAACGCGATCATTGCTCGCTTCCGGGAAAATCGACGTGTCGGCGATCAGCGCTTCGAGAACGGCAGCGACATAGGCGTCGCCTGATGTCTGCGAGCCGGTCAGCGCGCGCGAATAGCGGCGCAGATACGGCAGAAGCGGTGCTATCCGCGTGGACAATGTCATAGGGGAACTCCCTCGGGTATCTTTCTACGGTGACGTTGCGAGAACGCCGGACGTAAAAAAAGGTTCCGCGAGGGAACATTTCAATTTTCTGCTGCGTTATGGCGGCTATGGACACTCGAAGGCGACAGTTTGACAATGAAATATAAAACAGGGGCAGGGCGGACTACCGGCACGACCTTATGGACAGAAGACCCAAATGCGCAGATCGCAGCAAAGCTGAAAGCGCTTTATCAGTCCGTGCAGGAAGAGGCGATACCCGCGCGTTTTCTCGATCTTCTGGAAAAGCTCGACGCAGCCGAGCAGCAATCGGCGCTGCAGGGCAGGGAGTAAGTGCCAGAATGTCGTCCGAAAAAAATGATTTCAAGCGAGAGATGCTTGCCGCCTTGCCGAGCCTGCGTGCCTTCGCCATGTCGTTGATCGGTCGCCACGACCGTGCCGACGATCTGGTGCAGGACACGATCATGAAGGCCTGGGCGAAGCAGGACCATTTCGAGATGGGCACCAATATGAAGGCCTGGCTCTTCACGATCCTGCGCAACGAGCTCTACAGCCAGATGCGCAAGCGCGGGCGCGAGGTGCAGGACACCGACGGTCACTTCACCGAGTCGCTGGCCCATCATCCCGAGCAATACGGCTCGCTCGACCTGCAGGATTTCCGGCGCGCGCTCGAGATGCTGCCGCCGGACCAGCGCGAAGCGATCATCCTGGTCGGAGCTTCCGGCTTCTCCTACGAGGAGGCGGCGACGATCTGCGGCTGTGCCCTTGGCACGATCAAGAGCCGGGTCAACCGCGCGCGTCAGCGGCTGCAGGATATCCTGCAGGTGAAGGGTGAAAACGACTACGGGCCGGATGAAACCTCGGCTCCGATCACGTCGCGGGCCTTCATCTCCTGAGGGAAGAATTTCGGGCAGGACACCGTTGCAAAAGTGGCGGTGTCCTGCTTTCACTGGCGGCTTGAGCCCAAGGGGGACACGCCGTGACGGCTGGCATCGACTGACGAATGCGCAGTGATGACGATTTTGGGGCGAGACGCTCCAGAATCGAGCGGGATGCGGGTGGATCGCCAGGGCTTCCTCATCTCGTTCAGATTGAGAATTGAGACAGTATGCACGTGAGGACAGAGAAAACGGACCCGCCCGTGACGAAGCTGCTCGACGCGCCCGAGCGTCTTGGCGTTCTGCATGCGACCGTCCCCGACATGGCCATCCCGGATCGGGATTTCGACGGGATCGTCGAAATTGCTGCCGGGCTTTTCGACGCTCAGATCGCACTGGTGACGCTGATCGACCGCGAATGGCAGTGGTTCAAGGCGGCTGTCGGCACCGATGAGACCCGTGCCCCATCCGAAGACGCGTTTTGCCCGCATGTGACCGCTGCGGCCGACTCCAGCCTCGTCGTGCTCGACGCTTCGACCGATCCGCGGTTCGCGCGTCACCGACAGGTCAAGGGGCCGCCATTTCTGCGCTTCTATGCCGGTGCGCCGATCGTGCTCGACGGGCAGGCAGTGGGCACGGTTTGTGTGTTCGACGACAAGCCGCGCGCTGAGGTGTCGCAACCGCTCATCCACCAATTATGCCGGCTTGCCGCGCTCGCAGCCTCGCTCTTCAAGGTCAAGGACGAAGCCCGTCGGCGCGCTCTAAAGGAGGCGGCGTTGTCGCGCGAGGAGCAGCGGCACGCGATGGCGCTCGAAGCGGCCAACATCGGCAGCTGGCTTTGGGATATCCGCTCAGGTGCGATCGCCGGCAACAGCGCATTGAAACGTATGTTCGGACTTTCGGCCGAGCGTTCGGTTGGCGTCCGGGACATCTTCGGCGCGATCCACGTCGACGACCGCGGCGCGACTTTCGCCAAGCTTCGCCAGGCGATGAAGGCTGACGATGAATATGACGGCATGTTCCGCATTGGCGATACCGGTCGCTGGCTGCTTGGCCGCGGCCGCGTGCACGACCGTGACGGCAAGGGCAATCCGCTTACGTTCATCGGCGTGACGATCGATGTCACCGACCAGCAGGCTTCGGCGCAGCGCACTCGGCTCCTGCTCAAGGAGCTCAATCATCGGGTCAAGAACACACTGGCCATGCTGCAATCGCTTGCGCGCCAGACGCTTCGCCAGACGAGCGACCCGGCCGAATTCATGACCGCGTTTGCCGGCCGCTTGCAGGCGATCTCCGAGGCGCATGGTCTGCTCTCTGATCACGAGTGGGGCACCATCCGGCTTGCCGACCTGATCGCCAAGCAACTGCTGCCGCATGTGAGCGCCTATGCGGACCAGATCGAACTGCACAAGGACGAAGTGTCGCTTGGTCCCGACCAGGCCGTCGGCCTCGGGCTGGTCCTGCACGAGCTTGCAACCAACGCCGTGAAATACGGATCGCTGTCGGTGCCGAAAGGCAAGGTGGTATTGACGGCGCGAAACGTCGTCGAAGACGGCGACACCGTTCTTCATCTCACCTGGACCGAGGTTGGTGGGCCGCCGGTGCGCGAGCCAAAGCGGCGCGGCTTCGGCTCCATCCTCATCGAGCGCAGCCTCGACAAGGTGCTGGGTAGTTCGGTGAAGGTGGAGTATCTCCCCGCCGGGGTCACGGCGCTGATCCGGTTGCCGCTCTAACGGGATCGCACCCGCCATTGAGACGACTGGCTTGCTGCGTGCATCAGTCGTCGTGTTTGCGTCCGCGTCGCTTGCCGGTGCCGAGAAGCGCGCCGATCGCAACAGCCGTCGCGACGGCGAGAAGCGGCTGTTTGCGCAGGATGCCGGCGGCTGCGAGCAGGGTCAGATTGGTCTGCATTTGCGTGCGACGGCGGCGTTCTTCCTGGCGCCGCCGGTCACGGTTCTGCAGAGACATGAGGATGCCAACCAGCACCAGCGCGGTGACGACCAGAGCCCCGGCGATTGCCGCCGCGGCCGCGACCGGGGAATAGCGCGCGCTGAGATAAAGAAAGGCTGCGGCTAGCGCGAAGACATAGGCGGTGACGAGCAACAGCCCTATGACGCTCCATAGGGCTGCATTGCGCTTCACCCGAGAGGCGGCGGCGCCGATATCGGCGGCCAAGAGGCTGGCGAGGGCGGCCGTCAATGGTCCCATGCGTTACTCCCCGTCGTGATAGGGCTTCTTAGGCAAGGTCGGGATACGGGCGGAAAACCTATATGCTTTTCCTCATCTCGTTCGAAACCGCGAACTGTTGCCCGCGGGTCCGGTTCGACCGAAATCAGCGCCGAAGCAGCGCCGCCACCGCGAGCCCGATCAGGGCGGCGGCGCCGAGCGTGGCGATGGGATGCTCGCGAACGGCGTGGCGAACCTGTTTTTCCGTGCCGGCATAGCGGTCGCGAAGTTCGGCCAACAGGTCTTCGCCGCTTGCCAGCAATTCGCTGATGCCGGCTTCGGCCTGTTCACGGGCGTCCTGCGCCTTGCCACGTGCCTGCTTTGTGGCGGCCGATCCACGATCGGCCAGCAATGCGACGAGCGTTGCGACATCACTGCGCAACTCGCCCAGTTGTTCCTCGATGGAGATATCGGCGAGCTTGCCGTTGCTTTTTGTCGATCGCGAGCTCGAGCCGGAGAAGAGGCTAGGCGCCATGATGGATACTCCCTTTCACGCATGCGCCGGCCGCGAACGGTCGGCGCTGTCTGACGGAACCGGCGAGCACAACTAGAGGCCCTTGCCGGCGCTTCGGGAGAACAACGCACAAGTGCGGAAATTGTTTCGATAAATCTTGGTGTTGAGGCTTGAGAAATCCGGACGCCCCAACGGGCATCTACCGGATCCGCGAGCGTGGCGTCAGAGCGATGCTGTCTGCGGCAGGACGAACGGCACGTGCAGCGCCGGTGCGACACCCACCTGCATGCGGCAGCCGAAGACGGCTTCCATCGTCTCGTCGGTCAGAACCTCGCGCGGCGTGCCGCAGGCGCGGACCTTGCCGGCCTTCATCATCACCATCCGGTCGGCGAACATGGCCGTCAGGTTGAGGTCGTGCATCACTGTGACGACCCCGCCGCCGCGTTCGCAGAACTTGCGGGCGAGCTGCATGATCCCGAGCTGGTGGCGGATATCGAGGCTCGACACCGGTTCGTCCAGCAGCAGGTAGCGCGGCTCGCCGTCGATGACCGGATCGGTGATTTGGCAGAGGACACGGGCAAGCTGCACGCGCTGCTGCTCGCCGCCTGACAGTTCCTGGTAGAAGCGTCCGGCAAAGCCAGCCAGATCCACCGCTTCCAACGCCTCGGCCGTGACCCGGTCGTGCACGGCGGAATGCGCATTGGCACCGGCGGCAAGACCCAATCTCACGACCTCGCGCACGGTGAAGGGGAAGGAGATGACCGTCGACTGGGGCAGCACACCGCGCATCAGCGCGAGTTCCCACGGCTTCAGTCCGCGCAGGTCGCGGCCATTGATGCGGATCGTTCCGCTCGACGGCGAAAGCTCCCCGGAGATCGCCTTCAGCGTCGTGGTCTTGCCGGAGCCGTTCGGGCCGACGATGGCGGTCAGTGCGCCGGGCAGCGCCTCGAGCGAGACGCCGTGGATGACGGGTCGCCCGCCAAGGCGAACGGAGAGATTGGAAACGTTGATCATGGTTTCGCTCAGAGTCCCATGTTCGAACGGCCGCGCAGCAGGATCCAGAGGAAGAACGGCGCGCCGATAAAGGCGGTAACGATGCCGATCGGCAGTTCCGCCGGAGAGACGATGGTGCGGGCGATCATGTCGGCGAGGATCAACAGCGTGCCGCCGAGCAGCGCCGAGGTGGGCAGCAGGTAGCGATGATCGGGACCGATGACGAGCCGCAGCAGGTGCGGAACCACGATGCCGACGAAGCCGATGCCGCCGCTGACCGCAACGGATGCGCCGGTCGCCGCGGCGACACTGACGATCGCAATGTTCTTCAGCCGCTGGACAGGAATGCCCATATGGAAGGCGGCCGCTTCGCCGAGCGTGATGGCATTCAGCCCGCGCGCCAGGAAAGGGGTAACCGCGAGCGAAGCGAGGATGATCGGCGCTGCAGCCAGGATCTTAGTCCAGTTGGCGCCGGCGAGCGAACCGAGGCCCCAGAAGGTCAGGTCGCGCAATTGCTTATCGTCGGCCCTGAAGACGAGAACGCCGGTGACCGCACCGGTCAGCGCGCCGAGCGCAATGCCGGCGAGCAGTAGCGTGGCAATCGAAGTCTGGCCGCCGCGCGTGGCGATACGGTAGAGCAGCAGCGTGGTGACGAGACCGCCGACGAAGGCTGCGACCGGCAATGCATAGAAGCCGAACAGCGCGAAGAGCGGCCCGAAGGCGGCGGTTCCGAGCACAATCAGCAGCACGGCGCCGAGGCTCGCGCCTGAGGACACGCCGACGAGGCCGGGATCGGCCAGCGGATTGCGGAAAAGGCCCTGCATGACGACGCCGGAAACCGCGAGCGAAGCGCCGACGAGCATGCCGAGCACGGCGCGCGGCAGGCGGATATCGAGAATGATGATGCGGTCGCGGATGCTCAGGGCCTGATCGGCCTCACCCATCAGCCAGCGCCAGACGTTGGCGAGCGATGCATCGGCGGCACCGGTCATGATCGAGCCGACGAAGGTCGCGACCGCAAGCGCGATGAGGGCGACGATGACGAGACGTGCCAGCCGGGACCGGTTGCCCGAGCGCCACTCGTTGCGGATATCGGCGGCAAAAGCGGTCAGGCGCATGCCGCGGGCCAATGCCTCACTGCGAGGCATTGGCCTTCTTCCCGTAGATTGCGGCATTCAGTTCGCGGACGGCGCTTGCGGTGCGCGGGCCGAAGCCGAGCAGGTGCAGGCCGTCCATGCGGATCAGCGCCTTGTTCTTGGCGGCAGGGGTAAGGCTGAGCGCCGGCAGGGCGAAGAGTTCGTCCGCCTCGGCGGAATGTTCGCCGCCGCGGTCCATCATCAGGATGACATCGGGCTTGGCCTCGATGATCGCCTCGTCGGTCAGCGCCTTGTAGCCGGGGAAGGTGCCGACCGCGTTGATGGCACCTGAGAGCTCGATGATGCCGTTGGCGGCAGTTCCCTGTCCCGATGCCATGACCTTTCCGCCCTGCGTGCTCAAGATGAAGAGCACGCGCTTGCGGTCGCTTTCCGGACGGGCGGCATTCTCGGAGACCGCCGCATTGAGATCGGCTTCGACGCTCTTTGCCAGGGTTTCGGCCTTTTCCTCGACACCGAGGAAGGTGCCGACGGCGCGGATCTTGGCGGGGATGCCGGCCTTGTCGAAGGTTTCCGGCACACTGGTGAAGGCGATGTTCGCCTCCTTCAGCACGGCCAGCGCCTCTGGTGGGCCGCTGCCTTCGACGGCGATGATCGCGCTCGGGTTGGCGGCGATGATGCCTTCCGGTGCGAGCTGGCGCATGTAGCCGACATCCGGCAGCGCCTTTGCCGCCTCCGGATAGGTACTGGTGGAATCGCGACCGACGAGGCGACCTTCCTCGCCGAGCGTATAGATGATCTCGGTGATCGCTCCGCCGACCGAAACGACGCGCGAGACGTCGGTCTTCTGCATGTCCTCGGCCATCGCCGGCCGGACGAAGGAGGGGGCACCGGGTGCCACCGCCGGCAACAGGAAGGGAGCCGAAAGGGCGAAGGCGGCAAGCGCCAGTTCCCAGCGGCGAAGGCGACGGAAGTCGAGACCCTTGATCATCTGAGTGTCCTATCCTGTCTTCAGGCGGCGACAGTCGTGTCGAGACGCGGCAGGCCTTCGGCGATGGAGCGCCATTCCGGCCGTTCCGCGAGACCCTCTTTCCGCTTGCCGAAGAACTGGATGATCATCTCGCCCTTGGCGTCGAGCGCCTCGATCGAGGTGACATGGCCGTCGGCCGTCGGCTTGCGCACGGCCCAGAGTTCGGCGATGTGGTCGGTGCGCAGATGCAGATGGAAGGTCGGGTCCATGACGTTGAGCCAAGGGCCCATCGGCGCGATCTTGGCAATCGGACCGGAATGGATCTGGATCATGCCGCGGTTGCCGACAAAGCACATGATCGGCAGTTCGATTTCGGCGCTCTCGCGCATCATCGCTTCGATACTGGAGGGGTCGAGCTGCCAGGCGAAATCCTCGCCGATGTTGCTGAGCGCCTGGCGACGGCCGATCTTCAGCTTGCGCAGCATGCCATGGAACTGGTGCGTGTCCGTCATTTTCGTCCAGCGGTCGCGCAGTTCGACGACGTCGACCACGGTTTCCGGCTTGTCGTCGGTTGCCGGCGCGCCCACGTCGGCGGCGAATTCCTGCGTCTGGTCGTCAAGGCGGAAGTCCGCGACGATCTTGTCATAGGCCGCAACGTTCGATTCCGGGCGCAGATGCACCTTGTGCACGGCATTGCCCCACTTGTCGAAGAACTGCAGGCTCTTGCGGGCTTCGCCCTGGTCGTCGGTCTTCGTCACGGCGAAAGCATGCGCCCAGGCGCTCGGGAAAACCCGCAGGTCGATCTGTTCGCCAAGCACGATGCTCGCCATCTCGCCGGTGGTGATCTTCTCGTAGACGCCGATCTTCTCGTGGACCGCGCTTTCGTTGCGGGTCAGCGCCATGACTTCGCCCAGTTCCTCGACGCGCGACAGGAAGCGGTTGGCATCGGCATCGATGCGCACGGCGGTCAGCCCACATTCGGCAGCAACGAGAGCGGCTTCGGAAACGCCGAGTTGGGCTGCGATATCACGCTCGCGCATCTTCGGGTTCTCGGCGCGGTAGGCGCGGATTTCGGAAGGAGTGGGGCGGAGGCTCTCGGTCATTTTCATCTGCCTATTTGTTCAGGATCAGTTTGCCTTGGCGGGTGATCTTCATGCGGTAGATCGCGCCGTCGTGGGAAATGAGGATCTCGTTTTCGCTGCCGAAAAGTTCGCGACTTTCGATAATCCGCTGCGCGCGCCCGGCCTGGATCGGCGGCTCGGAAGGGCGTGCAAGGTCACTGTCGTTGGTCACTGCGTTTGGCCGTTTCGAGAGGGCAGGCCGCGCTGTTTTTCCAGCATTTCCTGCCGTGCAATTCGTTTACTATCTTGACTTCATTACTCATATTTATTTATGGACGCAATACCGGACTTCTGCACTCAAGTTAGTTCTTGCCGGCTTGTGGACAAGGGCGTGCGGGTCTCGTTCGGTGGTTCGCTGCAACCTTTGGGGTGATGTCGATATGAAGTTTTCCAGCCTTCCGATTGTTTCCGTTGCTCTTGCGGCTCTCGTCGCTGCAGGCAGTGTCAACGCGCAGGAGGCTGTTCCCGCCGCCGGGCTGACGATCGAGTTGAATGACGTCGCGCCGTCGCAGAAGGGTTGCAAGCTCACCTTCGTCGCCGGCAACGCGCTTGCGCAGTCGCTGAGCAAGGTGTCCTTCGAGTTCGTGATCTTCGATCAGAAGGGCCTCGTCGAGCGCATGGCCGTGCTTGACTTCCGCGATCTGCCCGCCGGCAAGACCAAGGTTCGCCAGTTTGATCTCCCCGGCACCAACTGCGATGCGGTGAAGAGCCTGTTGATCAATGATGCGCCGGCCTGCGTCGGCAACGGCGTGCAGCCCGGCGCCTGCATGAGCGGGATCAAGACCGGCTCGAAATCGGCGGTGGAACTCAAGGGCTAAGTGAGGCCGCTCCTTCGGAGCGTGAAGTTTGCGCCGCCCGGTGCGGCGAAGGTAAGGCTGTAATGAAGCGTATCGTCATCTGGGCTGGGGCCGCCATCATCTCGCTTGCAACGCATGGCGTCGTGCTTGCTACCTTGTTTGGCCCAGGGCCGCCGGAAAAAGAGCATGCCCTCATGCTCGGCGGAGAGGCGACCGAGGTCGCGATCCTTGGCGATGCCTTTGAAGAGACGCTACAATCCGGCGATCCTGCGGAGATCGTCGAGCCGACCGAGGACGTTCCGGATGAGGTCAAGCCGGAGGAGATATCGCCCGTCGAAGATCTCACCTCGACAACTCAGGAAATCGTTGCCAAACAGCCGCATGATCTGACCGCGACCGAGGCAGACGTGATTTTGCCGGCTGAAGAGATGCCGACCCTTCAGGTCGCCGAGGCCGTCGTGACGGCGAGTGTTGCGCCGGTCGAAACCGTGGTGCCTGAAGAAAAGCCCGAGATCGAAGAGCCCAAGAAGGAGAAGGTTGAAAAGCCGGAACCGAAGAAGGAGCCGGTCAAGAAGAAGAAAGTGACCCGCAAGAAGACGGGTGACAAGGGCGAGCAGGCGCAGAACCAGGTCAAGGGCAAGCAGGACGGCCAGGAAAGCGGCAGTGCCGCAGCCGCGACCGGCAATAGCCGCGCATCCGAGGTCGGCAATGCCAATATGGAAAATTATGACGGCAAGGTCCGCAGGAAGATCATGCGGAGATTCAAGGTGCCGTCTTCGGCAAGGCGCGAAGGCGTTTCCGGCACGGCGACCGTCCGCTTCACATTGACCGCCAACGGTGAATTGACGCGGGTAAACGTCGCCGGCAGCTCAGGTTCTCCCGCCATCGACGACGCAGCCGTCGATGCCGTGCGCAATGCGGCGCCGTTCCCGGCCTTTCCTGCCGGGGGGCCGAGCTCCAAATCCTTCATCGTTCCGATGGTTGCCAGCGTCCGCTGAGGCGGGCGCCGTTTCGTATGCTCATTCGTACGGGCCGGGATTCGGCGAAAGAAATATGATGAAAAAACTCATGTTTATACTTTACTCTGATTATCAAGTTTAATAGGTTGCCCTCGTCACGCAGCCGAAGGGCGTGTGTCGAGATGATGTCCCGATGCGACCGGCTGCCCCTTGAAGGCCCTTGTCGCACGATCAGGCGGAGAGGATTGCATGCGCGGCAAGCGTCACCAGAATGCGGCGAAGAATGGCAAGGGCCGTTCGGGTTCAGAACCGACCGAAGCCCGCCAGGAGGCCGGCAAGGCAACGCTCGAAGGGCGCAGTTTCCTCTATGTCGGCGGCCGCGATTGTCAGGTGGCGCACTTACGCGAAATCGCCAGTTCCTTTGGCGCCGAGCTGCTTCACCATGATGGCGGTCTGCGCGAAGCCGTCTCGCGGATCGACCGGGTGCTGCCGTCGGTCGACTGCGTCTTCTGCCCGATCGACTGCATCAGCCATGACGCATGTCTTCGCGTGAAGACCGGCTGCAAGAAGTGGGGCAAGGCCTTCGTGCCGCTGCGCAACGGCTCGAAATCGAGCCTGGAGCGGGCACTTCAGGACCTCACCGCCAGCCGCGACGAGCGGTAACCCTCCCAAGACAAGACGAGAGTTTGCACAATGAACGAAGGACGTCCTGACCTGTGCATGATGATCGGTCTGCACAAGCTGGCGGCGCAGCATGGCGATGGCCTGGTGCCTGAACTCTACGAGATCCTGACGCGCCGCGCGCGCATGCTGGACGACGCCAACGTCGCCGAGTTTCCAACCTGGCAGACGCGCCCGCCGGTTCGCGACCCTCTCGGTCTTGCAGAGCCGAAGGAAGGAACTATTCTCGCCTTTCCGCGGGCTGCAAACGATGCCGCCCGCAAGAAGGAAAGCGCATAAGAGCAATTCCAGGAAAAGTGCGAAGCGGTTTTCCGTCCGGAGTTGCGCCTTTTAGTAAGAGAGCAATTCCAGGAAAAGTGCGAAGCGGTTTTCCGTCCGGAATTATGCAGTAGTTCAAGGTTGCTGTAGGAGACCAAGATGTACGTTGCCATGAACCGTTTCCGTATCGCCATCGGCCTTGAAGAGGCCTTCGAAGCCGTGTGGAAGGGGCGCGATTCCAGCCTTTCGGAAATGCCCGGCTTCGTTTCCTTCCACCTGCTGCGCGGCGACAGCGTGCCGGAGGAGGGCTATACGCTCTTCGTTTCGAATTCGGTCTGGAAGGACAGGGATTCGTTTTCAGCCTGGACGAAGTCTGAGAATTTTCGCGCGGCGCACAGGAATGCCGGCGAGAATAAGGCGATGTATCTCGGTCCGCCGAAGTTCGAAGGTTTTTCGGCCGTCGAAGGCGCCTGATCAGGCGGCCTCGCGCACGATCGGCCGCGTAAATTTTTGATTTTATATGCCATTCACCTCCAAAATGGGTCCATTCGGGAGGTGAATTTTTTTCTCAGGCTGTCTTTCGCGGCAGGAAGGCGCCGAGGGAAACGGCAAGCCAGCCCGCCATGATCGTCGTGCCGCCGAGCGGAGCGGACATCGGGAACAGGCCGTGACCCGAGATGTGGCGCATGGCGAGATCCGCCGAGAACAGCGCCGTTCCAACTGCAATCAGCAAGGCCGCAGCGGCCGCCGTGCGAAAGCTCGGCCAGGCTGCGTAGAGCGCGATCAAGGCCGGGGCATGCGCCAGGCACATCGCGGAAATGCCGGCGAGCAATCTTGGATCGTCGCCGTGCGAAGCGGCGGCCGCGCTGACAACGCCGGTCAGGCCCATCAAACCGGCAACAAAAAGCGTCGTTGCGCGAAATCCGCTGTGCGACATCACGGCTATTCCTTGTTCTGCATATGAAGGGCGAGGCGGGTGATCGGGTCGAGAATGATCTGCCTCAGCTTCGGATGGGCGATCGCTTCTTCAAGCGCTCGGGTAAAGCAGAGCAGCCATTCGTCACGCTCCTCGGGGCCGATCTCAGCGACGAAATGGCGGCGGCGCAGCATCGGATGGCCGCGCTTCTCGACATAAATAGGCGGTCCGCCAAGCCAGCCGGTCAGGTACTCGTAGAATTTCTCTTCACTGCCCGAAAGGTCGGGCGGATGCACGGCGCGGCATCGTGCCGCTTCCGGCAGCGTGTCCATCAGCTCGTAGAAGCGGCGGGTCAGCGCGCGAACCGTCGGGTCGCCGCCGATCGCTTCGTAGAGGGTCGTGGTTTCCGTTTCCGCCATGCTCGCCTCCTTCATTCCCTGCGGTCCTAGCGTGCGGCGACGGGGCGGACAACGGTTTTCGCGAGCGCCGATTTGCGGCGTTTCATCGCGGTTTGCGCTTGACAAACCGTCCAGACGGTATCTTTATGGCGACATGACAGAAGCTCATCGCCGCAAGAAACAACCGGAACAGGTGCGCCAGCAATTGCTGGAGGTTGCCGCACGCCTTTCGCATGAGCAAGGCGTTGCGGGCATCACGCTCGACGCCGTGTCGCAGGCGGCGGGCGTCAGCAAGGGTGGGCTGCTGCACCACTTCCCGAACAAGCTCGCTTTGCTCGACGGCCTGTTCGACGACCTGGTGACGCGGTTCGATCGTGAGATCGAGGCGGCGATGGCGCACGATCCGGTGGCGAAGGGGCGCTTTACCCGTGCTTATATCGACGTCTGCTTCGCGCTCGACCCGGCGACGGACGTGCCGGGCTGGCGCATGCTGACGATCGCGCTCATTGCCGAGCCGCATCTGAAGAGCCGCTGGCGCGACTGGGTCCGCCGGCGATCAACGGAGTTCGCAGAAACGGACGCCTCGACCGGCTGCGTGCTTGCCCGCTTTGCCTGCGACGGCGTCTGGCTGGCGGATCTGATGCAGAGCCACGATCTCGATGCGGCGGCGCGGGCCGGCCTTGTTGAAAACCTCAAAGCGCTTTCGGCGCAGTAACCCGGATGGAGTCCGTCATGAACCCCGCCATGCTCTACACCGTCCTGGTTGCAGCGATCGTCTTTGAAGTGCTCGGCACCTCGGCGATGCAGGCGGCCCAGCACTTCACCCGGCTGGGACCGACGGTGATCATGGTCGTCTGCTACGCGATCGCCTTTTTCTTCCTGTCCTATACGCTGCGCTTCATCCCTGTTGGCATCGCCTATGCGGTCTGGAGCGGGCTCGGCATCGTCTTGATTTCGCTCGTCGGTTACTTCGCCTTTGGGCAGAAACTCGACCTGGCGGCGATCCTGGGGCTGGGCCTCATCATATCCGGCGTGGTTGTGCTCAACCTGTTCTCCAAGTCCACCTTCCACTGAGGCGGTCGGCGGTCAGTCCTCAGGCGCCCTCTGGCGGGGGTGCGGTCGATTCCCGCAGGATCAGTTCCACCGGCCAGAGTTCGTGAACCTCTTCGGTCGGCCTGCCTGAGAGAAGCTGCAGCACGAGATCGGCCGAGCGTGCGCCGGCCGCGCGCATCGAAGAGCGCGTCGCCGAGAGCGACGGCACCATGTTTTCCGCCGTCAGGTAGGGGAACACGTCATCATGGGCGATGACCGAGACTTCGCGACCGATTTCCAGGCCTATGGACCGCGCCGCCCGATAGATGCCGAGGGCCGTCATCATCGAGCCTGCGACGAAGGCCGTCGGCCGCGGCGTTTGTTCCAGGAAGGAGCGTGCGAAGCGGAAGCCGAGTTCGTCGGTGAAGTTGCCGTGGGCAACGAGGCGCGGATCGAACGGGAGCCCGCGCGCCTGGAGCGCGTCGCGGTAGCCCTTGTCGCGGTGAAGCGAGAAGGTGCGTCCTTGCCTGCCGTTGATCATGGCGATGCGGCGATGGCCGAGATCGATGAGATGCGAGGTCGCGCGGCGGATGGCGCCCTCATTGTCGATATCGAGCCACGCATGCGGCACGTCGATATCGGATCGACCGTGGACGAGAAAGGGCATGCCGAGCTTGTGCAGGAGTGCGATGCGTTCGTCGTTCGGCTCGGGAGAATGCACGATCACGGCGTCGACGCGGCCGCTGACGGCAAGCCGGCTGTAAAGCTGGATTTCGCCCGTAGGGTTCTTGTCATCCATCGGGCTGACGAGGATGTCGATGTCCTCGGTGCCGAGCCGCTCGGCCAGGCCGCCCATGAATTCGGAGAAATGGAATTCGCCGGAGCGCCCCATGACGACGCCGATCGCACCGGCGCGACCGGTAGCGAGCCTCACGGCATTGATGTTCGGACGATAGCCAAGGCGAGTTGCCTCTTCGGCCACGCGCTTGCGCGTCTTTTCGCTGACCTCGGGATAGCCGCTCAGCGCTCGGCTGACGGTGGTCGGCGAAAGGCCCAGTTGTTGTGCGAACTCCCTCAGTTTCATTCGGTATGCGTTTCCTCAGCCTAGCCCGGTCCCAGAAGTATACACCTTCGTTGCCGGTAACAATCGGTTTGTCGCGTGCATGCAGCGCCTCGAACCACGATGGAATTTTACCAAACCGTTTTAAATTAATGCAGTTCCCCTTTGATTTTATGGGTTGTTGTTAGGTGCGGGTGAAATTTCTCCTCATCCGTTATAATATTGAAATTAAATAATTATTTTAAATGATTCACGGCAGAACGACTTTTTCTGATGTATGGATTGACAGTTTTTCCGTCTTCTGCCAACTTTTTTCAATCCAAACCGCTTTCGAATTTGCTGAGGAGCTTTCGTGCGGTGGAGGGGGAACAGGAGGAGTCGACCCAATGACAACCATGCTCAATGCCCTGAGTTTTTGTGCCGCAATCGTTGCAGCCGGAACGGCCAGCGCCGCCGAGCTCTCGCTCGCCGCCAACACGACCGGCAAGAACGTCAATTTCATCCGCGAGCAGCTCGCCATCTTCGAGAAGCAGACGGGGCACAAGGTGAGCCTGGTCACCATGCCGCCGTCGAGCAGCGAGCAGTTCAGCCAGTACCGTCTATGGCTCGCCGCCGGAAACAAGGATGTGGACGTCTACCAGACCGACGTCGTCTGGGCGCCGCAGCTTGCCGACCAGTTCGTCGACTTGACGGAGGCGGCGAAGGATGTCGCCGGACAGCACTTCCCGTCGATCATCGCCTCGCAGACGGTCAACGGCCGTCTCGTGGCCCTGCCTGCTTTCACCGATGCGCCGGCGCTCTTCTATCGCAAAGACCTCCTGGAAAAGTACGGCAAGGCGCCGCCGAAGACCTGGGATGAACTGGCGACGACCGCCAAGGAAATCCAGGAGAAGGAACGTGCCTCCGGCCAGGCCGACCTCTGGGGCTACGTCTTCCAGGGCAACGCCTATGAAGGGCTGACCTGCAATGCGCTCGAATGGGTCAAGTCGTCCGGCGGCGGCCAGATCGTCGAACCTGATGGCACGATCTCGATCAACAACGAGAAGGCGGCCGCAGCGATCGACCGCATCAAGGGGTGGGTCGGCACGATCTCGCCGCAAGGCGTGCTCGCCTATCAGGAAGAGGAATCACGCGGCGTCTGGCAGACCGGCAACGCCGTCTTCATGCGCAATTGGCCCTATGCCTATGCGCTCGGCAATGGCGACGACAGCGCGGTGAAAGGCAAGTTCGCCGTGACGCCGCTGCCGACGGCGACCGATGGCGATCAGCCGTCCTCGACGCTCGGCGGCTGGAACGTCGCCGTCTCCAAATATTCCGACGACCAGGAAGCAGCGATCGCGCTTGCCAAATTCCTCTCTTCGGCAGAGGTGCAGAAGCGCAGGGCCATCGAGCTCTCCAACCTGCCGACGATTGCCGCACTCTACGACGACGCGGAGGTCGCCAAGGCCCAGCCGTTCATGCCGGCCTGGAAGCCGATCTTCGAGAGCGCCGTGCCGCGCCCGTCGGCGGTCACCAAGGTCAAGTACAACGAGGTTTCGGCCAAGTTCTGGAATGCGGTCCATAACTCGCTCTCCGGCAACGGCACGGCCGCGGAAAACCTGGAGCTGCTCGAAGTTGAGCTCACCGAGATGAAGGGCGATAGCTGGTAATCCTCCCGGGGGCGAGGGGAGCGCCTCCGGGCCTTCCCTCGCTCCACCGAGCAACCGCCGACGACGCCCAGCGCTCTGAACAAGTGCTTTGAAAGCAAGCAATTCTGGATGGGAAAACGCTTCACACTTTCCTGGAATTGCCTGGTGGCGTCGTTCCTCTCGGGCCAACCGCTCGGCCGCGCGCCGAATGGCAAGAGTGAGCCAAGACAATGACCGATCTTTCACTCGCAGATCCCCCTTCCGTCCTCGGACAACAGGCAGGGATCCGTTCCGACCTCAACGCCAGCCGCATTCGCTCCGCCTGGATCTTCCTCGCGCCGACCTTGCTGGTGCTCGCGCTCGTCGCCGGCTGGCCGCTCATACGCACCGTCTATTTCAGCTTCACCAATGCGTCGCTGACCAATCTCGAAGGTGCCGAGTTCGTCGGCTTCAAGAACTATCTGAGCTGGATCACGCTGAAGAGCGGGCGCACGGTCTATAACGGCCTGCTTGCCGATCCTGCCTGGTGGAATGCCGTCTGGAACACGCTGAAGTTTTCCGCCGTCTCCGTCACCATCGAGACGGTGCTCGGCCTGATCGTTGCTCTGGTGCTGAACGCCCATTTCCCGGGCCGCGGGCTGGTGCGCGCCGCGATCCTCATTCCCTGGGCGATCCCGACCATCGTTTCCGCCAAGATGTGGGCCTGGATGCTCAACGACCAGTTCGGCATTCTCAACGACCTTTTGCTCGGCCTCGGCCTGATCAGCCAGAAGATCGCCTGGACGGCCAATCCGGAGACCGCGATGGTCGCGGTGCTGATCGTCGACGTCTGGAAGACGACGCCGTTCATGGCGCTGCTCATCCTTGCCGGCCTGCAGATGGTGCCAACGGATATTTACGAGGCGGCCAAGATCGACGGCGTGCATCCGCTGAAGGTCTTCTGGCGGCTGACGCTGCCGTTGATCCGGCCAGCGCTGATGGTCGCCGTGATCTTCCGCATGCTTGATGCGCTGCGCATCTTCGATCTCATTTACGTGCTGACGCCCAACAACGCCCAGACCAAGACGATGTCGGTGCTGGCGCGCGAGAACCTGTTCGACTTCGACAAGTTCGCCTATGGCGCCACCGCCTCGACGATGCTGTTTCTGATCATTGCGGCGATCACCGTCGCCTACATGTGGTTCGGCCGCGTCAATCTTGAGGGAGAGCGCTGATGGTTGCCACCCTTGCCAAGCGCACGGCGTTCTACGCCCTTGTCGCTGCCATCATCATCATGGCCGTGTTCCCGTTCTACTACGCGGTGCTGACGAGCTTCAAATCCGGAACGGCATTGTTCCGGGTCGATTACTGGCCGACGGAAATATCCTTCGACAACTATGCAGGTATCGTCACGAGCAGCGGCTTCCTGCGCAACCTTGCCAATTCGCTGATGGTTGCGACTGTTGTCGTCGCGGTGTCGCTGCTGCTTGCGGTTACAGCCGCCTATGCCTTGGCGCGGGTGCGGTTCCGCGGCCGCGGACTTCTGCTCCTGACGATCCTGTCGGTGTCGATGTTTCCGCAGATTGCGGTGCTTGCCGGCCTGTTCGAGTTGATCCGCGCCGTCGGCATCTTCAACACCCCCCTGGCGCTGATTTTTTCCTACATGATCTTTACGCTGCCCTTCACGGTTTGGGTGCTAACCACCTTCATGCGCGACCTGCCGGTCGAGATCGAGGAAGCGGCGATCGTCGATGGTGCGACGCCCTGGGTGATCATCACGCGCGTGTTCATGCCGCTGATGTGGCCGGCACTGGTGACGACGGGGCTACTCGCCTTCATCGCCGCTTGGAACGAGTTCCTGTTCGCGCTGACCTTCACGTCATCAGACAGCCAGCGGACGGTACCGGTCGCGATCGCGCTGTTGTCCGGCAGCAGTGAGTACGAAGTCCCTTGGGGCAACATCATGGCCGCATCGATCATCGTCACCGTGCCACTGGTTATCCTCGTGCTGATCTTTCAGCGGCGGATCATATCCGGGCTCACGGCCGGCGGCGTCAAAGGATAAGGGGAAAAAACATGGCAGAGCTTCAATTGCGCAACATCCGCAAGTCCTTCGGTGCCTTCGAGGTGATCAAGGGCGTCAGCATGGATATCCGGGCCGGCGAATTCATGGTCTTCGTTGGGCCCTCCGGCTGCGGCAAGTCCACGCTGCTGCGCCTGATCGCCGGGCTTGAAGACATCTCTTCGGGTACGCTTTCCTTCGACGGACAGGTGGTCAATCAGTTGACGCCGTCCAAGCGCGGCATCGCGATGGTGTTTCAGTCCTATGCGCTTTACCCGCATATGACCGTCTTCGAGAACATGTCCTTCGGCATGCAACTCGCCGGCAAGGATAAGGAGCAGTGCAGGAAACGCGTCGAGGCGGCAGCGGAGATGCTGCAACTGACCCCCTATCTCCAGCGGCTGCCGCGGCAGCTCTCGGGTGGCCAGCGCCAGCGCGTCGCCATCGGCCGGGCGATCGTGCGCGACCCCAAGGTGTTCCTCTTCGACGAGCCGCTTTCCAATCTCGACGCGGCGCTGCGCGTCGCGACCCGGATCGAGATCGCGAAACTGCATCGCAGCATGCACAACACGACGATGATCTATGTCACCCACGACCAGGTCGAGGCGATGACACTGGCTGATCGCATTTGCGTGCTACGGGATGGCCGGGTCGAACAGATCGGCACGCCGCTCGAACTCTACGAAAGCCCGAATTCGGTTTTCGTCGCCGGCTTCATCGGTTCGCCGAAGATGAACTTTCTGACCGGCGCGCTCGCCGCGCCCTATGATGCCCATACGATCGGCATCCGAGCCGAACATCTGGAGATCAGGGCAGGCGACGGCCGATGGTCGGGAACGGTGGTGCATTCCGAAATGCTCGGTTCCGACAGTTACATCTATCTCGACATCGGCGCCGCGGAACCGGTCATCGTCCGGGAAGGCGGCACCTCGCTTCACCGGCCGGGCGAGACAGTGCAGATTTCGCCGGTCGGCGACAATATCCACCGCTTCGATGCAGCGGGGCTTGCTCTGGGCCGGACGCCCTTGAAGGGGGCGGCCTGACACATCCTGACGAACACCGAAACGGTCTTCAAGCTTCGGGGTCGCCAATTTGTGGCGACCCCATCAATCGTAAGTCGACATGCCCGCAACGGGCGAACATGTAAGGAGAATGACCGTGCCTATCAGAACAGTCGTTTGGGGCGAGAATATCCACGAGCAGACCAATGAGGTGGTCCGCAGCATCTATCCGAACGGGATGCACAACACGATCGCGGCGGCGCTGAACACGGAAAGCGCGATCGAGGCGACGACGGCGACGCTGCAGGAGCCGGAGCATGGTTTGAGCGTCGAGCGCCTTGCCAATACCGACGTGCTTCTGTGGTGGGGACACAAGGACCATGGCGCCGTCAGCGACGAGATCGTCGAGCGGGTCGCCAAGCGCGTCTGGGAGGGCATGGGCCTGATCGTGCTGCATTCCGGCCACTTCTCCAAAATCTTCAAGCGCCTGATGGGAACGCCCTGCGCACTGAAGTGGCGCGAGGCCGGCGAACGCGAGCGCGTCTGGGCGATCAACCCGCGGCACCCGATCGCCGAGGGGCTCGACGAGAACTTCGTGCTTGAAAATGAGGAGATGTATGGCGAGCAGTTCTCGGTTCCCGAGCCGCTCGAAACCGTGTTCATCTCCTGGTTTGCCGGCGGCGAAGTGTTCCGTTCGGGGCTTACCTGGCGCCGTGGCGCCGGCAACATCTTCTATTTCCGCCCCGGTCATGAGACCTACCCGACCTATCACGACGCCAATGTCCAGAAGGTGCTGCGCAATTCGGTGAAGTGGGCCTACAACGCCGACAACCGCTACACGGCGATCCACGATGCGCCGAACGTGCCGGTCGAAAAGGCGCTGGAGCCGATCGTCGAGCGTGGCCCCCGGCTGCACCAGGCCGGCGAAGCAGGATACAGGTGAGCATCATGCGTCTTCTTGTAGTTGGAACCGGCGGCATGGCGAACAGCCATGCCCAGGCCTTTGCCAAAATCGAAGGCGTCGAGATGGTCGGCGCGGTCGATGTCGACCCCAAGCGTGCGCGTGCCTTTGCCGACAAGCACGGCATTGCCGAGACCTTCACCTCGCTCGACGAGGCGATCGCCTGGGGCAAGTTCGACGCGGCGACGAACGTGACGCCGGACAAGGCGCACCACCCGACGACGCTGGCATTGCTTGCCGCCGGCAAGCACGTGTTGTGCGAAAAGCCGCTCGCGGAAAATTACGCCAAGGCGGCGGAGATGGCCGACGCCGCCGAGCGCTCCGGCCTGGTGACGATGGTGAACCTCACCTATCGCAATGTCGCGCCGCTGCAGAAGGCACGGGCGATGGTGCTCGCCGGTGATGTCGGCCAGTTGCGCCATCTGGAGGCGTCGTACCTGCAGAGCTGGCTCGTCTCCAAGGCCTGGGGCGACTGGGCAACGGAATCGCAATGGCTGTGGCGACTTTCGACCAAGCACGGCTCGAACGGCGTTCTTGGCGATGTCGGCATCCACATTCTCGACTTCGCCGGCTACGGCGCCGGCACCGACGCGTCGCGGGTTTTCGCCCGTCTGAAGACCTTCGACAAGGCACCTGATAACCGCATCGGCGAGTATGATCTCGATGCCAATGACAGCTTCGTCATGACGGCGGAGTTCGGCAACGGCGCCATGGGCGTCGTCCATGCCAGCCGATGGGCGACCGGGCACTTGAACGAGCTCAGGCTCAGGCTGCACGGCGACAAGGGTGCGCTCGAAGTGGTGCACACGCCCGATGGCTCGACGCTCCGGGCCTGCCTCGGCACTGACGTTGAAACCGCGACTTGGCGCGATGTCGACGCGGGTACGGTTCTGACCAACTATGAGCGCTTCGTTGCGGCAGTCCGCGAGGGCAAGACCGAAGAGCCCGGGTTTCGTCACGCGGCGAACCTGCAGAAGGTGCTCGACCTCGCGATGGTGACGGAAGCCGAGCGGCGCGAGCTGCCCGTCTAACGTGAGTGACGGTCGGGGGAGCTGCTTTTGGCAGCTTCACCGCCCTCCGGCGGTACCCAAGGGGTCACTGCCGAGCCGACGGTGTTTTCCATCGATTGACCCAGACGGCGCAGCTGCGCGTCGTAGTTCTTGCGGGTGTTGGGATCGAAGATCATGATCGGCGTCGAGACCGCGAGACTTGCGGCACTGCCGACGGTCTGCGTTGCGCCGAGCGTGACGGCGCCCAGACGTTCGCCGAGCCCGACATCGGAATCGGTCACGGTCTGGCCGGCGATCAGCCGGTTGCCAAGCAGGCGCACGACTTCCGGGCTTTCGGCGAACTTGCCATGGTTCAGCTTGTCGCCGCCCTTCAGCGCCGTCAGATCGATGACGCTGATACCTGCCTGTTCGAGTTGTGTGCGATAGGGCTCGGCGGTCGGATCGATCTGGCCAAGACGGTCGACATTGCCGGAAATGCGCCTGGAGAGCGTCAGCGCCCGGTCGTCGCGCGACACGAACAGCGTGAATTTCGGGCGCTTGTCGCCCATGGCGCGGATCTGCTGGCCGAAGACGTCGACGTCGAGATCGGGCGAGGCCAGGATGACGTCGGTGATCTTGGGCGCGATGCGTCCGTCGCGGATCGCCATCTGGCGCAGAGCTTCGACCGTCACCCATGAGCCCATCGAATGGGCCATGACGGTGATTTCGCCGACCTGAGGATTGCTCGACGCACGCCGAAGCAGTTCCTCCAGCGCGTCACGCGAATAGTTGGTGCTTTCCTTGTCGTAATTGTAGTCGAAGATGCTGGCCCGCGAGGGCCAGGTGAAGATGACGGGGGCGACGTCCGTGCCGCTATCGTGGACGATCTGGGCAAAGCGGTAGACCGCGTCCTCGTAGCGGTTGTTGAAACCGTGAACGAAGATCAGCACGCGCCGGCTCTTCGGCAGGTTACCCTTCAGCCAGCTTTGGACGTCGTTGCCCTCACGCAATGGCGTGACGCTGACCGTGGAGAAGTCGCGCTCCGGATTGGCCGGAAGCTTCTTCGGCCATTGCACCTGGCCGACTTGCCGGTTTTTCTCCGGCGGAATTGAAACGACGATTTCCGTCAGGGAAAGCTGGTCCGACCGTTCGCCGCTGAAAAGCACGCCCGGTTCCGCCGTGGGCGCGCGCGTTGTCGCGACCATCAGGTCGACCTGGGAGGCGCCACCCGTCGTGCCCGAAGGAACGAGCACGCCGACCGGCCGGCCGGCACAGGCCGTAAGGGTTACGGCGAGGAGGAGCGTGGCGGCGATGCGGCTCCAATGCCCTTGCGAACCTGCGAGTGAAAACGGACGCAGCAACCAAACCCCCAGTACCGCATCATGCGGTGCGACATCCCTGCGAGCGGGACCGAGCCAATTCCTTGCATTAGAAACGCCAGATTTTCATCCCTTGATCGGCATTGCACACCTGTCGCCGCTGTGTTTGACGGCGAGATTGCGACAATCATGCAACATTTCGCTACAGGCAGCCCTGGGTAAAACCCCCTGATATTCATTGAAAAGGCTTTGGCCTTTCACTAGCATCGCCACAACCTTTCCCCGGACGCGGCCGTAGGTGCTCCGTTCGATCTCCCTGAAATGATGAAGGAATTCAGGAATGCAGGCGGTTTTCGATGGCCATAACGACGTGCTTCTGCGCCTGTGGCAGAACGCCCGAAAGGGGGCTGACCCGGTCCGCGAATTCGTCGACGGTATCGGCGAGGGCCACATCGACGCGCCGCGCGCCAAAGCGGGCGGCCTCATCGGCGGCATTTCGGCGATCTACGTGCCCTCGGGCGATCTGGTCCTGCAGCCGCCGGATGAAAACGGCCATTACGAAACGCCGCTCTCCGCGCCCCTCGAACACTTGCCGTCGCTGGCGATCGCCATCGAGCTCGCCGACATCGCCGTTCGCCTCGACCGGGCAGGGGCCTGGAAGCTTTGCCGCTCGACCGCCGAAATCCGCGGAGCGGTCGAGAAAGGTGTCTTCGCCTCGGTGCTCCACATGGAAGGCTGCGAGGCGATTGGTGCGGATCTGTCGGCGCTCGAAACCTTCTATGCCGCCGGCCTGCGCTCGCTTGGGCCGGTCTGGAGCCGCCACAACGTCTTCGGCCATGGCGTGCCGTTCTCCTATCCGAAGTCGCCGGACACAGCGCCGGGGCTGACGGATGCGGGTTTCGAACTCGTGCGTGCCTGCAACCGGCTGGGCATCCTGATCGACCTCGCCCACATCACAGAGCAGGGCTTCTGGGACGTCGCGAAAACCACGGACCAGCCGCTGGTTGCCAGCCATTCGAACGCGCATGCGCTGACGCCGGTTGCGCGCAACCTGACGGACAAGCAGCTGGACGCCATCCGCGAAAGCAAGGGGCTCGTCGGGCTCAACTATGCGACAACGATGCTGCGCGCCGACGGCCAGGAAAATGCCGCGACGCCGCTTTCCGACATGGTTCGCCATGTCGACTACATGGTCGAGCGCATGGGCATCGAATGCGTGGCGCTCGGATCGGATTTCGATGGCGCAACGATCCCCGTGGGGATCGCTGACGCAGCCGGTAACCATGCGCTCGTTACTGCGTTGAGAGGCGCCGGATATGGTGACGCCGAACTGGCAAAGATATGCCGGGAGAACTGGTGGAGAGTTCTGGGGCAGGCTTGGCACGAGGCCGCCTGAACCCATGAAGAAGGGCCCAAAAGGGCGCAAACGAGGGAACTGCAAAAAATGATGCACAAGCTCAATGGACGTCTTCGTCTTCTGACCGCTTCTGCGGCGCTTGCCATGGTGATGGCCGCGACCGCACCGGCCTTTGCCGAAACGCCGAAGGACACGCTGGTCGAAGCCTTTGCGATCGACGACGTCATCTCCATGGATCCGGGCGAAGCCTTCGAGCTGACCGCGGCCGAAATCACCGGCAACACCTACAGCATGCTGGTGCGCCTCGACATCAACGACACAACCAAGGTCGTCGGCGACCTCGCCGACAGCTGGACCGTGTCCGATGACGGCCTGACCTATACGTTCAAGCTGAAGTCCGGCCTTAAGTTCGCCTCCGGCAACCCGGTAACCGCCGAGGACGTCGCCTGGTCGTTCGAGCGCGCCGTCAAGCTCGACAAGAGCCCCGCCTTTATCCTCACCCAGTTTGGCCTCAACGGCGACAACGTGACGGAAAAGGCCAAGGCTACCGACGAGACGACCTTCGTCTTTACCGTCGACCAGCCCTATGCTCCGAGCTTTGTTCTGAATTGCCTGACGGCGACCGTGGGCGCAGTCCTCGACAAGAAACTCGTTCTCGAACACGTCAAAGTGGTCACGCCGAGCGACGACTTCAAGTACGACAACGACTTCGGCAACGAATGGCTGAAGACCGGCTACGCCGGCTCCGGTCCGTTCAAGCTGCGCGAGTGGCGCGCCAACGAGGTTATCGTGCTCGAGCGCAACGACAACTACTATGGCGAACAGGCCAAGCTCGCCCGCGTCATCTATCGCCACATGAAGGAAAGCTCGGGCCAGCGCCTGGCGCTCGAAGCGGGCGATATCGACGTCGCACGCAACCTCGAGCCGGGCGATTACGACGCCGTTTCGAAGAACGCCGACCTCGCCACGACGAATGCGCCGAAGGGCACGGTCTACTACATCAGCCTCAACCAGAAGAACGCCAACCTCGCCAAGCCTGAAGTGCGTGAAGCCTTCAAGTATCTGGTCGACTATGATGCGATCGGCTCGACGCTCATCAAGGGCATCGGCGAGATCCACCAGAGCTTCCTGCCGAAGGGCGTTCTGGGTGCCCTCGACGAGAACCCCTACAAGCTCGACGTCGCCAAGGCGAAGGAACTGCTGACGAAGGCCGGCCTTGCCGACGGCTTCACCGTCACCATGGACGTTCGCAACGGCCAGCCGGTCACCGGTATTGCCGAATCCTTCCAGCAGACGCTAGGCCAGGCCGGGGTGAAGCTCGAAATCATCCCGGGCGACGGGAAGCAGACGCTGACGAAGTATCGTGCTCGTAACCACGACATGTATATCGGCCAGTGGGGCATGGACTATTTCGATCCGAACTCCAACGCTGAAACCTTCACCAGCAACCCTGACAATTCCGACGAAGGCAAGAACAAGACGCTTGCCTGGCGCAATGCCTGGGACGTTCCGGAGCTGACGAAGAAGACCAAGGACGCTCTGCTCGAGCGCGACAGCGCCAAGCGTGCCGAGACCTACAAGGAACTGCAGAAGACCGTTCTGGGCGAAAGCCCGTTCGTCATCATCTTCCAGCAGACCGAAGTCGCCGGCTACCGCGGCAACGTCAAGGGCCTGAAGCTTGGTCCGAGCTTCGACACCAACTTCGTCGCCGGAATTTCGAAAGAATAAGCCGTCTCGAAGGAATAAACCGAAAGGATCGTTCCCTTGAGCATGAGCGCAACAGGGACAGTGGACGGGCGCAAACGCGCCCGTCCCGGCAAGATCGTGTCAGCCGTGCTGCGCTTTCTTGTCGTTGTCGTCACCACCTATCTCGGCCTTCTGGCCGTCACCTTCTTCATCGGCCGGGTGATCCCGATCGACCCGGTTCTGGCCGTTCTCGGCGACCGGGCGCCGACGCACGTCGTCGAAAGGACGCGCGAGGCGATGGGGCTGAACCTGCCCCTCTACCAACAATTCTTCATCTATGTCCGCCAGGCGCTGACCGGCGATTTCGGCGTTTCGGTGCTGACCACGAACCCCGTCATGACCGACATCCGCCGCGTCTTCCCGGCGACCATGGAGCTTGCGACGCTCGGCACCCTCATCGGCGCCATCTTCGGCGTGCCGCTCGGCGTTCTCGCCGCCGTCAAGCGCGGCAGCATCGCCGACCAGATCGTCCGCGTCATCGGCCTCGTCGGCTACTCGGTGCCGATCTTCTGGCTGGCGCTCCTGTCGCTGCTCGTCTTTTACGCGCGGCTGAAATGGGTCGCCTATCCCGGCCGCATCGACATCGTCTTCGAATATACGTTCACGCCGATCACCGGCTTCTACCTGTTCGACGCGCTCTGGCAGCGGCAGTGGGACGTGCTGTGGGACGTTTTCCGCCACATCATCCTGCCGGCGTCGCTGCTCGGTTACTTCTCGCTCGCCTATATCAGCCGCATGACGCGCAGCTTCATGCTCAATGAGCTGCAGCAGGAATATATCGTCGCCGCGCGCGCCAAGGGCCTTTCCGAGACCCGTATCATCTGGGGTCATGCGCTCAGAAACGCGGCGGTGCCGCTCGTGACCGTGATTGCGCTTTCCTATGCCGGCCTGCTCGAAGGCTCGGTGCTGACAGAAACCGTGTTCGCCTGGCCGGGCCTTGGCCTGTACATCACCAACTCGCTGCAGAATGCCGACATGAACGCCGTGCTTGGTGGCACCATCGTCATCGGTTCGGTCTTCATCGGCATCAATCTCCTGTCCGATCTTCTCTACCGGACGCTCGACCCGAGGACGCGCCAGCGATGAGCACCGTTACCGAAACACGTCCCCCGACACGCCCGATGACGCGGCGCGAATGGCTGCTGTCCGATCGCCCGCAGTCGCGCACCCAGGCCCGTCTCGGCCGCGCCTACATGACCTGGCAGCGCTTTGCCGCCAACAGGCTTGCCGTTCTAGGCCTCATCATCCTGCTGGCGCTGGTCTTCGTTGCGGCCTTCGCCGATGTCCTGGCGCCGCACTCGCCCTATATCGGCGATCTTGCCAACGCCCGGCTGCAGCCACCAGGAAGCCCCGGCTACCTGCTCGGCACCGACGATCTCGGTCGCGACATCCTTTCGCGGCTGATCCATGGTTCGCGGCTGACGCTTGCCGTCGTGCTGCTGGTCGCTGTTATCGCAGCGCCGATCGGCCTGATCGTCGGCGCGGTCGCCGGCTATGCCGGTGGCTGGGTCGATGCGGTGCTGATGCGCATCACCGATATCTTCCTTGCCTTCCCGAAGCTGGTGCTGGCGCTCGCCTTCGTCGCGGCGCTCGGACCGGGGATCGAAAACGCTGTCATCGCGATCGCGATCACCTCCTGGCCGCCCTATGCACGCATTGCCCGCGCCGAGACGCTGACGGTTCGCAACTCGGACTATATCTCGGCGGTGCAGCTCATGGGCGCGTCGCCGATCCGCATCGTCTTCCGGCACGTGATGCCGATGTGCATGTCGTCGCTGATCGTGCGCGTCACGCTCGACATGGCCGGCATCATTCTGACGGCCGCTGGCCTCGGCTTCCTCGGCCTCGGCGCCCAGCCGCCCTTGCCGGAATGGGGTGCGATGATCGCCTCGGGCCGCCGCTTCATCCTTGATCAGTGGTGGGTTGCAACGATGCCCGGCATTGCGATCCTGATCGTCAGCCTCGGCTTCAATCTGCTCGGCGACGGCCTGCGCGACGCGCTCGATCCCCGGGAGAGCGGCCAATGAGTACGCTGCTGACGGTAGAAGACCTCAAGATCTCGTTCCCGACCCGTACCGGCCTCATCGAGGCGGTACGTGGCGTCTCCTTCACGCTCGGCCGCGAACGCCTCGGCATCGTCGGCGAAAGCGGCTCCGGCAAGTCGCAGACGGGCCGGGCGATCATGGGGTTGACGCCGGGCCATGCGCAGGTGACGGCCAAGCAACTGTCCTTCGACGGTATCGATTTGCTCTCGGCATCGCCAAAGGTCCGTCGGGACCTCCGGGGCAAGCGCATCGCGATGATCCTGCAGGACCCGAAATATTCGCTGAACCCGGTCATGAGCATCGGCCGGCAGATCGTCGAGACGCTCAGGCAGCATGAGAGTGTCAGCCGCGGCGAAGCCCGGGAGCGGGCGCTCGACATGCTCGCGGCCGTGCAGATCCGCGATCCGAAGCGTGTCTACGATCTCTACCCGCACGAGGTTTCGGGCGGTATGGGCCAGCGCGCGATGATCGCGATGATGCTGGTTGCCGGACCGGAACTGCTGATCGCCGACGAACCGACCTCGGCGCTTGACGTCACCGTGCAGCTCGAAGTGCTTGGTATCCTCGACAAGCTGGTTGCCGAGCGCGGCATGGGCCTGATTTTCGTCTCGCACGATCTCAGGCTCGTCTCGTCCTTCTGCGACCGGGTGATTGTCATGTATGCCGGCAGGATCGTGGAGGAACTGGCTGCGTCCGAACTCGCCAACGCCAAGCATCCCTATACGCAAGGTTTGCTGAACTGCATGCCGGCGATCGGATCCGATCGCCATCCCCTGCCGGTTCTCGACCGCAAGCCGGAGTGGGCTCAATGACATCAGCCGTTTCCGTTTCGAATCTCTCCGTCACCTATGACGAATTCAAGGCGCTGAACGACGTTAGCGTCGAGATTGCGCCGGGCGAATCCTTTGGTCTCGTCGGCGAGTCCGGATCGGGCAAGTCGACCTTGCTCCGGGCAATCGCCGGTCTTGCGCCTGTTACGGGCGGTACCATCCGCGTCCATGATCGGGTGCTCAAGGGTGCCAAGCGCGACAAGGCCTTCTATCGCGCCGTGCAGATGGTGTTCCAGGATCCCTACGGCTCGCTGCACCCGCGCCAGACGATCGACCGGCAACTGCTTGAGCCTTTGGCTATCCACGGCGTGACGGACGGCGAACGCCGCATCCTCAAGGCGCTCGACGAAGTCGGTCTCGGGTCGGGGTTCCGCTTCCGCTATCCGCATCAGCTTTCTGGTGGGCAGCGCCAGCGTATCGCCATTGCCCGGGCGCTGATCCTCGAGCCCTCGACCCTGCTTCTCGACGAACCGACGTCGGCGCTCGACGCTTCGGTGCAGGCAGAGGTCCTGAACCTACTGGAGCAGGTCAGGCGCGACCGCAAGCTCACCTTCATCATGGTCAGCCATGACCTCGGCGTCGTCACCCATATGTGCGACCGGCTGGCGGTCATGCAGGGCGGGCGCGTCGTCGATTACCTGTCTTCCGGCGATCTCGTCGCCGGGCGGATCGGCGAGGACTATACGCGCAGCCTGATGGTGGCGAGCAAGGGGTTCCAGCGCAAGGACGCTGCCGCGACCGCGTGACGGTACCAGCGCAAGCGGGACGAGCATCCCGCTTGCGTAACCCTTGTTGGGGGGAACCGCGCCCTACAGCGCCGCGCGTCTTATCAGACGCGCAAAGGTCGCTGTAGCACTTTGAAGTGCTGCATGTTTTTGTCCTTTATCGGGTACGATTGAAGGAAACATGCAGTAGAGCCGGCACGTTTACGCGCTTTGCCGCCAGATCGAGGCCGAGTCGGTGATCACCTTCCGGATGCGGCGCTGTTCGCGCCATTCCCGTCCGATGTCCTTGATGACCGGGCGGGCCTCAGGCGAGAAGATGTAGTTCCGGCACCGGGCGACGTAGGTTTCCATTGCCGGATTTACGCCGGAATAGAACTGCTTCTCGGGGTCACGAGAAAAATCCATCAGCCCGGCGCAATGGTGCGCAAAGCCGCCGCGAAGGATGGAGGGAGACGTTGTGAATTTCGGGAAGGTGCGAAACAGCGGGATCTTGATCCCGAGGAAACGCGCATACTCGTTTCGCCGGTGGAAGTGACCCTTGCGGCGGATATCCCAGTTCTGGTCCGCCGTATGGAATGACACCTGGGTGATCGCCGGATCGGCAAAGGGTGCCAGCAATTCCTCTCCCATGTCCCTCAGGGCAATCGTCTTCCAGATGGAAGACCCAGTCGGCGCTGGTCGACGACCAGAGTCTCGCGACAGCCGCGCAGAAGCCGGGGTTCTCCGGTTGGAAGACGATGCCGTCGGGGAAGTGGCTGCGGAAGATCTCCACGCAAGTGCTGTGATCCTCGGGCGATCCGAAGATCGGATCAAGGTTGAGATAGGCGCCGCGCAGCTCGAGCCTGAGAAAGATCCTGTCCCGGAAGCTGGCCAGCGTCTGGGCAAGCAGGTCCGGTCGCCGGGTGGCGACAAGGCATAGGTCAATAGTGGACATTGCACCTCCTTAGGGTGCTAATTTGCAACTGTTGGAACCCACGCCATCGCCGAATTTCAATCTGAACACGTCAAATTTGGGGCAGACCAACCCCAGGCGATATACATTATGGATTTTCGCTGCTTGGTGTGGGGTCCGGGCGGAAGCATGTCCACATTTTCTCCGCCCGGCGCCGGGAATCAGAAGATTTTCAGCTCCGGAATTGCAACGACGAACTGTCCGTCCCAGTCGCGGATTGCGGCATTGTCCGCAACGATTTCCGTGGTCAGGTTCCACGGCAGGATGACGAGATAATCGGGCTTCGCAACCTGCAGGTGGGCCGGTGCGTGCACCGGGATATGGGTGCCCGGCAACAGCTTGCCCTGCTTCAGATCGTTGCGGTCGACCGCGAAGGCAATGTCGCCCGGCTTTACGCCGCAGACATTGAGGAAAGTGTTTCCCTTGGCGGCGGCGCCATAGGCGGCCACCGTCTTGCCTTCGGCCTTGGCACGCGCCAGGAACTCTTGAAATCCTTTGCAGACGGCGGCGATCCGGTCGTCGAAGGCAGCGTAGGTTTCCATCCGCATCAGGCCGGCTGCGGCTTCCTTCTCGCGGACAGCTGCTAGCCTTTCGGTCGCTTCGCGCGCACCGGAGGCCAGTTGAGCAAAGACCCGCAGCGAACCGCCGTGGGTCGCGAGTTCCTCGACGTCGAAGACCTTCAGGCCGGCGTTTGCGAAGATCCGTTCGACGGCGGCCAGCGACAGGTAGGAATAGTGTTCGTGGTAGATCGTGTCGAACTGCACGCCTTCCATGAGACGCAACAGATGCGGAAACTCGAACGTCGCCACGCCATCGGGTTTCAGCAGGATGGCGAAGCCGCCGACGAAATCCGCGATATCGGGCACATGGGCCAGCACGTTGTTGGCGGCGGTCAGGTCGGCGCGGATGCCGCGATTGACGAGCGCCGTCGCGGTTTCGCGGCCGAAGAAGGCCACCTCGGTCGGAACGTTGCGGTCTTCGGCGATCCGTGCCGCATTGGCGGCGGGCTCGACGCCGAGCACGGGCACGCCCTTGGCGACGAAATATTGCAGCAGGTAGCCGTCATTCGAGGCGATCTCAACCACCTGTGACGCGTTGCCGAGTCCGAAGCGCTCGGTCATGGTCTCGGCGTAACGGCGGGCGTGCTCCAGCCAACTGGTCGAGAACGACGAGAGATAGGCGTAACCGTCGGTGAAGATCTCGTCGGCCGGCACGGTCTCCGTTGTCTGCACCAGCAGGCATTCGGAGCAGACCATGGCCTTCAGAGGAAACGAGCGTTCGCGCGCGATTGCTTCCTCTGTCGGCTCCAGGAACGAATTCGACCAGGGCGTCGATCCCAGGTCGGCGACGACGGTCGTGAGCGGCGTCGAACAGAAACGGCAGTTGTGGGGCATCGAAGTCGTTAGCCTCTCATGAAAGCGTCGATTTGGCCGAGCGTCAGGTCGCGGGCGGAGCCGCCGCGACGCCAGCCGTCATACCAGTGCGCGGTCCAGGCGATCGCCTGATCCTGCGAGAGCCGCGCGGTCCAGGACAAGGCCTTCAGCGCAAGGGCCGGATCGAGGCCGAGCGTCTGCATTTCGCGGGGCCGATCCTCAGACGAACTGTCGCGCCATCCTGTCTGCAGACCCATGGCGATCTGGATTGCGCCGGCGACATCGCGCACGGGGATCTGCCGTTCTGCGGGGGAGGGGCCGAAATTCAGTGCTGCAACATCGGTTTGGCCCTCGTGCAGCGCTTCGGCATAGACGAAGTAACCGTTGAGGCAATCGAGCACGTGCTGCCAGGGCCGGGTCGCCATGGGGCTGCGGATATCGAGCATCTCGCCCGATAGTGCAGCTCGGACGATATCGGGGACCAATCGGTCGACGGAGAAGTCGCCACCGCCCAGCACATTGCCGCCGCGGGCGGTCGCGACCCGGATGCCGCGCTCGCGCAGGAACGAATCCCGCCAGGTCGAAACGACCAGTTCGCAGGCAGCCTTCGAGCCGGAGTAGGGGTCATGGCCGCCGAGTGCGGCCTCTTCCGGAAAATGCCGGCCGCTTTCGTCGTTGCGGTAGACCTTGTCGGTGGTCACGACGACGATCGTTCTGAGCGCGGGCGCCGTGCGGGCCGCCTCCAGCAGGCGCACCGTGCCCATGACGTTGACATCGAAGGTCTCGGCCGGTGTCCGGTAGCTTTCGCGCACCAGCGGCTGGGCCGCCATATGCAGGATGATTTCCGGGTCGAACTGGCGGATGGCCGTCGCAAGCGTATCGCCGTCGCGGATATCGCTCAGATGTTCGCCTGCGGTTTCGCTTGGCCCGAGCAGGGCGTGCAGAGACGGCTCAGCGGCAGGCGGCAAGGCATAGCCGGCAACGCGGGCGCCCATCTGCGCCAGCCAGAGCCGCGCCCAGCTTCCCTTGAAGCCGGTGTGGCCCGTCAGAAGCACGCGTTTGCCGGCCCAGAAGGCGGGGTTGGCAAGCCGGCTCATGACCAGACTTTCCAGGGCGCCGAACCGTGTTGCCAGAGTTCTTCGAGCTGGTTCTTGTCGCGCAGCGTGTCCATCGGTCGCCAGAAACCGTCATGCGGGAAGGCCATCAACTGGCCGTCACTGGCCAGGCCTTCGAGCGGCGTGGTTTCGAACGAGGTGTGGTCGCCCTCGATGCGATCGAGCACGGACCGGTTGAGGACGAAGAAGCCGCCATTGATGCGGTTGTTGTCGCCGGCGGGCTTCTCGATGAAGCTCTGAACCCGCCCGTCGCTGACGGCAAGCGCGCCGTAACGCCCCGGCGGAACGACGCTGGTCACGGTCGCTTCGCGGCCGTGGCTGCGATGGAAATCGGTAAGCGCCTTGATGTTCACGTCGGCAACGCCATCGCCGTAAGTGAGGCAGAAGGTATCGCCCAGGTGATCGGCGACGCGCTTCAGGCGCCCGCCGGTCATTGAGTCCGTGCCGGTGTCGACGAGCGTCACGCGCCACGGCTCGGCCTTGTTGGAATGGAAGAGTGTCTCGCCGGTCGCCATGTCATAGGTGACGTCGGAAGAGTGCAGGATGTAGTTGGAGAAGTATTCCTTGATCATGTAGCCGCGGTAGCCGAGGCAGATCACGAAATCCGAAAAGCCGTAGTGGCTATAGATCTTCATGATGTGCCAGAGGATCGGCCGCCCGCCGATTTCGATCATCGGCTTGGGTCTCAGATGGCTCTCTTCCGAGATGCGCGTGCCGTAACCACCGGCGAGTATGACGACTTTCATGCAGCTACCTCACAGTGACGCGCGTACAGCGCGCGACGCATTCCTCCCGTTGAGATAACCCATGCTACCTTGCGCGTGGATCGCTCGTGCGATGTTGACAATCCAGGCGATCGAATTATCACAGCCGGAAACGCGACTTTCGGGGCGGACGCGCACGGTTCATTGCACGATTTGCCGGCTCAATCAATTGCCGGGAAGGATACGGAAATGGCGCGGGTGGGTATCGGGCTGCCAACGTATAACGGCGCGGATTTCATCGCTGAGTGCCTCGCCTGCCTTCGGGACCAAACGTTCGAGGATTTTGAGGTCTTCATCTCGGACAACGGATCGACCGACGGCACCTCCGACATCTGCGCGGATTTCGTGAAGACCGACACGCGGTTTCGGCATGTATTCTACCGTGAGACGGTTTCGGCAACTGAGAACTTCCACAGAGCGCACGCTATGAGCAGCGCTCCTTATTTCTGCTGGCGTGCCGACGATGACCTTGCCGATCCGAACCACATTGCCGGTCTCGTCGCGGCGTTGGACAGGGAGCCGCATGCCTCGCTTGCCGTTTCGCCGGTGTTGAGGATAGTAGAGCTGCCGGAGCGGATCGAGCGACTTTACGGCCTGCCGTCTCAGCTATCGGGGGAGCGAGCGCTGCGCATTCGCGACATCCTTCTCGGCTGCCACCCGAGCTGGTTCTACGGCCTATGGCGCAGAGAGGCCACAGGCGTGGCCCTGCGGCGTCTTCCCGACTACGGGTTCGCGTGGGCTGCGGACCATCTCGCGCTGCTGCCTGCGATTTTCGACAATGCGGTCGCCCTGTCACAGGAAGGGCGTTTCATTCAGCGCATCAAGCGCCAGGCCGACTACCACCTGCCGCCGCTAGACCTGCTGGAAGCGCGCAGGCGCTACAAACGAATTGCACTTGAGATGATTGCAGAACGACAATGGTCGGCCGCCGAGCTGAAGGCGATGAAGCGCGCGCTTGAGCTGCACATGGACCTCCGGGTCGCCCCCTGGTTCAAGACGCACAAACGGGCGCTCAGGCAGAAATTCCGGTCTGCCTTATCGCTTCGCTGAGTTCTGCCATCAATGTGCTGCGCAGTCGCGCAGGACCTGCACGACCCGGCCGATCTCGTCAGACGTCATGTCGTGATAGCTCGGCAAATTGATCGCCCGGCCGGGAAGGTCATAGGCAACGGTGTTTGCCGACACACCTTCGAAGGGCGGCAGCGAGCTCAGCGGCCAGAAGAAGACGCGGGCGTCGATGTTTTCGGCGGCGAAAGCACCCTGAAGCTTCTCGCGCGTGACGTCGGTTTCCGGCGCGAAGACGACCGTCGGCATCCAGAAGCCGTTCTTCGTGTCTTCCGGTTCCGGATTCATGGAGATGGAGTTCACGCCCGCGAGCTGTTCCCTGTAGGCGTAGAAGATCTCGCGCTTGCGCTCGACCAGTTCGTTGACGCGTTCGATCTGCGCCAGGCCGACGGCCGCCTGAAGGTTCGACATCTTGTACTTGAACCCGACTTCGTCCGGCCAGAACTGTTTCTTTTGTCCGCGTGCCCGGCCGTGATTGGAAAGGGTCAGCACCTTTTCATAGAGCTTGCTGTCGCTGGTGACGAACATGCCGCCTTCGCCCGTCGTCATGGTCTTGGTGCCGTGGAAGGAAAATGCGCCGAAGGCGCCGAGCGAACCGGCCTTGCGTCCGCGCCATTCCGATCCGAGTGCTTCGGCTGCGTCTTCGACAACGGGGATGTTGTGCCGCGTGCCGATTTCGAGCAGGCGGTCCATGTCGCAGAGATTGCCGTAGATATGCACGGCCATGATCGCCTTGGTCTTCGGCGTGATGGCCGCTTCGGCCTTGTCAGGGTCGATGCACCAGCTGTCGGCGAGCACATCGACGAAGACCGGTTTTGCTCCGAGGTGGACGATCGGGGCGGCGGATGCGGTCCAGTTCGTGTCAGCCAGGATGACTTCATCACCCGGCCCGACGCCGAGAGCGGCAAGGCCCATGTGCAGCGCGCCGGTGCAGCTCGATGTCGAAATCGCATGGGTGACATCGAGATGTGCGGCAAAGGCAGACTCGAAGCGATTGATGTAATCGTAGCAGCGCTCGCCCCAGCCGTTCGCCGCTGCATCGGTGGCATAGGCGACTTCGCGTTCGGTGATTGAGGGCTTGGTGTAGAGAATGCGAGGTTTCGTCATGTGGGTCGCCTGTGCTCAAGCCGATCGGTCGTTGGTTGCGTCTGCGGCAACGATCTTGTCAATCCGGCCGCCGATCTGCGCGCCGAGATAGAGGTTTTCGTAAAAGCGCTCCGGGAAGCCCGCCTGCCGCATGTGGTGGGCCGTCCTGTCGATGTCGTAGGCGACACGGTGGAGTTCGATGCCTGCCGGCGAGAGCGTCGCAAAGGCGGCGCGCGGGTCGCCGTCGCGCGGTTGCCCGACCGAGCCGGGATTGCAGAAGACCTTGCCGCCGATCTCCAGGCGCACCTGCACATGGGTGTGTCCGGCAAAAAGCCGTTCGCAGCCGTCGGGAAACTGCGCCTCCGAAACCTTGTAGAGATATTCGTCGATCGGATCCTGCCAGCTGCCGTGAACGAAATAGGTCGATCCATCGACGACGTAGGTTTGCGATCCGGCGAGCCAGGCGCGTTGATCGGCCGAAATGATGCCTCTCTGGTACTCGATGATGTCATTGACCATCTTCGATCGCGGGCAGCCTTCTCCGCTGACGATGTAATAATCGTGATTGCCCAGGATGTTTGCGATGCCGCGTGCTTTCAGCACGTCTACGCACTCGCCCGGCTGAGCGTAGTATCCGACGACGTCACCCAGCGACAGGATCGAGCTGCAGCCGAGTTCGTCGATGCGTGCGAGCACCGCCTCGAGTGCGGGAAGGTTGCCATGAATATCGGAAATGATGGCGATCATAGAACCACCAGGTCCTCGGAGTAGCGCCAGGCCCGGCCCGTCTTGATCTCCGGTGCTTCGGGTTTTCTCCCGTAAACGTAGTAGTCGAGCGCCATCGCCGCCTCGTTGTAGCCGAAGGCGGCACGCAGTGAGGTACTGCTCGAGAAGCGAGGATTGATTTCGAGCAGGTAGGGGATCGTGCCTTCCAGCCGGAACTGATAGTTCGTCGGTCCGAGCGGCTTGAAGTGTTGCGATAGCCTGCGCACGGCCTCGGTCAGGAGCGGCTCGTCGACGACTTCGGCATATTGGGTATTGCCGGCGACGGACAGCTTGCGCTTGAAGACGATCGGCGGCAGCGTCGTGCCATCACCAAATCCGAACGCGCCGACCGTGTATTCCTGGTCGTTGCTGCCCACAAATTTCTGGATGAGGAAATCGTCCGCGCTCTTCAGGGTCCAATAATCGAAATCGGCCGCGTCCCGCAGGAGTGCTATTCCCCGGGAGCCGTTGCCGCGACGGGGCTTCAGCAGCAGCGGCAAGGGGCCGAGCTCGCGGGTGCAAGCTTCCAGGCTGCGGCTAAGCGTGCTCGGAATGGCCGGAAGGTCCGCTTGCAGCAGTGCCTCGCCCATGTCCCATTTGTCCTGCGCCAGCGCGATCAGCGGCGAGCTGTTCAAGACGACGCGCGTCTCGGTCGCCTCGAAGCGTGCACGGTTGTCATTGAAGAACAGGACATCGAGTTCCAGGCCGGGTAGCGCCAGTGCGACGTTTTCTCGCCGAAGCAGTTCCAGCCAGAACTCCAGATATACGGGAGAGGTCTCATCGCATGATGGCTTGGCGACGAAGTCGTCGCAGAAGTGTCGACCGATGCCATTGGCATCACGATCGATGCCGATGATACGGATCGGTGCTTCCAATCGGCGGAGCGACGCGACGATACCCTGGCCGATGATTGCGCCTACCGCAGTCACCACGACCGTAATCGGCTGTTTCGATTGCTTTGTGTCGTCGTGCATTACTTGACGTCCATCGGGCCGAATGCTTCGGCGGTTCCGGCTGATTTGATCATGGCAATCCCGTCTCGCATCGTGATCAGAGGCGGCATGCCCAACTCGGCCAGTGTTTCCGCACCATCAGGAAAATTCACCTTCCGAAAGGGAGCCTTCTCCGCCGCGATCACGACATTGCCCCCGAGCCCAAAGGTTTCATAGGCGATTTCAGCGATCCTGTCGCAGGTCATCGCCTCCGTGTGAACCGCATTGCAAACACCGGATATGCCCGTTTCGGCCGCGCGGATCATCATATCTGCCGCGTCCTGCACGTGCAGGAAGTTGCGCACACCATGGGAAGCAGGCATGCGAAGGTCGAGCCCACGGGACGCGTAGGCGATGATACGCCCCATCCACGGCTGGTGGGCGCAGCAGCGGCCCTCCACGTCATAAAGCTGCGAGAAGCGAAGGCTGCAGAAGCGAAAGCCCAGTTTCTGCGAGCTCCATTCCAGCATTTGCTCTGCCAGTTGCTTGGTGAGTCCGTAGGATGTCAGGGGTGCCGCATCCAGCGTCGCGTCCGAGGAAAGCGATCCGGCGTATATGACCGCCCTGGTCTGCAGCCGTTTGGCGAGCTCGGCGACGTGAAGCGCGCTTGCGGCATTTGCCGCAAAGTTTTGCTGTGTCCCCGATGGACCGTCGTCGGCGAAGCTCGCTGCACAATGGAACAGCACGTCCGCGGTCAGGCCATCCGGTGCCTTTGCCGAGCCGCCTTCGATGTCGAAGAAGATGTCATCTGTCTTCGCCCGGCCGACACTGATGGTCTCGACGCCCATGTTCCGCAGGCGCGCGACAAGCTGGCCCCCCAACATCGAGCGCGTGCCGATGATGGCGGCGGTCTTCATGCCAGTTCTGCTTCCATCAACAGGCCGACGCAAAGATCGGGGAACTCAATGCCGACCTTGAGCATGGCATGCAGATTGGCCTCGAAATCGGGCAGCGTCTGCAACACGGGCAATGGCAAAGGCTTCAGATAGATGCCTTCCTCGTGCACCACGCGGAAGCCATGATTTTCGAGTTCGGCGCGGAAAGTGTCCCGGCAATATTGGCGCTTGTGGCCGAGCGCCAGATCGTTGGCGTTCAGGCTGTAGATGTCGTCGATCTTGCCGAGTTCCACGCCCAGTCGTCTGTTCAACGACTTGGCATTCGGCACCGCGGCGAACAGACGGCCATTGGGTTTCAGGAAGCGCCGGAACCGGTCGAGGACGAGGCCCGGATCGTCGACATGCTCGAGAACGAAACCCATGATGATGACGTCGAAGCGCTCTTCCGTTTCGAAGTCTTCGAAATAGGAGAAGACGATCTCGCCGGAAAAGTCCGGGCTGTTCTTCTTGAAAAGATCAATGACGAACTGCGAGCCTTCCACGATTACGTGGCGGTCGCAGACCTTGTTGAAAAGGTGAGGGGTGTAGCCGTGGCCAATTCCAAGATCGAGCAGCGATTGGCATTTGCCAAAGCGTTCGACCATGCGCTGCGGATACCAGTTGAGAATGAGATTGTTCTCGATCGATGTGACTGCGTTTGGAAGATATTCCGACGCCACGTTATCCAGGTTCTCGGATTTCACTTGGTAAACTCCCTCCAATCGACAGTTCCGGAATGCACGACACTTGCGCCCTTGGTACCGCAATTGGCGACGAGGTCCAATGCCGTCACATAAGGGGTGAACTCTCCGTGCATCTGCGGGTAGGGTGTGCGTTCGTAGTTCATGTACTGAACCGATATTCCGTTGCGATTGAAGAGATCGTGATCGAGATAGTTCCGTGCGCCGTGGCCGGTGATATAAACCGTCCCTTCGAGATGCGCAGCGATGTCGTATACTCTCTCGCTGCTCGCACCGCCAATGGTCAGCGTGTCCGACGAGACGAACTTCGGTCTGTCCAGATTGAAGTAGGCAGCAAGCGCGAGCATGGAATTGCGTGCAACATCCGCAATCGTCGATGCGTCCTTTGCGAACACATCGTCGACCAGTTCCAGCATATCCTTGGCGAAGGGGGCCTTCATATAGGCCTGCCGGAGGATATCGCGGTGGCGGGCCCGCCAGTCGTCTCGATTGTCGATCAGCACTTCATCGATCCGCTGCCCCATGCGAAGGTCTTTCAAGGGCACGGTCAGCCAGCGGACGCCGTTCTGGGTCTTGATCTGTACGCGGTTTGTGAAGCTGCCGCGCGAGAACTGCACATCGTCGTAGTGGACGAACACGTCCGCCAGTTTGATCTGCTCCAGCATCCCAACCCAAGGAAAGTACATGGATTGTGAGATGACAATATTCCGAGTCATCCGGTACTTGCCTAGTGTTCGTGTTTTCGCGATCGAGAGTTGGCGAGCGGCACGAAGGCCTGGTCGAGCCGCTCTTTTCGTGCCCCTACTTTTCGATGCAGCGCAGATAGCCGCGCGGCGAGCTTGAAAGAACAAGCTTGCCGTTCAGGGCCTCATCGGTCTCGAAGCGGGTCGTTTCTTCCATGTACGCCTTGAGCGCCGCGTAGGGCTCGTCGCCGGCGCGCCAGATTTTCGAGCGCTTGGTGGGCGTTTGCGAAGAGTCGGCCCATCCAAGAACCGTATCCGCCACCACCATGTACTGGCCTTCGGTGACCAGCGGGCCATAGGTGCGCAGTTCATCCAGCACGTGGTCGCGGCTGTGGTCGCTGTCGAGCACGACCATGACCGAGGCGCCCTCAGGAATTTCCGCCTTCACCTTCGCCAGCGTCTCGGCGGTCGTCGACGGACCTTCAATCAGCGTAATGCGCGAGGACATCGGATGCTTTTCGATCGAATCCCGATTGTGCGCGCGGATGTCGATATCGACGCCGATGACCTTGCCCTTGCCGATCAGTTGCAGCATCGCGGCCATGAAGATCACCGAACCGCCGCGGGCGACGCCCGTTTCGATGATGACGTCCGGCTTGGTGTTCCAGATCACTTCCTGGGTCGCCATGACATCGGCCGGCATCTGGATGATCGGCACGCCCATGAACGACCAGAGATAGGCATAGTCGTATTTGTCGAGCGTCACCAATGTCTCGAGCGACTGGCGAAAGGCGTCCTCGTCCTTGCCGAGCGCGAGCGACATTTCCTTCTTGTGAGCCTCGAATGCGAGACGATCGTCTGCTGCTGCCATAACTGCTACCCTTTATTCGGATACGCCGCAGGTCACGATTCGCGATCTTGCAGCCTCGTCGATTCGTAACGCTTTCCTGTGAACGCTTTCATGTCGACAATTGCAAATACGGTCAAGGCCGGTTTCTTAAGGGGGGAAAGCGGGGGCGCCTCGCTCACTCGTGGAAGTTTCAATGTCGCGTTTTGACCGTATTCCTACACCCCTGTCGGGTCTCGTTGTTGTCGAACGCCAGCGCTTTGGCGACGATCGCGGCTTCTTTTCACGTTTCTTCTGCCGTGAGGAACTCGCCGATTTTGGCGCCGGCGGCTCTATTGCCCAGATCAATCATACGCTTACGCGGGTGGCAGGCACGGTTCGCGGCATGCATTTCCAGCGCGCGCCGCATGACGAGACGAAATTTGTCTCCTGTCTCGCGGGCAAAATCTTCGATGTCGCCGTCGATATGCGGCCGGACTCTCCGACCTATCTTCAGTGGCATGGCGAGGTGCTGAGCGCCGAGAACGGCCGGTCGATGATGATCCCCGGTGGTTTCGCGCATGGATTCCAGACGCTTTCCGCTGATTGTGAGCTGATTTATTTGCACGACAAACCCTATGCGCCCGACGCCGAGGGCGGGCTCAATGCCCTGGATCCGCGGCTCGCGATCGCCTGGCCGCTGCCGGTCGCCCAGATGTCGGCGCGTGACCAGGCCTTTGCTATGCTGAAGGACGAGCGCTGATCGTCGGTCCCGTCCGTCGTTGACTTCGTGGTGGATGGGAGGACAATAACCTTTCCGCGCCACCACGGAAGAAGGGGTGTCGACGATGACGATCGCCAGAAAACTACAAGACTATATCGATGGTGCGGGTGTCGCCTATGACACCGTCGCCCATCACCGCACAGCCACCACCAGCCAGACGGCGAGAGCGGCACATGTGCCCGGCAGCAGGCTTGCCAAGTCCGTGGTCGTCCACCACGAGATGGGGTACGTGCTTGCCGTTGTGCCGAGCACGCACCGGGTTGAGCTCTCCACCTTGCAGGACGTGATGGACCGGCGCCTCGGTCTCGCTTCGGAAGAGGAAGTCTGCAACCTCTTCGCCGATTGCGATATCGGCGCGGTGCCGCCGATCGGCTCGGCCTATGACGTGCCGGTGTTGCTCGACGAAAGTCTGGGCGACGTAAACGACGTCTACTTCGAGGGCGGCGACCACAGGACGCTGGTGCACATGAGCGGATCGAACTTCCGCAACCTGATGAAGGGTGCGCAGATCGCCCGCTTCAGCCACCCGGCCTGACGGCCGCTCAGAGAATATGCCAAGCCGGCGGTTCGCCGGCGGCCGCCTTCGCGCGCCGTTCTCTTGGGTCGGAGATGACAGCCCACCTGCGGTCGAACATTGCCGAGTTCGAATGCAGCCTGTCGGGCTTGTCAAAGCGGGGGCTTGGCGTCACCATCCTTTTCGACGGACACCTTATCTATACCGGGTTGGGGGGATCGATGGTGCGCATACGCTCTACGAATATGTCCAAGTCTCTGACACTGCTGCTGGTTGCGGCCAGCGCTCCAGCTTTCGGATCCGTTGCCCTCGCGGAGGGCAATCTGTTCGATCAGTTTCCGTTCGCTGTCGCCTGCGAATACAAGGGCACGCAGCATGCCTTTTACCTGTCGAAGGTAACGGCCGATGGCACGGCGACCTACTTGGCCTCGGACAACTTCGCCGGGACGATTACCCTGGGCGGAGGGGCAAAGGCCGTGGGCACCGAACAGGGCGGAAGCTGCCTCGGCAAGACGGTCGAAGAGCTGAGAGAATCGGGCCAGGCGCGGGACATCAGGGCCAACTAAAGCGCGTCGCGATCTTTCAGATTCGCTCCTTGCGCTTTAAGTTTTTGATATTTCGCGTGTCGTTATCGCAAAACCGCTGCGCACTTTTGCGCGACAGGCTTTAGGACCGCGCTCGCCAACGAGCCTGTTGCAGGTGACATGATCGACAACCGCTGCCTTGGTTCCCAAGATGCCGCGAGGGTATGTTCGCCCAATTGTCGTCACCCAATGTTGTGAAATTCGACAATAACCAATGTGCCATTGTTGCGACTACTGAGAAGAGCCAATCGATTATGGCGCTTCGCAAGCGTCACTTGCCGGTGTTGCTCACGGGGGCGATCGATCCGGCGATAGACCCTATCCCCTAGACCTGCAGAGCAGGCAAAATCGCGTGATAGTCTGCAACTATCGGCGAAACGCTTCTTGCAAAACAGTCATTGAAAGAATCGGTGCCTGATAATTTTCCGTTGTGGCAAATGAAAAATCTGATTTACTGCGGCTCGCTGCTTGGCTTTTCGGGGGATATTGCCGATGGAATGCACCCGCAGGGATATTATGCTTGGTGGTTTGGCGCTGCTTAGCGCCGGCGCAGCGCAGAAACCGGCCTTCGCTGCCGCGACGTCCTATTTTTCCGGCACCGCAGTCGACAATGGCGTGACCTACCGAAGCACGAATTTCGCCAAGATCGACAGGAAATGGCAGCGTCAGGTCGTCAAGTATTTCAGCACCGAGCCGATCGGCACGGTCGTCGTCGATACCAGGCACCATTTTCTCTACCTGATCATGGAGAACAAGACGGCCATCCGCTATGGCGTCGGCGTCGGGCGTGAGGGCTTCAAATGGTATGGCCGCGCTACGATTGATCGCAAATCGCTCTGGCCGCGCTGGACACCGCCACCGGAAATGCGCGAGCGTCACCCCGAACTGCCTGAGTTCGTCGAGGGAGGCTCGCCGAAGAACCCGCTTGGCCCGCGCGCCATGTACCTGCTTCGTGATGGCGTCGATACCGGCTACCGCTTCCACGGTACGCTGGAGCCGGGCAGCATCGGCAAGGATGCCTCCAGCGGATGCATCCGCATGTTCAACGAGGACGCGATCGATCTTTATCAGCGCTGCCCCATCGGCACCGCCGTGCAAGTCCTGCCGCACATTGCCGACAAGGCCCCCGAGGTCAGCCAAGCAACCCCGGTCGCAACCCAGGTCGAATGAGGAATACCACCCTGATGCCCGCTATGCCCGGATATACGAGGCTGCTCTCCGCTGCGGCCATTCTGCTGACGCTGACCGCCTGCAACACCACCGAGATTGCCGCGGTCGAAGAACCGACCGTGGTGCCGATGACCGGAAAAACCGACGATCCGGCGCCCGGCTTCGAGACTGTCTCGGCCGGCAGCGAAGAGGATTTCATCCTCAATGTCGGCCGCCGGACCTATTTCACCCAGGACTCGGCCACGCTCGATCCCGTCGCCAAGGCAACCTTGGACAAGCAGGCCATCTGGCTCAACAGCAACCCGCGCTGGCTCGTCAAGCTGCAGGGCTTTTCCGACGACAGCGGCTCCGCATCGAAGATGGCGACGTTGTCGCAGCAGCGCGCCGATGCAGCGATGGCCTATCTCGCCTCGAAGGGCGTGGACCCAAACCGCATGTGGGCCAAGGGGTATGGAAACGACCGCGAGGTGCGCGACTGCACGGAGCGCTCCTGCAAGGTACAGAACCGCCGCGTCGTCTCCAATCTGCGCACGGAGCGCGACGCGATTTGATCGCGCGTCGCCTCGGCGTCTCTTGGCCAGCCGAAATCGGACCCTTCGCGTTCATGGCAGAGGCTTGAGGAACAGGTGGGCCGTTCGCTATTGAACGGCAGTTGCCTGCGACCAGACCACCATCCATTGCCCGTCTCTGCATTCATACGTGTCCGTGTGCCAGTAGGCACTGAGCGGCACTTTGTGCCCGCCGAAGATCACTTCAAGCTGCGCGCAATAGCGGATCACGGCGAGTCTCCGTGCACCCGCACGGCGATCGTTTCGGGCTCCCAATGCAGGTAGTTGATGTTTCCGACTGCGATCGACACAGCGTCGCGATACCCCTTCAACGAAGTCCGCCGTAGGTGATCGTACCCGTTGCGTCCCAGTATTCGCACGCGGCGGGAACGTCGCCTTGCCGATGCGTGCGCGAGACTAACCTCGCCAGCCTCACCATCGATCCAGTCGCCAACAGCGCCGTCATTCGACGGCGCCCGCTTGACTGGTCCAGAGCGTATCAATCGAACGGAACGGCAGGCAGACATTATCCGGCCGATTGCTGCACCCTGTCGGCGGCCTCGCGGATCACCTCGTAGACGCGGCGGGGTTGAGACAGCATCGGGACGTGGCTAGAGGCCAGTTCCGTCACCTTTGCATTCATGCGCTTGGCGAGGAAGCGTTGCAGGTCGGGCTGAACTGTCCGGTCTTCGGTACCGACGATGTAGTATGTCGGCTTTGTTTTCCACGCCGCACCCGGAACGGGTTGATCGAACAGGTCTGCCAGTGGCCCCATCTGCGTGGCCCAGACGAGCCTCTGTTCTGCTTCAGGCAGATCGCCGGCGAATTCCGGGATCCCCGAAGGACGAAGAAACAGCCGGCCGTCCGCCACCTCGATATGCTGAAAGACGGGGGCCTGGGGGAATTTTGTCTGGTCGGCCGCCGTCGTTTCACCGTTCTCCGGCGCCAGCGCGCAGATATAGACGAGCGCCTTGACGCGATCATCGGTGCCCGAAGCGGTGATGACGGTACCTCCATAGGAATGTCCGACCAGAACAACCGGACCGCGCACACGGCCCAGCGACGTGCGAACTGCCGCGGCGTCGTCGGCGACGGTATTCAAGTGGTTTTGCGTCGCGATCACTTCGTAGCCGTCGGCAACCAGCAGTTCGATGACCTTGCTGAAACAGGATCCGTCGGCCCAGAGGCCATGTGCGAAGACAATGCTGGGTTTGTTGGGCATGCCACACCTCCAGGGGAAGCAACTTTCCCGAACGACATCCGTATGTTCGGCCGGCGGGTCAGGAAAGGGCGGACGAACTTCCTGCTGGAAGTTCGGTCGGCGAGTTTAAGCCGCTGCCGGTGTTTTTCAAACTTGCTATTTCGGGCGAAGCGCGTCTTTCGCCTGCGGCGAGCCCTACAGCGCCACGCGTCTTATTAGACGCGCAAAGGTCGCTGTAGCACTTTGAATTGCTGCATGTTTTTGTCCTTCAATCGGCTACGATTAAAGGAAACATGCAGTAGGCCCTTGAATAGAACAGGCGCGAAGCGTTCAAGAAGAGCAGAGTAACGCCCTTCGCCGCCAAACATCGCCTTTCATGCGACAACGAATTTTGTCAGATGGCCTGCGCGTAGCCGATCGCGAGAAGTCGTAAATTCGGCAAAAATGGCGCACCCGACAGGATTCGAACCTGTGACCTTTGGAATCGGAATCCAACACTCTATCCAGCTGAGCTACGGGTGCATCCGTTGGCGGCAGGGCCGCCGAAGCAGGCTGTGAGCGGTTCATAGCTTAGCTTGCGCGCCGCATCAATGGTGAAAAGGCGGAGTTCGCAGGGGAATTTGCGGTTGTTGCTGAAAATGCAACCGCGCGCCCTGTCTCTGCCGGTTGACAATAAGTGCTCGGCGGCGGGCCGGTTAGGCGCGCCGTCGAGTATTGGTTCATGCCACCTGCATGGCGCCGGGGCCGGGGATCGCTTTCGGCGGTACCTTGCCCATGATGATCATGCCGAGCACCTCGTCCTTGGTGACGTCCTCGGTGCGGGCCTGGCCGACGACCTGGCCGTTCTTCATCACCGAGACGCGGTCGGCGAGGTCGAAGACGTCGTGGATGTCGTGGCTGATCAGGAAGATGCCGATGCCTTCGCGCTTCAGTTGCTTGATGAGGTCGCCGACCTGGGCGGTTTCCTGTGGCCCGAGCGCTGCCGTCGGCTCGTCCATGATCAGGATGCGGGCGTCGAAGAGGATCGCACGTGCGATCGCCACCGATTGCCGCTGGCCACCCGAGAGCGCCTTCACCGGCTCCTTGAAACGCTGGAAGTTGGGATTGAGGCGCCCCATGACTTCGCGGGCCTTGGCCTCCATCGCTACGTCGTCGAGCGTGCCCCAGGGGGTCCTGAGCTCGCGGCCGAGATAGAGGTTGGCGGCGGCGTCGACATTGTCGGCGACGGCGAGGGTCTGGTAGATCGTCTCGATGCCGTATTTCTTGGCGTCGCGCGGGTTGTTGATGTCCGCAGCCTCGCCATTGATCAGGATCTCGCCGGCATCGCGCTTGTAGGCGCCGGAGAGGATCTTGATCAGCGTCGACTTGCCGGCGCCGTTGTGGCCGAGCAGCGCCACGACCTCGCCGGGGTAGAGATCGACGGAGGCGTTGTCCACCGCGTGGATGCCGCCGAAGGAGATGGAAATGTTCTTCATTTCCACGAGCGGAGTGCGTTGGTCTTTCATGGATCGTACTCCTTACTTGGCGCGGGCGCGGTAGATGGTGTCGAGCCAGACGGCGACGACGAGAACCACGCCGACGACGATGCGCTGGAACGGACTGTCGATCCCCAGGAGCACCATGCCCGACTGTAGTGATTGCATGACGAGCGCGCCGATCATGGCGCCGGCGATCGTGCCGACGCCGCCGGCAAGCGAGGTGCCGCCGATGACCGCGGCGGCGATCGTGTAGAGCTCGTCGAGTTCCCCTTGCGCATTGGTCGCCGCATTGAGGCGGGCGGTCGAGATTGCCGCGGCAATGGCGCACAGAATGCCCATCAGCGTGAAGATCTTGACGGTGACCCAGCGCGTCTTGATGCCGGCAAGTTCGGCTGCTTCCGGGTTGCCGCCGAGCGCGAAGACGTAGCGGCCGAAGCGCAGCCGCGTGGCGATGAAGGTCATGACGATGCCGACGGCGATGGCGACGAGAACCGGAATGGCGATGCCGTGCGAGATCTGCAGTCCGCCGTCCGGCCAGGCAATGCCGTTGGCGTCGGCATATTTGCGGGCGATGTTGGTCGGCCAATAGTAGCTGTTGGCGACGGTGATTGCGCCCAGCACCAGGATACAGCCGAGGATCGCCAGGAAGTACTCCGCCCAGACCGGGCGCAGCGGGAAGCGGAAGCGCTTGCGCTGCTTTCGCGAATTGAGGATGGCAGCGACGATGGCAATGCAGGCGAGGATGCCGACGATCCAGCTTGCCGTTGCGCCGATCGAGCCTTCCGTGCCGCCGCCCATCAGGCGGAAGGTGGCGTTCATCGGCGCAACCGTCTGGCCGCTGGTCACGAACCAGGTGGCGCCGCGCCAGACGAGCAGGCCGCCGAGCGTGACGATGAAGGCGGGCACGTTGAGGAAGGCGACGATCGAGCCCTGGAGCGCGCCGATGGCAGCACCGACGGCGATGCCGCTCAACAGCGTGATGATCCAGATGGCCGGATGTTCGAGGCCGAGATACTGCGGCAGGAATTTTACCTGCATGACGCCCATGACCATACCGCAGAAGCCCAGCACGGAGCCGACGGAGAGGTCGATGTTGCGGGTGACGATGATCAGCACCATGCCGGTCGCCATCACGGCGACGGAAGACGTCTGAACCGTCAGGTTCCACAGGTTGCGCGGCGTCAGGAACAGGCCGCCGGTCATGATCTGAAAGCCGATCCAGATGATGACGAGCGCGCCGACCATGCCGAGCAGCCGGGTGTCGATTTCGGTGGCGCGGAAGAAGCGCTTCACCGGGTTTTCGTCCGCTGTGCGGGCGCGGTTTGCTTGTGCGCCCTGCGTATTGCCTTGTGTGATGTCGGCCATGGACGTGCCTTCCCCCACTTTTTGTGTTGATGTCGTCGCGTCAGGTGGCACCAAGAGCCGGGATCGACGCGACAAGTCCGGTGCGACGGCAGAGATCGAGCGTTTTCGTTGAGCTGCGCTGGTTGTGCATCTGGCATTGTCCGCCCGGCACGCACCTTGCGCAAGCGCCGCAACGGGTTGCGTTGCGGCGCTTGTCTGAAGTCAGCGCTCAGTTCTGCTGATGCGGTTTATTTGCAAGCTGCGACGTCGCCCTTGACGCCCTGGCAGGCTTCTTCCTTGGAGATCCAGCCTGCGTCGATCACGACGTTCAGGTTGTCCTTGGTGATCGGCAGCGGTGCGAGGAAGACCGACTGCATGGCCACACCCTTCGGTCCGCCGTTGAAGGTGGTGACGCCGGCGACTTCTTCCATCTTCTTGCCGCCGGCAAGTTCGACGGCGACTTCTGCGGCGCGCTTGCCGAGTTCACGGCTATCCTTCCAGACCGAAACGGTCTGCGTGCCCAAGGCAACGCGGTTCAGCGCCGCCTTGTCGGCGTCCTGGCCGGAGACCGGAACCGAGCCTGCGAGGCCCTGCGCATCGAGGGCTGCGATGGCGCCGCCGGCGGTGCCGTCGTTGGAGGCGACGACCGCATCGACCTTGTTGTCGTTGGCGGTCAGGAACTGCTCCATGTTCTTCTGGGCGTTTTCAGGCTTCCAGCCATCCGTGTAGGCTTCGCCGACATTCTTGATCTTGCCGGCATCGACGGCTTCCTTCAGCACTTCCATCTGTCCGGAGAAGAGGAAGTCGGCGTTCGGGTCAGCCGAAGAACCCTTGATGAAGACGTAGTTGCCTTCCGGCTTCACCTTGAACACTTCGCGGGCCTGCATGCGGCCGACTTCCTTGTTGTCGAAGGTGATGTAGAAGGCGGCCGGGTTTTCGATCAGGCGGTCGTAGCCGACGACCGGGATGCCTTCGGCAGCGGCCTTTTCGATTGCCGGGCCGATGGCGTCGCTGTCCTGGGCAAGCACGATCAGTGCATTGGCGCCCTGGGCGATCAGCGACTCGATGTCGGTCAGCTGCTTGGCGGCCGACGACTGTGCGTCAGCGGAGATGTACTTGTCGCCGGAGGCTTCGAGTGCGGCCTTGATCGCGGCTTCGTCGGTTTTCCAGCGCTCTTCCTGGAAGTTGGACCAGGAAACGCCGACGACCAGGTCTTTTGCCTGGGCCACGGAATGCAGGGAAACGATGACGGCAACACCTGCCATCAGCTTCAAAACGGATTTCATTTCATCCTCCCGAGTGAGGGCCAGCCGAGCGTGCGAACCTCCCGCACCATCCTCCGCCAGCCTTGGAACGCTGTCGTAGATCGTGCCGCTACACCGTGCGGAATTATTTTCTCGACAGTCGAGAAAATGAATGTCATGGATTTTTGAGGCTGTCAACACGGCGTGAATGCGGTGGTTGCGGCATCAACAAGGTGCTTAGCGAGCGGTCGCGTCCGTTGTTTCTCGGCCGCCGATAAAATCCGTGCCACAAGGCTGTCGACAAGGCGTCCGGCGCCTTGTCTTGCCGTTCAACAGATGCTTTGGGAGGGGCATGTGTTCGAAGGATCCGCCACTGACAGGGACGTCTCATGCTGACCAAGTCCAGCACTGAGCTCGTGCGTCAGCAAAACAGCGCGCTGGTCCTTGCGGCGCTCAGGCGCGCCGGCAATCTCTCCCATACGGAAATTTCTGCTGATACGGGGCTTGCCTCGGCGACCGTTTCCGCGATCACGGCGGAGTTGGAAAAGGCGGGGGTGCTCGCCAAGGCCGAGCACCAGGTGCAGGGTGGGCGAGGGCGGCCGCGTGTCCTCTTCACGCCGCGGCGCGACTACGGCCATCTCGTGGTCGTCAGGATCTCCTCCGACATCGTGCAATATTCGCTGATCGATTACGGCGGCACGCTTCTCGACCGCTTCGACGAATCGCGAAACCACGACGAGCGCGGCACGATCCCTTTCGCTCGCGCATTCGTGGACGCGCTCGAACGTCTGCTGCAGCGCTCAAGGCTGGAGCGGGATCGCGTGCTCGCCGTTTCGATCAGCAGCAAGGGGCTGGTCGACAGCGACACGGCGCGGCTTTTGTGGTCGCCGGTCTTCGGTCGGGAAGAGCTGGATTTCGCTGCACTGCTTGCGCCGCAATGGCGCGCGAAAGTCATGCTCAGCAATGAGACTCTGCTGGTCGCGCAGGCGCTTGCAGCACAAGCCGAACGCAAACCGGAAGGTGGGTTCAGGGCGCTTGCGGCGATCTCTCTCGGCCACAGCATCGGCCTTGGCGTTGCCCGCAAGAGCCAGAGCGGCGAGATGGATGTCAGCGCGCCGAATTTCGGCCACATGCTGCACGCGCCGTCAGCGGGCCTCTGCCGTTGCGGCGCCTATGGCTGCATCGAGGCGGCAGCCGGTTTCTATGGGATTCTGCGTGCCGCCTTCGAGGTGCCGGCGGATACCATCCCCGCCAAGTTCGTTCCCGTCGCCGAGCTCGACAAGATCGCGGCCAGCGCGCGGCAGGGACATCGCATGGCCGGCTACGCGTTCCGCCAGGCGGGCATTGCGCTCGGCAACGGCATCTCGCGCATGCTGAGCCTCTACGAGCGCATGCCTGTCCACGTCACCGGGCCCGGCATCCGATACTTCGATCTCATGCTGCCGGGGATCGAAGAAGGACTTGCCCAGTCCATGCAGGTCCGCCTTCAGGGCGCTCCCGAAATATCGGTCGCGCCCGACGAGCAACGCCTCGTCTTCGAGGGACATCTGGAGCGGGCGCTGGGCGCGATCGACGCCGATATTACCGCCACCGGCGTTTCCTGATGCACGGTTGAAGTGCATCGCCTGACGCAACCTTTTTTTGGGGTTGTATCGAAGGTGAGCACCTCTAGTAATGCAATTTACAGTTATTTAGCGACTCCTTGTCAATGTGGCTGTGACGCGGGAGACACTCATGTTTTCAGTGATTGCATGCATACGTGATGACCATGACTGGCGCCTTATCGTGGCCGCCGCGATCGTCTGCCTGGCGGGCAGTGTCGCAACGATGTTGCTGCTGCTGCGCGCCCGGCGAAGCGAAGGTAGCCAGCGCAGCCTCTGGATCGCGGCCAGCGGTTTTGCCTGCGGTGTCGGTGTCTGGTCGACGCATTTCATCGCCATGCTGGCCTATGATGGTGGTGTGCCGGTTGCTTACGGCCTCTGGGGCACCGCTCTGTCGGTGGTCGTCGCCATAGCCGCGTCGTGGGTCGCCTTTGCAATCGGCCTCGGTGGTGGTTCACGTCTCTCGATGTCCTGCGGTGGCTTCGTGCTTGGCGCCGGCGTCGCGGCGATGCATTTCACCGGCATGCAGGCGATCGAGATCCACGGGCACATAAGCTACGATCCGCAAGCGACTGTTTCGGCGCTCGTCGTGGGAACGCTGCTGGCGGGTGCCGCGCTTCATGCTTTTCATGCCTTGCGCAGCATGCGGCGGCTGGTCGTCTCCTCCTTGCTGCTGGTGCTGGCAATCTGCACCATGCACTTCACGTCGATGAGCGGCGTGACGCTCATGCCGGAGGCCAATGTGGCTGTCGCCGGCACCATTCATCCCGCCTGGCTTGCCGGCGGGGTCATCGCAGCCTCCACGACATTGATCGTACTCGCCTTCGGCGCCCTCTTCGTCGATCGGCAACTGACCGATCTCAGAGGGCTCGCCAACGCCTCGCTCGAAGGCATGGCGATCGTTTTCAATGGCGTCATCGTCGAAGCCAACGAGCGCTTCTGTGGCCTCACCGGTCGGACGTTTTCCGATCTGTCCGGGCGCCGCCCGTCGGAGATCTTCGTCTTCGGCGAAGAGGGGCTCGAGGGACACAGGCGCGGGGATGGTCCCGGCGAGATCGATCTTCTCAACGCCGATGGGCGCACCATTCCCGTGGAATTCATGTGCCGGACGATCGAGTATCGTGGCCGCGAATGCGAAGTGATTTTCGTGCGCGACTTGAGGGCACGGAAGGAAGCCGAGCGCACGATCGAGCATCTGGCCCATCATGATGCGCTCACCGACTTGCCGAACCGCGCCTTCTTCGACCGCAGGCTGGCCCAGACGCTGGCGGCGGCCTCTGCGCGGGGCGAAGAGTTGGCAATCCTCTGCCTCGACCTCGACCGCTTCAAGGCAGTCAACGATATCTTCGGCCACGGCGAAGGCGACCGCATCCTGAAGAAGGTTGCCGATATCCTGCGCCAGGCTGCCGGAGAGCACGACACGGTCGCCCGGCTCGGCGGTGACGAGTTCGCAATCATCCACGTGGGCGGCAAGCGGCCGGCGGCGGCGCGCCAATTGACGGACCGCATCCTGGCGCTGTTTGCCGCGGAAATGGACACCAACCGCGATCCGACCGCCGTCGGCGTCAGCATCGGTGCTGCGCTCTATCCGGTCGACGGGCAGACGGCAGATCAATTGCGCAACAATGCCGACACGGCGCTCTACCGCGCCAAGCAGAGCGGCAAGGGCATCGCCTGCTTCTTCGACCGGGGAATGGATGAGGCGGTTCGGACCCGCCGGCAGATCGAAAACGACCTGCGCCATGCGGTGCTTCGCCGCCAGTTCTTTCTCGAGTACCAGCCGCTGGTGGAAGTCCATAGTGACAGGATCATCGGCTACGAGGCACTTCTGCGCTGGAGCCATCCGCAGCGCGGGCTCATCGGCCCTGATGTGTTCATCCCGATCGCGGAGGAAAGCGGCTCGATCATCCAGATCGGCGAGTGGGTGCTGGAACAGGCCTGCACGGAAGCGGCAAAATGGAATGAACCGCTGCCGATTTCCGTCAATATCTCGCCGGTCCAGTTCCTTCTGCCCAATCTCTTCGATCAGGTCGCGAGCATATTGCGTCGGACTGGCCTTGATCCCTGGCGGCTGGAGCTCGAAATCACCGAGGCGGCGCTGATGCACAATCGCGAGGATGTGCTGGCGGTGCTGGTTCGCCTGCGCGTCCTCGGCGTCCGGATCGTCATGGACGACTTCGGCACCGGACATTCTTCGCTGAGCAACCTGCAGACCTTCCCCTTCGACAAGCTGAAGATTGATTGCAGCTTCACCGCTGCCCTCGAAAAGGACCCTTCCGCACAGGCGATCGTCCGCGCCATCATCGCGCTCGGCCACAGCCTCAGGCTCGCGGTCGTGACCGAAGGCGTCGAAACCGAACGGCAGAGGCAGATCCTGGCGGAGGAGGGCTGCCTGCAGATCCAAGGCTATCTCTCCGGCCGACCGGGCGCTGCGCCCAGCACCGGCCGGGAAGCGCCGCGATGGGAGAAGATGCCGGTGTGCGCCGAGGGCTGAGGCACCTGCGCGGATGCCGGTTTGCCAGAGTGGTGGCATGAAAAAAGCCGGGCGTGTGGCGCCCGGCCTTTCCATTTGATGTGTTACCGGCCGTAGCCTCAGGCGACGCTGATCTGACGCTTCTCGACAACCGACTTCACGGCGGCGTCGGCGAGCGCCAATGCGGCGAGACCATCCTTGCCCGACGGCGTGATTTCCGCACCCTTTTCGATCGCGGCGATGAAGCTCTCGATCTCGTTGGCATAGGCTTCGGTGTAGCGCGTCATGAAGAAGTCGTGCAGCGGCGGGCGGGTGTAGCCTTCGCCATTGGCGATCTCGATCGAGACCGGACGCTGGTTTTCAGCCGAGACGACGCCCTTCGAGCCGTGCACCTCGATGCGCTGGTCGTAGCCATAGGTGGCGCGGCGGGAGTTGGAGATGATCGCCTGCTTGCCGGAAGCCGTCTGCAGGATGACCGAGACGCTGTCATAGTCGCCGGCTTCGCCGATCGCCTTGTCGACGAGAACGGCGGCGGTTGCCGTCACGGAGACCGGCTCCTCGCCGAGCAGGAAGCGGGCCATGTCGAAGTCATGGATCGTCATGTCGCGGAAGATACCGCCCGAACGCTTGATGTAATCGACCGGCGGGGCGCCCGGATCGCGCGAGGTGATGGTCACCATTTCCACGTCGCCGATCTTGCCGGCGTCGATCGCCTTTTTGACGGCCATGAAATGCGGGTCGAAGCGGCGGTTGAAGCCGACCATCAGCTTGGCCTTGGTCTCGTTGACAACCTTGAGGCAGGCCTTGACGCGCTCGGCATCCAGATCGACAGGCTTTTCGCAGAAGATCGCCTTGCCGGCGCGCGCGAAACGCTCGATCAGGTCGGCGTGGGTGTCGGTCGGGGTGCAGATGACGACGGCGTCGATGTCGTCAGCCTTTTCGATCGCCTCGATGGTGCGCACATCGCAGCCATATTGCTTGGCGATGGTTTCGGCGGCGGCAGGGAAGGCGTCGGCAACGGCGACGAGCACGGCATCCGGATTGCCGCTGACGGCTTTCGCGTGAACCTTGCCGATGCGTCCGGCGCCCAGAAGACCAAATCTGACTGTCATCTCAGTTTCTCTCGAATTCCGGCTCGCGACCGGGAAGGGGCGTGATGATCGGCGCTCATCGCGCAAAGGCGCCGCGGAACATTGATTCCGCGAATCGATCGGAGAATTGCCACGAAAAATCGCGTGTTGGAACGCTGCGCCGGCGCCTCTCCCTTGGTACCTCCGCACCCAGTCGGCCCGTCCATTCATTTGGAATGAAGTAGCCGACGCGGGTCATTTCGGAATTTTTATTCCATTTTAGTTGCGTCCGTCAAGGGGCGTGAGGACCGCTGGACTTGCTGTCTTCAATGAATATCCCGTAAATGGGGCGCACATGATAAGGCCACCAGAGGACAGAATGCTCAAGTTCATCGACCCGGACCACCCCTTTTACCGCCCGCTATGGGTCCGCCTGCTGATCGTGGCCTTCTGCGCCGTCTGGACGGTGGTCGAGTTCCTGGGCGAACAGGCGATGTGGGGCATGATCTTCCTGGCCATGACGGCCTATGCCTCGGCAGCGCTGCTGGTCTTCTATAAGCCGAGCGAGAAGAGCGTGGATAAAGCCGCGGACGAAGAGCAGGGCAAGAGCGACGGGGACGGCGCCGCGGGCTGACGATCACGCCGCCGGGTTGATTGCGCGTATCTGCTGCGAGGCTTCGTCGATCAGCATGTTGGCGAGTTTCATGCGCACGGTCGCATTGGCGCGGAAGGCGGCCGGCAGGCGGTCCGGATGGTTCAGGGCGGCGAAGGCACGCCGCTTTGCCGCGAGCGTCATTTGTGTTTCGCCGTCGGCAAGCGCCAGCTCCGCAGCAACCTCGGCAAGGCTGGTGCGATCGAGATAGTCGGGCATGACGGGCGGGGCAGGCGGCTCGACGAAAGCCGCATCGAGATAGGCGCGTTCGACCGCGCCAAAAGACGCCAGGCCAGCGCTTTCGACAGCGAACGCGCCGGCGAAGATCGGCGCGCGCGGCGTCGCCAGTCTGGCCTCGACCTCATCGAACTCGCTTTCCTCTTCCGTTTTCAGCCGTTCGAGCACCGACTGAAACACCGACATTCCGAACATGACGCCTCCAATTGGAAGGAAACCATGACAGCCGGAGGTTATCCCGGGCTGATCACTTGATCATGCCCGGGCTGATGACATGATCATGCCGGGCTGATCACGCACGGCCCTGCTTCAGGATGAGATCGTAGAGCAGCTTGGCACTCGGCGGCAGTGCGCGTCCCTCGGCGGTGATCAGCCCATAGGGCTTGATGCGAATCGGGATCTCGGTCTTGAGGATGCGGATCTCACCGGCCGGTGTGCCGTTGCCAGCAATCAGGTTGGCGACGTCGAGGGCCACCGGCGCGATCGCATTGGTGTGGCGCACGATCGACAACGTCAGGATGATCGAAGAGGTGTTGATGACGGTCGCCGGCAATCTCACGCCGGCCGCCACGAAACTATCCTCGACGGCGCGCCTGAGCAGCGTGCCCGGCGGCTGGAACACCCAGTCGTAGGAGGGCAGGTCCTCGGCGACGACCACGGGCTTGTCGAGCAGCGGGTGGCCGTCGCGCACGATCAGGCAGACTTCTTCAAACCCGATCTCCACCATGTTGAAGAGCCGCGGCGGCTGGTCGTCGGGGATGCGCCCGATGATGAAATCGTGGCGCGCGGCAAGAAGCTCCCTTGCCAGCACGTTGCTGTTTTCGATCTGGACGTTGATCTCGATGCCGGGATAGGCGGTGATCACTTGGCGAATGGCGGGGACGGCGAGATTGAGCGCTGGTCCCGTGACGGACCCCAGAGAGACCGAGCCGCCGCTGCCCGTCTTGAGCTCGTTGATCTCGCGCGAGGCTTCTCGAAGCTCCAGAAAGATCGTGCGCGCCCGCCGTGCCAGCGCTTCGCCGTAAGGCGTCAGTTCGACGCCACGGGCAATGCGTTCGCAGACCGGCGCCTTCAGCATCGTCTCGATTTCCGACAGCATACGCGAGGCTGCCGGCTGCGAAATCCCGAGTGCTTCCGCGGCGGCGCTGATGCGCCTGTGGTCGTCAATTGCAAGAATCAGCCGGAGGTGGCTGATCTTCAAGCCGGAGCGAAACAGTGCTGAATCGAAGAGTTCGCCGGCCGTCCCGGTGGCGCTTGCCTTCTGGTCACGCATTTCCAACCCCTGTCGTTTTTTTGGTTTTCAAATATTTTCAAAAATCACACTGTTCGCACGTGCTATAACAATTTTGGTATGCGTTCAAAGTAATATTGTATTTGACAGTTATATGTTTTGATTCCAGTTTTTGCTCATGTGCCAGCGCATGTAGGAGCATGCGAGGCGGGGAGGCCTCTCCTTCACCTTGATCCGCGGCCGGAGACGAGATCCCGGTCCGCGGATTGCTGCGCATAGACGGAAAGGCTCTGCCTGCCGGCTTCAACTTTTTTGGGAGAGAACTGATGAAATTGATGACTTCGCTTCTCGCAGCCGCTGCGATTTCGATCGCGTCCTTCGCTGCGCCCGTATTTGCGCAGGACAAGGGCACGGTCGGCATTTCCATGCCGACGAAGACGTCGACCCGCTGGATTTCCGACGGCGAGACGATGGAGAAGCTGTTCAAGGAAGCCGGCTACACCCCGGACCTGCAGTTCGCTGACGACGACATCCCGAACCAGCTCGCCCAGATCGAGAACATGGTGACCAAGGGTGCCAAGGTTCTGGTCATCGGCGCCATCGACGGCACGACGCTCTCCGACATCCTGCAGAAGGCCCATGACGCCGGCGTCAAGGTTATCGCCTATGACCGTCTGATCCGTGACTCTGGCAATGTCGACTACTACGCCACCTTCGACAACTTCCAGGTTGGCGTGCAGCAGGCGACGTCGCTGGTGCAGGGCCTCAAGCTCGATGGCGCAACCGAGCCCAAGAACATCGAGCTCTTCGGTGGTTCGCCTGACGACAACAACGCCTTCTTCTTCTACGACGGCGCGATGTCGGTTCTGCAGCCGCTGATCGACAGCGGCAAGATCGTCGTCAAGTCCGGCCAGAAGGGCATGGACCAGGTCGGCACGCTGCGTTGGGACGGTGCTGTCGCCCAGGCCCGCATGGAAAACCTGCTGTCGTCGAACTACACCGACGCCAAGGTCGATGGCGTGCTTTCGCCCTATGACGGCCTCTCGATCGGTATCATCTCGGCGCTGAAGGGCGTCGGCTACGGCTCGGGCGACATGCCGATGCCGGTTGTCACCGGCCAGGACGCCGAGCTGCCGTCGGTCAAGTCGATCCTTGCCGGCGAACAGTATTCGTCGATCTTCAAGGACACGCGCGAACTCGCCAAGGTAACGGTCGGCATGGTCAACGCGATCATGGAAGGCAAGGAGCCTGAGGTGAACGACACCAAGACCTATGAAAATGGCGTCAAGGTCGTTCCGTCCTACCTGCTGAAGCCGGTTGCCGTCGACAAGTCCAACGTCAAGGACGTGCTCGTCAGCTCGGGCTACTACACCGAAGACCAGATCAACAACTGATCTTTTTCAACGGGAAGGGCCCGTGCAAGCGCGCGGGCCCTTTTATCCAGAAGACGGAGCCGGTACTCTCTCGCAGACTGCCGCTGGAATGACTGAACATGGACAATATCATTCTTGAAATGCGGGGCATCACCAAGACGTTCCCGGGCGTCAAGGCGCTGGACAATGTCAGCTTCAAGGTCCGCGAAGGCGAGATCCACGCGCTCGTCGGCGAAAACGGCGCCGGCAAGTCGACGCTGATGAAGGTGTTGAGCGGCGTCTATCCCGCCGGCACCTATGAAGGCGAGATCCACTACGGTGGCGAAGCGCGTCGCTTCTCGACGATCTCCGACAGCGAAGACCTTGGCATCATCATCATCCACCAGGAACTGGCGCTGGTGCCGCTGCTGTCGATCGCCGAGAACATCTTCCTCGGCAACGAGATCGCCAGCAACGGCGTGATCCACTGGCCGCAGACCTTTGCCCGCACCCAGGAGCTCCTGAAGAAGGTGGGCCTCAGCGAGAGCCCGGCAACGCTCATCACCGACATCGGCGTCGGCAAGCAGCAACTGGTCGAGATCGCCAAGGCGCTTTCGAAGAAGGTGCGGCTCTTGATCCTCGACGAGCCGACCGCCTCGCTCAACGAAACCGATTCCGATGCGCTTTTGAAGCTCCTGATGGAGTTTCGCACGCAGGGAATGACCTCGATCATCATCTCGCACAAGCTGAACGAGATCCGCAAAGTCGCCGACCAGATTACCATCCTGCGCGATGGCGGAACCGTCGAAACGCTCGACTGTCAGACCGAAGATGTCGGCGAGGACCGGATTATCAAAGGCATGGTCGGCCGCGCCATGGAAGACCGCTACCCGCCGCGCGAGCCCAAGATCGGCGAGACGCTGCTGGAAGTGAAGAACTGGAATGTCTTTCACCAGCACCACCGCGACCGGCAGTTCCTGCACGACGTCAATTTCACCGTGCGCGCCGGCGAAGTGGTCGGCATTGCCGGGCTGATGGGGGCAGGGCGCACCGAGACGGCGATGAGCATCTTCGGCAAGTCCTGGGGCCACAAGATCACCGGCGACGTGACGATGCGCGGCAAGCCCGTCGATGTCAGCACGATTCCGCGGGCGATCGATGCGGGTCTCGCTTACGTCACCGAAGACCGCAAGCAGCTCGGCCTCGTGCTGATCAACAACATCAAGGAGAACACGACACTCTCCAACCTGAAGGCGGTTGCCGCGAACGGCGTCATCGACGACCGCAAGGAAGCGAAGGTCGCCTCCGACTATCGCTCGAAGCTGCGCATCCGTTCGCACTCGATCTATCAGGAAACGGTCAACCTCTCGGGCGGCAACCAGCAGAAGGTCGTGCTGTCCAAATGGCTGTTCACCAATCCGGAAGTTCTCATTCTCGACGAGCCGACACGCGGCATCGATATCGGCGCGAAGTATGAGATCTACACCATCATCAACCAGCTTGCCGCCGAGGGTAAAGGCATCCTGATGATCTCATCGGAAATGCCGGAGCTGCTTGGAACCTGCGATCGCATCTACGTCATGAACGAGGGCCGCATCGTCGCCGAGCTCTCGAAGGCGGAAGCGAGCCAGGAATCCATCATGCGTGCCATCATGCGTTCAGGGGAGAAACACTAATGGTCGCCGATACGAGCACCCAAAACAACAAGCCCTCGATCGGGGACTATCTCAAGAACAACATCCGCGAATACGGCCTGCTCGTCGCGCTCGTGGTGATCATGCTGTTCTTCCAGTTCGTGACCAACGGCGTGCTGTTCAAGCCGGTCAACATCACCAACCTGGTGCTGCAGAACTCGTTCATCGTCATCATGGCGCTCGGCATGCTCCTGATCATCGTCGCCGGCCATATCGACCTGTCGGTCGGCTCGATCGTCGCCTTCATCGGCGCGATCTCGGCGATCATGCTGGTCAAATGGGGGCTGCCCGCCTTTGTCGTTATCCCGGCCTGTCTGATCGTCGGCGGCATCATGGGGGCGGCCCAGGGCTATTGGGTTGCGTACCAGAAGATTCCGTCCTTCATCGTCACGCTTGCCGGCATGCTGGTGTTCCGCGGGCTCACCTATGTGGTGCTCGGCGGACGTCCGATCGGCCCGTTCCCGAAGGAGTTCCAGCTGCTTTCGACGGGCTTCGTTCCGGATTTCCTCTATTTCCTCAACCCGGCGCCCGAGACCATTCAGAACATGGTGGCGCTCGTCGCCGTCATAGCTCTGGTCGGCTACGCGATCTATGCGGGCATTCGCGACCGCAAGATCAACGAACAGCACGGCACGGAGAACGAGCCATTCGTCTTCTTCGCCGTACAGATGGCGGTCATTGCCGTCGTTGCGTTGTTCATCGGCTTCCAGCTTGCGACCTATCGCGGCCTGCCGAACGTGCTGATCGCCATGGCCGTGCTGATCGCGCTCTATACCTTCATCACAACGCGCTCGACCATCGGTCGCCGCATCTACGCCATGGGCGGCAACGTCAAGGCGACCAAGCTCTCGGGCATCAACACCGAACGGCTCACCTTCTACACCTTCGTCAACATGGGCGTGCTTGCGGCACTCGCCGGCATGATCATCACCGCCCGCCTCAACTCGGCAACGCCGAAGGCCGGCGTCGGCTTCGAACTCGACGTGATTGCGGCATGCTTCATCGGCGGCGCCTCGGCGTCCGGCGGCGTCGGCAAGATCATCGGCGCGGTGATCGGCGCCTTCATCATGGGCGTGATGAACAACGGCATGTCGATCATGGGCATTGGCATCGATTACCAGCAGCTGATCAAGGGCCTCGTGCTCCTCGCAGCCGTGTTCTTCGATGTCTACAACAAGAACAAGGGTTGAGCCGAAAGCCATAAGACCCGACGCGAACCAGTAACATTCACCGGCAGCCGCGGCTGCCAGGATCGGCGGATTGGCCCGCTGGAATTGGATGGCGAAAGCCAGCCACGGGGACGCTTTTGCCTTGAGAAGGCGAAGACCGCGACCCGAACGACGACAGGAAGGACAGGATCGTGCTGATTTCGCAGATCAGGAACGAAGACGGATCGATAACGGTTGCGGTGCGTTTGCCCGGTGAAACCGCGCATGCGGTCAATGGTGCTGCAAGCGTCTACGCTCTGGCGATGGAAGCGGCCAATGCCGGGCGCAGCCTGAAGCAGACGATCGAGACCAAGGGTCTTGGCGCCGCCGTCGACCTCGACAAGGCCTATGCGGAGGGACGCTTCCTGCCGCCGATCACCCATCCGGATCCGGCGCATCTGCACCTGACCGGCACGGGTCTCACCCATCTTGGTTCCGCCGCAACCCGCGACGCCATGCACAAGAAGACGAGCGAGGCGGCCGAAGAGACCCTGACGGACTCGATGAAGATGTTCCGCATGGGGCTCGAAGGCGGCAAGCCGAAAGCCGGCGAATCCGGCGTGCAGCCGGAGTGGTTCTACAAGGGCAACGGCACCTCCGCCGTGGCGCCAGGTTCGGCACTCGTTTCGCCCGCCTTTGCCGAGGATGGCGGCGAGGAGCCGGAAATGGCCGGCATCTACGTGATCTCCGACACGGGCGTTCCGTTCCGTATTGGTTTCGCCGTCGCCAACGAGTTTTCCGACCACAAGACCGAGCGGGTCAACTATCTCTGGCTGGCGCACTCGAAGCTGCGCCAGGCGAGCTTCGGCCCGGAAATCCGCATCGGAGTTGCGCCTGAGGATATCCGCGGCATGTCGCGCATCCTGCGCGGCGGCAAGGTGCTGTGGGAGAAGCCGTTCCTGTCAGGCGAATCCAACATGTCGCACAGTTTTGCCAATCTTGAGCATCACCATTTCAAATACGGCCTGTTCCGCCAGCCGGGCGACGTCCATGTGCACATGTTCGGCACGGCGACGCTGTCCTTCGGCGACGGCATTCGCACAGAAGAAGGTGACGTGTTCGAGATCGAGGCTCATGGTTTCGGCCTTCCGCTTCGCAACACGCTAGCGATCGCTGCGGAAGAACAGGTCGCCATTCGCCAGCTCTGACACATCTCCTAAGCGCACCGTTCGCGAGGGACGGTCATGCGCGTTTATGAAGGAGGCTCGAAGCCTATGACATTGCACCAGAACCTGATTGCCGGCGAGTGGGTCGGCGGTGACGGGGTTGCCAACATCAACCCGTCCGACACCAATGACGTTGTGGGCGAATATGCCCGTGCGTCTGCCGACGATGCCCGCGCCGCGATCGCCGCGGCCAAGGCTGCGTTCCCGACCTGGTCGCGCTCCGGCATCCTCGAGCGCCACGCGATCCTGAGGAAGACCGCCGACGAGATCCTTGCCCGCAAGGACGAGCTCGGAAGGCTGTTGTCGCGCGAGGAAGGCAAGACGCTTGTCGAAGGCATCGGCGAGACGGTGCGTGCCGGCCAGATCTTCGACTTCTTCGCCGGCGAATGCCTGCGACTGGCGGGCGAAGTGCTGCCGTCGGCGCGACCCAATATCGGCGTCGAGATCACCCGCGAGCCGGTCGGCGTCGTCGGCATCATCACGCCCTGGAACTTCCCGATCGCCATTCCCGCCTGGAAGATCGCGCCGGCGCTTTGTTACGGCAATACCATCGTCTTCAAGCCGGCCGAACTGGTGCCCGGCAGTTCCTGGGCCATCGTCGACATCCTCCACCGTGCCGGCCTGCCGAAGGGTGTCCTGAACCTCGTGATGGGCAAGGGCTCGGTCGTCGGCCAGGCGATGCTCGACAGCCCGGATGTGCACGCCATCACCTTCACCGGCTCGACCGGCACCGGCAAACGGGTGGCGCTCGCCTCGGTCGAGCACAATCGCAAGTACCAGCTGGAGATGGGCGGCAAGAACCCCTTCGTCGTGCTCGACGATGCCGATCTGTCGGTGGCGGTCGAGGCGGCGGTCAATTCCGCCTTCTTCTCCACCGGCCAGCGCTGCACGGCGTCTTCCCGCCTCATCGTCACCGAGGGCATTCACGACCGCTTCGTGGCCGCAATGGGCGAACGGATCAAGGGGCTGACAATCGACGACGCGCTGAAGGCCGGCACCCATATCGGCCCGGTGGTCGATGAGGGCCAGCTCAACCAGGACACCGACTATATCGCCATCGGCAAACAGGAGGGCGCGAAGCTCGCCTTTGGCGGCGAGCTGCTGAAGCGCGACACGCCCGGCTTCTACCTGCAGCCAGCGCTGTTCACCGAGGCGACCAATCAGATGCGCATTTCGCGGGAAGAGATCTTCGGGCCGGT
>NZ_JBQENZ010000015.1:0-168087 GCF_052044935.1 Ensifer sp. 22460
CGACACGCCCGGCTTCTACCTGCAGCCAGCGCTGTTCACCGAGGCGACCAATCAGATGCGCATTTCGCGGGAAGAGATCTTCGGGCCGGTCGCTTCGGTGATCCGGGTGAAGGACTATGACGAGGCGCTCACCGTCGCCAACGACACCCCCTTCGGCCTGTCGTCCGGCATCGCCACCACCAGCCTCAAGCATGCGACCCATTTCAAGCGCAATGCCGAGGCCGGCATGGTGATGGTCAACCTGCCGACGGCAGGCGTCGATTTCCACGTGCCGTTCGGCGGCCGCAAGGGCTCGTCCCACGGTTCGCGCGAGCAGGGCCGCTACGCCGCCGAATTCTACACAACCGTCAAGACGGCATACACGCTCGCCTAACGGGCGCCGTCACAGGCTCGCGTGGCTGCGCGGGCCGCCTAAGGAAGGATAAGATGAAGAAGAAAGCTGAATGGCCGCGCAAGCTGCGTTCGCAGGATTGGTTCGGCGGCACCGGCAAGAATGCCATCATGCATCGCTCCTGGATGAAGAACCAGGGCCTGCCGGCCGATACGTTCGATGGACGGCCGATCATCGGCATCTGTAACACCTGGTCGGAGCTGACGCCGTGCAATGCGCATCTGCGTGATCTCGCCGAGCGGGTGAAGCGTGGCGTCTATGAGGCCGGCGGTTTCCCGGTCGAGTTTCCGGTGTTCTCCGTCGGCGAGAGCACGCTACGTCCGACGGCGATGATGTTCCGCAACCTTGCAGCGATGGACGTCGAAGAGGCGATCCGCGGCAATCCGGTCGATGGCGTCGTGCTGCTCGGCGGCTGCGACAAGACCACGCCGAGCCTGCTGATGGGGGCTGCCAGCGTCGATATCCCGGTTATTCTCGTCTCCGGCGGCCCGATGCTGAACGGCAAATGGCGCGGCAAGGATGTCGGCTCCGGTACGGCGATCTGGCAGTTCTCCGAGATGGTGAAGTCCGGCGAGATGTCGCTGGCAGAATTCATGGACGCCGAGCAGGGCATGGCCCGTTCGGCCGGAAGCTGCATGACCATGGGCACGGCTTCCACCATGGCCTCGATGGCCGAAGCGCTCGGCATGACGCTGCCCGGCAACGCGGCCATTCCTGCCGTCGACGCACGCCGTCGAGTGATCTCCCAGCTCTCCGGCCGCCGCATCGTCGACATGGTGAAGGAGGACCTGAAGCCGTCCGACATTCTGACGAAGGAAGCCTTTGAGAATGCCATCCGCGTCAACGGCGCCGTCGGCGGCTCGACCAACGCCGTGCTGCACCTCCTGGCGCTTGCCGGCCGCATCGGCGTCGATCTCAGCCTCGACGACTGGGATCGCCTCGGCCGCGACGTCCCGACGATCGTCAACCTCCAGCCGTCGGGCAAATACCTGATGGAGGAGTTCTACTACGCCGGCGGTCTCCCGGTCGTGATCAAGGCGGTCGGCGAAATGGGTCTCCTGCACAAGGATGCCTTGACCGTGACCGGCGACACGATCTGGAACGACGTCAAGGACGTCACCAACTACAATGACGACGTCATCGTGCCGCGCGAAAAGGCCTTGACGCAGTCGGGCGGCATCGCTGTTCTGCGTGGCAACCTGGCACCGAAGGGCTGCGTGTTGAAGCCATCGGCCGCTTCGCCGCATCTGATGCAGCACAAGGGCCGCGCGGTCGTCTTCGAGAGCATCGAGGACTATCACGCCCGCATCAACCGCGACGATCTCGACATCGACGAGACCTGCGTGATGGTGCTGAAATATTGTGGCCCGAAGGGTTATCCGGGCATGGCCGAGGTCGGCAATATGGGCCTGCCGCCGAAGGTGCTGAAGAAGGGCATCACCGACATGATCCGCATTTCGGACGCGCGTATGTCCGGCACGGCCTATGGCACGGTCATCCTGCACACGGCACCGGAAGCGGCCGATGGTGGCCCGCTGGCGCTGGTCGAGAACGGCGACATGATCGCCGTCGACGTGCCGGCCCGCACCATTCACCTCGACATTTCGGACGAGGAACTCGCCCGTCGTCGTGCGGCCTGGGTGTCGCCGGTCAAGCCGCTTGCCGGCGGCTATGGCGGTCTCTACGTCAAGACGGTCATGCAGGCCGATACGGGGGCGGATCTCGACTTCCTCGTCGGCCCGCGCGGCTCGGAAATCCCGATGAACCGCGACAGCCACTGACTTTTCTGTTTGCTGGCGTGCAATGCCGCACCGCTCGTCGGTGCGGCATTTCCATTCGCGCTCCGGCCAGTCGTTTCAAAAAGAAGCGCAATCTTTGCACGTCTTCGGTTTGTATTATCTACAACCTCCGAAACGTTTGGCTTCCGGTAGAGTCAGCGCAACCAGACTTGATCTTCCGACGTCTCCTCTAGCCTGGGTCATTCCGGCCCTACGCTTGAGAAGGAGGACGATCATGCGGAAGAATGTGCTTGCGTTGTCGCTGGGTCTTCTTGCGACGGTGGCGTTATCCGCGCCGGCATTTGGCCAAAGCGCGGAGCGCGATGGTCTCGGTGTCGGGCTGTCCGTCGGCGCAGCGAACGGGCTGAACACCAGTGTGGGGCTCGGAGGATCGGACGGCGTGAATGCCGACGTCGACGCGTCGCTGGGCGGTGCCAACGGCGTCAACGCCGCCGCCAATGCCACGGTCGGCGGTTCGCGCGGCGTCAACGCCGATGCGCAGGCGAGCGTCGGTGGCAGCAATGGCATCAACGCGGATGCCGATATCGGTCTCGGCGGTGACAACGGGCTCAACTCTTCCGTTGACGCCAGTGTTGGTGGCCGACGTGGCCTGACTGCCGGCCTCGACGTCAATACCGGCGGTGGCGGTGCAGGTGTTGGTTCCGGTGGCGCAGTTTCTCCAGGCGCCCCGCTCACAGCGTTCAACAAGCTGTCGAGCGCCGAACGGGTCAAGCTCATCAAGCGTTGCCGCGACGTGGTCAGTGGCGGCTATGACGGCGGACTGGTTTCGCTCTGCCGCATCCTGCAGGCGAGCGCCTCGCGCTAGAGCAATTCCAGGAAAAGTGCGAAACGGTTTCCGTCAGGAATTGCGTAATTTCAAAGACTTAGATCACTTCAGTGTTTCGATGAAACAATGAAGTGATCTAGAAATACAAACGACCGGGCGGGTGTCTGCGGCTTTCATGCCGGGAGATCCAGCTTTCGATAGGGCGTCGATGGCGCCCCATCGAAGAGGTTACTGGCGCAGAGGCTACTGGCTTTGTGACTGGCTCTGACTCTGGCTTTGCTGCTTTTGCTCGACGGTGACCGAAACTTTCAGCGTCTCCTTGGCCTCCCCATGGATCAGGCCGGAGATCGGCGCGGCGTCGCGGTAGCAGAGGCCGGAAGCAATGCGAACGTAGCGATCGTCGGGGCAGATCTTGTTGGCGGCGTCGAAGCCGACCCAGCCGAGCCCGTTCAGATGCACTTCGGCCCAAGCGTGGCTTGCCGTCTGATCCGGCTGGCCTTCCATCATCAGATAGCCCGAGATGTAGCGCGCCGGCAGGTCGAGCGAGCGCGCCGCTGCGATCAGGATGTGGGCGTGGTCCTGGCAGACGCCGCTGCCGCTTTCGAGCGCATCCTCGGCCGTCGTCTCCGCGTGGGTCTCGCCGGGCTTGTATTCCACCGCCTTGTAGATTGTCTCCATCAGCGCATGCATGCGGGCAAGGTCGGTGTCGCCTTCGGCGGATTTTGCGAGTTCGCGGATCAGCTTGCCGGCCTTGGTCAAAGGCGTTTCGCGGGCATAGAGCCAGAGCGGTACGTAGGACTGGTGCGGCCCGAAGACGCCGGCGCGGTCCTCCGTATGGACCTCGCCGGAGGCGGTGATGCGGATCGCGTCGCGGTCGCCGTCGACGCTGACGAGATGAACCCGGTTGCCGAAGTGGTCGTCGTAGCTCACTTCGATTGCCGCGCCATCGACAAGGGTATCCCAGCCGAGAACGGTCTGGCCGGCCTGGGTCAGTGGCGTCAACCGCAGGCGCTGCAGCGCGTATTGCACGGGTTCGTCATAGTGGTATTCGGTCGTGTGGCTGATCTTCAGGTGCATGCCATCCTCCCGAACTCAGTTGAACCGGTAACCGTCGGAGATTTCCTGTCCCAGACGGTTGTTGTGGCTGATGAAGTCTTCGAGATATTCGTGCAAGCCCACATCCATGATGTCCTTGATCGACTGGCTGCGCAGCGACGCGAGCGTGCGGTCGGCCGTGTCGTGGGCGGCGTGGCGCTCGCCATATTCTCGTTCGAGGTAACCGAGATTACTGGCGATCTTCTCGTAGCAATAGGCAAGTGAGCGCGGCATGCGGCCGTTGGAAATCAGGAAGTCGGCGATGTTGGCGGGGCGGAGCTCGGCATCATAGACCCAGCCATAGGCGCGGTGGGCCGAGACCGAGCGCAGGATCGATTCCCACTGAACATTGTCCATCGACGAGCCGACGGCGGCGACTGCCGGCAGGAGCACGTAGTATTTCACGTCGAGGATGCGGGCGGTGTTGTCGGCCCTTTCGATGAAGGTGCCGATGCGCGAGAAGTTGAAGATCTCGTTCCGGAGCATCGTGCCGTGGAAGGCACCACGGATGAGGCCGGCGCGGCGCTTGATCGTATCGATGATCTCGGGCATGTCGGTCGGACGGGCCTTCCTGGAGAGGATCGTCTTCATTTCGAGGTAGCATTCGTTCGTCGCTTCCCAGGTCTCGCGCGTCAGCGCAGTGCGGACCATGCGCGCATTGTGGCGTCCCGCCTCGATGCACGACATCACGCTCGACGGATTGGCGCGGTCGCGCAAAAGGAAATCGATCGCGTCGATGCTCGTCAGCGTCTCGTGCACTTCGTCGTAGAGTTCGCGCACGCCCGCACTTTGCAGCACGCCGTCCCAGTCGCCCTCCGTCGCTTCGCTGCGGGTCAGCGCCATGCGCAGACCGGCATCGATCAGTCGGGCGCTGTTTTCGGCGCGTTCGATGTAGCGGAACATCCAGTAGAGACCGTTTGCAGTTCTTCCCAACATGGTCTCAGTCCTCCAGTACCCAGGTGTCCTTGGTCCCGCCACCCTGGCTGGAGTTCACGACGAGCGAACCAGCCTTGAGTGCCACGCGCGTCAGGCCGCCGGGAATGATCTGCACCTTGTCGGAGACGAGGACATAGGGGCGAAGGTCGACGTGCCGGGGCGCGATACCCTTGTTGACGAGGATCGGCACGGTGGAAAGCGAAAGCGTCGGCTGGGCGATGTAGTTGGTCGGGCGGCTCTTCAGCTTTTCGGCAAAGAAGGCGCGCTCCTTTTTGCTGGCGGTCGGGCCGACCAGCATGCCGTAACCGCCGGATCCGTGCACCTCCTTGACCACCAGCTCTTCCAGATGTTCGAGCACGTATTTCAGGCTCTGTGGCTCGGAACAGCGCCAGGTCGGCACGTTTTCAAGCAGTGGCTTGCGGCCGGTATAGAACTCGACGATCTCGGGCATATAGGAATAGATCGCCTTGTCGTCGGAAATCCCGGTGCCGGGCGCATTGGCAATTGTGATGTTGCCGGCGCGGTAGACATCCATGATGCCGGGAATGCCAAGCGCCGAATCCGGACGGAAGGTGAGCGGATCGAGGAAGTCGTCGTCGACGCGGCGGTAAAGCACGTCGATCGCCTCGTAGCCGCGGGTGGTGCGCATCTTCACCTTGCCGTCGATGACGCGCAGATCCGAACCCTCGACCAGTTCGACGCCCATCATGTCGGCGAGGAAGGCATGTTCATAGTAGGCGGAGTTGTAGATACCGGGCGTGAGCACGGCGACGCGCGGCTTGCCGCTGCAGCCGGGGGGTGCCAGCGACGCCAGGCTCTGGCGCAAGAGATTCGGGTAGTTCTCCACCGGGCGCACGCGGTTCTGATGGAAGAGTTCGGGGAACATCTGCATCATCGTCTCCCGGTTTTCCAGCATGTAGCTGACACCGGATGGCGTGCGCGCATTGTCCTCGAGCACGTAGAACTGATCTTCACCTGTTCTCACGATGTCGGTGCCGACGATATGGGTGTAGACGCCGCCCGGCGGCCTGAAGCCGATCATCTGCGGCAGGAAGGCGACGTTCTTCTCGATCAGCTCTCGCGGCACGCGTCCGGCGCGGATGATTTCCTGCTTGTGGTAGATGTCGTCGAGAAAGGCGTTGAGCGCGATGACCCGCTGTTCGATGCCTTGGGCGAGCTTGCGCCATTCGCGGCCGGAAATGATGCGGGGGATGAGGTCGAAGGGGATGAGCTTTTCGGATGAGTCTGCGTGTCCGTAGACCGCGAAGGTGATGCCGGTTTTCCGGAATATGTTCTCGGCTTCCCTGGATTTGGCTATGAGCCGATTTTTGTCCTGGCTGGCATACCATTCATGATAGGTCGAATATGGCTGGCGCGGACTGCTGTCCGCATTCATCATTTCGTCAAATGCCAAAGGCGTGGTCCCCTTATTTTTGACCATTTGAGTACAACGCTGGTTGCAATGCAAGAAGCGTGCTCAGTCGCCGGAAAAGAAAATTGGCATCGATCTTCTCGCCCATTCACGGGGAAAACTGCCCAACAACCCGGCAGCGGGATTCGACCGCCGAAAGGTGTGGCGGCCGAGCGGCTGCAAAATATGCATATGCTCTAAAATTGGGCGCCGGTTTTCGGTGCTAGCCGAGGCCAAGGCAAGCGATCGCGAGCGCTGACAGGATGCAGAGCACGAGAAGCGAGAGCAGGGCAGCGGCACTGGCGCGCGGGCCGGCATTGGCGAGCGTGCGGACGTCGACCTCGAGGCCGAGAGCGGCCATGGCGATGACGGTCAGCCAGGTGGAGACCTTCACGGCGCCTGTCGCGACCGGGTCGGGGACTACGCCGCTATTGCGGGCAATGACGACGACCAGGAAACCGAGGATGAACCAGGGGACGAAGTGGGCGACCGTGGCGAGGCGCGATCCCACTGTGCGGCGTTCGCCCGGCGCGGCTTCAGGTTCAGCATCGCGGCCGCCGATCAGCGAGAAACAGAAGACGACGGGGCCGAGCATCAGCACGCGCACGAGCTTGACGAGCGTGCCGACCTGAACCGAGAGCGAACTGAAAGGGCTGGCAGCGGCGAGAACCTGCGGCACGGCATAGACGGTCATGCCGGCAAAGACACCGTAGCCCTGTGGCGTCATGCCGAGCCAGCCGCCGACGAAGGGCAGAGACAGGACGACGGCGATGCCGAGAATGGCGGTAAAGGAGATGGCGGCGGCAACCTCTTCGCCGCGGGCGCCGATTGCGGGAGCGACGGCGGCAATCGCCGAGTTGCCGCAGATGGCGTTGCCGCAGGCGATCAATGTCGCGAGCCGCTTCGGCAGGCCGAGTAGACGGGCGATCAGGTAACCGGTGGCGATCGACATGACAACCATGGCGACGATGGTGACAAGCAGGGTCGGCCCGCTTTCGGCGATCGCGTCGAAGCTCAGCATGGCGCCGATCAGGACGATTGCGGTCTCCAGTAGAACCTTGGCGGAGAAATGGATGCCGGAGAGGAAGCGGGCGCTGGGCGTCCAGATCGTGCGGACGGTGGCGCCAAGCAGAATGGCAAGAACGAGGGCCTCCAGCCATGCGCGACCTGTCCAGCGCCACTCGATCCATTCAAGGCCGATGGCCGCGAGCGCGACGAGGCAGCAGAGGAAAAGGCCCGGAAGAATGCAGGTCAGGCGGGAGGAGGCGGAGGAAAATGCGGAGCGAAATGTGGGATGCGATCTGGACATGGCGCGCAACCTACGCCGATCCATGAATCAGTCTAACGGATTATTCTTGTCATTCTGATCGATTTTTGCGATTGATTTGCCATGACACTCGATCAGCTTAGAATCTTCGTCGCGGTCGCCGAGCGGCTGCACATGACGAAAGCCGCCGAGGCGATGAACGTCACCCAGTCGGCCGCGAGTGCCGCGATCGCCGCGCTTGAAACCCAGCACGACGTGCGGTTGTTCGATCGTGTCGGCCGCGGTCTTACGCTGACCGATGCCGGCAAGGTCTTCCTGCCGGAGGCAAAAGCGGTTCTCGCCCGGGCGGCCGCGGCCACCGCCTGCCTCAACGATCTATCCCAGCTTCGCCGCGGCGAACTGTCGATCGCCGCCAGCCAGACGGTTGCGAGCTACTGGCTGCCGGCGCGTTTGGCGCGCTTCACCCACGACTATCCGCAGGTCGACGTGAAACTCACCGTGCGCAACACCGCCGTCGTTGCCGAGGCGGTAGAGGAGGGGACGGTGCAGCTCGGCTTCGTCGAAGGGCGGGTCGATGGTGCCAAGCTCGACCACCGCCGCGTCGCGGTCGATCGCATCGCGGTCTATGCTTCGCCCATGCATCCGCTTGTCGGCGCCCCGGTCAACCTGGAGATGCTGCTTGCCGCGCGCTGGGTGCTGCGTGAAGAGGGCTCCGGCACGCGGGCAATGTTCCTGCAATCGATGGGGGATTATGGAGCGGAGCTTGACGGGTTGAAGATCGAGCTCGAGCTGCCTTCGAACGAAGCGGTACTGACGGCCGTCGAAAGCGGTCCTTTCGTCACGGCCGTGTCCCGGCTCGCCGCCCAGCCCTTCGTTGATAGCGGCCGGCTGGTCGAGTTGCCGTTTGAACTGGCGGAGCGCAATTTCGAACTCTTGACCCATCGCGAGAGGCAGTTCAGCCACGCGGCCCGCGCCTTCGTGGAACTGCTTTGAGGCAAATTCCGTTCTACTCCTGCGATTGGCCTTCGTGTGACAGGCCAAAAATTGCAGGACCTTCGTTTGATGAGGTGGTCATGGCGTTCGAAATCGTTGAAAGACCGGCCCAGCGTATAGCCGGCTCGTTTTGGGAAGGCACGTTTGGTGAGGCGGCCGATGGAGCCGTGCGCCGGCTGATCGCTGAGATGCAGGGGCACCACCAACATCTTCACCCGGGGGATCATGCGGCGCTGGTCGGCCTTTCCTGGAACGACCGCCCGGACGGCTTCCGCTATCTTGTCGGCTACATCTCCGACAAGGCCGAGACAACGGTTCATCCCGGCCATGTCGACCTCCCGGCCATGCGTTTTGTCACCGCCTTGCATCATCCGGAAAGCGGCGACGCCTTTGCCCACTATCAGAGAATGTTCGACTGGATGGCGGCTGAGGGACACGCTGCCGATACCACCGTGCTGCACTATCGCGAGGAGTACGAGCCCGGCTTCGTTTCGCTGTCGCTTTCCTCGCTCCGGCTGATGGTTCCGATTGGCTGATGCTTGCCATCAGAAAAATTGCTTTGACCATCAGTGTGGTCGCGTCTACTTGCCTCAATGCCTAAATCGCAATGATTAGGCTCGAAATCATCCGGTAGATCAGAGTATTCAGCGACTTGAGGCCGCCTTCCGTGGGCTGCACGCCGCCGATCTGCCGCCGTCATCCGATAGGCCCATCATGCTCGCCCGCCTGGCTCCCGCCATCTTCGTTCTGCTCTGGTCGACCGGCTGGGTCGTCGCGAAATATGCGGCTGCCTATGCGGATCCGCTGACCTTTCTGCTTTTGCGCTACACGCTGGCGATCGTGCTCTTCATCCTGTTTTGCATCGTCACCGGCGCCCGGTGGCCAAAGTCCTGGTCGGTGGCCGGCCATGCCGTGGTGTCAGGCATGTTTTTGCACGGGCTCTATCTCGGCGCCGTCTGGTGGGCGATCGGTGAGGGTGTTCCCGCCGGTATCTCCGGCATCATTGCCGGCCTGCAGCCGTTGATGACTGCCGTCGCGGCGGCCTTCGTGATCGACGAAAAGCTGACGACCCAACAGAAGCTCGGACTGGTGCTCGGTTTCTTCGGCATTGCGCTAGCCGTGCTGCCGAAGGTGCTGGCGATAGATACCGGCGCGACGCCGATCCACCTCCTGCCTGTCATCGTCAACGTGCTCGGCATGGCCGCCGTCACCTATGGCACGCTCTATCAGAAGCGCCATCTGCAGAGTGGCGACATTCGCAGCATCGCAGCGCTTCAGTATCTCGGGGCACTGATCGTGACGATCCCGCTGGCGCTGATGCTGGAAGATCTGCACGTCACCTGGAACCTCCAGGTCGTGCTCGCACTCGCCTGGTCGGTCCTAGGGCTTTCGATGGGGGCGATTGCGCTGCTGCTCTATCTCATCCGCCGCGGCCAGGTGTCCCGCGCGGCGTCGCTGATCTATCTGGTTCCGCCGCTTGCCGCAGTGCAGGCGTGGCTCTTCTTCGGCGAAGCGCTGACGCTGCCGATGGTCATCGGAACGGTGATCGCCGTCGCGGGCGTTTATCTTACCAACCGCAAGCAGCGGGCATAAAAAAACGGCGGGTCGCTTAGGCCCGCCGTTCATTTCAGCGATTTTTAGAAATCAGCCCTGGTGGCCGCGGTTGCCGCCGTTGCCACGACGCTGGCCCTGGCCGCCTTCGCGACGCTCGCCACCACCACGGTTTTCGGTGCGGCCGCCATGGTTGCGGTCGCGACGGTCGCCCTGCTTCTGGCCGGGACGTCCGTGGTGCTTCTTGCCTTCGTGATTGCGGTTGCCTTCGCCACGGCCGTCGTTTTGCGGATGGCCATGGTCGCGGCGCTCCTGACGCTGCGGGCGGCGATCGTCGCGCAACAGGTCGTCGCCGGTAAAGCCGCTGGTCGCTGCCACCGGCTCGCCGGCGGGGCGTTCGCGGCGCGCGGGACGGCCGCCGTTCTGGTGCTGGCCGCCGCCATTGCCCTTGCGGTGGCCGGCGCCGTTATTGCCTCGGCCGCTGCGGCTCTTGGAGGGGCGGGCCTGGTCGGCTGGCGCTTCGCCGCTGGCAACAGCAATGTTGATGCCCATCAGCTTCTCGATGTCGCGCAGCAGGCGGATTTCGTCCGGAGCGCAGAAGGCAATCGCGATGCCGTCGCGGCCGGCGCGCGCGGTGCGGCCGATGCGGTGAACATAGGCATCAGGCACTTCCGGCAGGTCATAGTTGTAGACGTGGGTGACGCCGGGGATGTCGATGCCGCGGGCGGCGACGTCGGTGGCGACAAGCACGCGGATCTCGCCATCACGGAAGGCCTTCAGTGCCCGCTCGCGCTGGCCCTGGCTCTTGTTGCCGTGGATCGAGGCGGCCTTGAAGCCCACGTGGTCGAGGTGCTTCATCAGCTTCTCGGCACCATGCTTGGTGCGGCTGAAGATCAGCGACAGGCCGTCCGGATTGTCGGTCAGCGTCTTCTTGAGGATGGTCGTCTTCAGGTCCTTGCCGGGAACGAAGTGAACATACTGTTCGACCTTGTCGGCGGCCTTGCCCGGAGGTGTGACTTCAACCTTGATCGGGTTGGTCAGGTACTCGCCGGCAAGCTCGGCAATCTGCTTCGGCATGGTGGCCGAGAACAGCAGCGTCTGGCGGTTCTTCGGCACGAGCTTGGAGATCTTGCGCAGGTCGTGGATGAAGCCGAGGTCGAGCATCTGGTCGGCTTCGTCAAGGACGAGGTAGCGCCCTTGCGTCAGCGTCACGGCCTTGCGGTTGACGAGATCGAGCAGGCGGCCCGGTGTTGCGACCAGGATGTCGACGCCGCGGGCGAGCTGCTCGGTCTGCTTGTTGATCGAGACACCGCCGACGACAACGCCGATTTTCAGCGGAGACTTCTTGACGAAGAGCTTGAGGTTGGCAGCGATCTGGTTGACCAGTTCGCGGGTCGGGGCAAGTACGAGGGCGCGGATGTTGCGCGGATCGGGGCGCTTGCCTTCGGCAACGAGCTTTTCGATCATCGGCAGGCCGAAGGCGGCCGTCTTGCCGGTGCCGGTCTGGGCGAGACCGATGAGATCGTTGCCCTTCAGCACCTGAGGAATTGCCTGCGCCTGGATCGGCGTCGGTTTTTCGAAGCCGTTGGCGGACAGGGTCTCCAGAATGTGCTCGGAGAGGCCGAGATCTTTAAAGGTGGACAAATGCATATACCTTTTGGGGGCGCCAAACGCATTCGCCGGAACCGCATCCTTGCTGTTCCGGTGTCGTTTGGCGTCAAGAACCCCGCGTGAATTGGGAACTTGTGGGTTAAGAAAAAAGTCGTCAAGCGCCTGTGCTGTCGCCGCTTACGGCGTATGGGTGCGCTTTTCCTTCTTCACGGCTTTCTGTGGTGCCGAGGGCGCGCTCACGCGGCGGCCTGAAGGTGACGCTGGGCACCATGTCGTCGTTTTGGGCGAAAAAGTCAAGGTGCATCTTTTCGCAGGTGCGAAATGAGATCTACTCCAGCGCGAGATCAAAGCCGGCTTCAGCCGCTTCCTGGCCGTTGACGAGGATGACGATGCGGTGCGCGCCCGGATAGTAACGCCGGGTGGTGATCGGTCGGATCGCATGGCGCTTTTCGATCTCGATCGAGCCGCCGGGCTCAAGCGTCGCCGAGGTCCATTTGAACACTTTCGGCGATGTCGCACCGTTCGCCTTGCGGTGATGCACGGCGTAATCGATCATCACCTTCTGGCTCGTCTCGGCGTCATGACTGACGGCCAGGCGCAGGCCGACGCTTTCGCCGAGCACGATCTCGGAGCGGTCGAGTGAGAACCTGGCATTGATGCCGGCCGGGGGAGCGAAGCCGAAATTGCCAAGCGCGTCCGGGTGGCCATGCTTCAGGAGCGTGCGCGAGGCATGGCGCAGCAACTGGCGGCGCTCCGGTGATGCGTCGACGATATGCCCCGCGACGAAAGCCACCACCAGATCCGGATGGTCCTTGGCGATGTCGTTGAGGCTGTTGGCGACCGATCGGCGCACATAGTCCTCGGGGTCGTCGAGAAGGGCCGTCAGGATCGGCAGGATTGGCTTCGGATCGCGGATGAGTTTCGGCAGCCGCATTGCCCAGGGCAGGCGCGGGCGCGTGCCTTCGCTCGCCAGCCGGCGGACGTGATGGTTGGTGTCTTGGGTCCAGGAGTGGATCGTGGCAAGAGCGCGGTCCTGATCGCGGTCGATGAAGACGCGAATGCCGAACTCGGCGGTGAAATGCGGCGTCAGTGCACGCAGCAGCGACAGCGACAGGTCGAACTCCCCAAGGCCGCGCAAGGCGACGTACTGGCTGAGGGGGAGCAATGCCCAGCCGCTGAGACCGGGCGCATCGTCTCGGGGCAGGCAGGCCGCAAGAATGGCGGCCGCTTCGGCGAACGGCTGCGGCAGTGTTTCGACCAGCGCATCACGGATCTTGAGCGAACGCTGCATCAGTTCCAGCGTTTCGAGGCCATCGCCCGCGAGCCGCAGGAATTTCTCCCGATCGAAGACGCTGGCGCCACGGGCGATCCGGTCGGCGATATCGGTGACGACGCCGGGGTGCAGCAGGTTCTTCAGTGGCTCGGCCATCGCTCGGCAGTCCTTCGCTCGTTTTTCTGGCCGCTCAGATCTTCTGGCCGTCGGTAAAATGCTGCACCAGCATTACCGCGCTGATCGTCGCCGCGTAAGGCGCAAACTCCGGATCGACCCGAACGCGCTCACCGGCCGATTGGGCGGCCTCCAGCGTCTCCCATTCGACCAGGTCCGCAAACATGCCCGAGGTCTCGCAGGAATCGACGGCGCGCCAGGAGACGAACCCGGGGTAGCGGGAAACGGCCTGCATCGCCCGGCGGCGCGTGGCTGTCGCCGCGGGTTTGTCGAGAACGATGCAAACGGCAAGCTCAAGGATGTGGTCGCTGGTCATGTTCATGCTCCATGTCTGTTGGAGCTTGATTTAGCATAGGGCAACTGACAGCCTTATGGCCATAGTCGACACTGGCATGCTTGTGCGTGCCGGACGGTCGCTATAGCCCTTTCAAACGTGGGAGAGAATGGCGAAGGGAGGCCATGCATGAGACCCGCCGACCGGCTGTTTCGCATCATCCAGCTCCTGCGCGCGACCGGCCGGGCGATGACGGCGCGGGAGATTGCCGAGAAAATGGAGGTCGCGCAGCGGACGATCTATCGCGACATGGAGCATCTGATCGCTTCCGGCGCGCCGATCGACGGCGAGCGTGGTGTCGGCTATCTGCTGCGCGGGGCCTTCGACGCGCCGCCGCTCGCCTTCACCTTCGAGCAGCTCGAAGCGCTCGCCTTCGGTGCCAGAGCGGTGCAGATGCTGGGCGACGGGCGGCTTGCTCGATCGGCGCGCGAGGCGATGGAGAAGATCGCCCACGGCTTGCCTCCCGAACACCGGCAGCGGCTGATGGCGGCACCACTTCGCGCCTTCCGCTCGGCGCTCCAGCCGGAACCGCCGGCACTGCTCGGCGATCTGCGCCAGGCGATCGCGGAGCGGCGCAAGCTTCGCCTCAGCTATGACAGCCTCAAGAACGAGCACTCCGAGCGGATCATCTGGCCGCTGGGCTTAAGCGTCTTCGGCCACTTCTGGCTGCTGACGGGCTGGTGCGAGCTGAGGTCGGATTTCCGCGATTTTCGCGTCGACAGGATCAGCTCCGTTCACGTCGAGCGTGAGCGTTACGAGGTGACAGCGGAGCGCAGCTTCGAGGCCTATGTCGCACGGATGTGATCGCCGTTACAGGCCGAAACAATTGGTGCTGAGCGGCGTTTTGATGGAACCGAACCGAGCCTCGCGCGTTTCCTTCAAGGGCCTCTTCGGCCCGCCACGATCAACACCTTTCACTGGGAGACAATCGTGCAGAACCGGACATGGATACTGGTCGCGGATGGCAACACCGCGCGCATCGTCAAGGGCGTGAACCTGTTGAAGGAGGAACGCCAGCGGCCGGACGAGGAAACTTTTCACACCGAACCGAAACGCGTTCAGGACATCATGGCGGATAAGCCGGGCAGAGCGCACTCGTCCGACGGGCACGGCCGCTCCGCCATGGAATACAAGAGCGATCCCGTTCGCGAGGAGCAGCAGCGCTTCGTCGCCGACGTTGCTGAAAGGCTCGAAAGTTACGCCGCCAACCACGCTTTCGACAGCCTCGTGATCTGCGCCGCCCCAAGGACCCTCGGCGATTTCAGAAAACACCTGTCCGCGCATGTCAGGGAGCGGACGGTCGCTGAGATTGACCGCAATTGTGTCGCCTCAACCACGGATCAACTGATCGCTACGGCGCGGGCTGCCGTCTTTCCCTGAGCCCGGCTTGTAGGGCTCGCCTCCATACTAGCGGCTGCTCGTGCAATCAGCCATCGCGGCGCTCCGTCAGAAGTCCGTCGGGACGCCGCCCTCTGCCTTGCGTCTGGCGACAAAGGCATCAAGTTCCTCTTCGATCGCAGGATCGAGCGGCGGGCGCTCATATTCGTTGAGCTTCTGCTTGAAGATCCGGTTGGCATGATCGTACGTGGTCGGCCGTCCGGCTTCTGTCCAGGTCTCGAAGTTGCGCCAGTCGGAAAGGATGGGCGAATAGAAGGCGGTCTCGTAGCGCTGCAGCGTGTGCAGCGTGCCGAAGTAATGGCCGCCGGGGCCGACGTCGCGCACTGCATCGAGGCCGAGCGCATCCTCGCTGATATCGAGCGGCGTCAAATACTCCGCCACCATCTGCAGCATGTCGACGTCGAGAATGAACTTCTCGAAGGAGGCCGTGAGCCCGCCCTCGGTCCAGCCGGCGGCATGCATGACGAAGTTGCCGCCGCCCTGGGTCAGCGCCCAGAGCGACATGGCGGACTCGTAGGCGGCTTGAGCGTCGAGCGTGTTGGCGGCATTGGTGTTCGAGGTGCGGTAGGGGATGTTGTAGCGGCGGGCGAGCTGGCCGCCGGCGACCACCGCCTTCATGTATTCCGGCGTGCCGAAGGCGGGTGCGCCGGTCTTCATGTCGACGTTCGAGGTGAAACCGCCATACATGACAGGCGCGCCGCGCCTGATCATCTGGGTGAAGGCGATGCCGCAAAGTGCCTCGGCGTTCTGCTGGACCAGCGCGCCGGCGATCGTCACCGGTGCCATCGCGCCGGCCAATGTGAAGGGCGTGACCACCACCACCTGGTTGCGCGAGGACATCTCGATTATGCCCTGCAGCATCGGTCCGTCGAGGCGTAGCGGAGAGGAGGTGTTGATGATGGTGAACAGCGAAGGCTCGCGCTCCATCTGCTCCATGGAGATGCCGCGGCCGATGCGGGCGATCTCGATGCCGTCGGTGTTGCGCTGCTTCCCAAGCGAATAGGCGTGGAAGACCTTGTCGGTAAGCTTCACCATGTCGGAGAGGCAGTCGAGGTGGCGGACTGAGGCATGCAGATCGACCGGCTCGACCGGATAGCCGCCGGTCGTGTGCACGATGTCGTAGGACTGGGCGAGCTTTACCAGCTTGCGGAAGTCTTCATGGTTGCCGGTGCGGCGGCCGCCATCACGATCGGCGACGAAGGGCGCGCTGGCGATCTGGGCGAAGACGAGATTGTTGCCGCCGATCGCGACGTTGCGCGCCGGGTTGCGGGCGTGCATCGTGAAGGCCGGAGGCACGGAGGCGATCATGTCCATGATCAGCCCGCGGTCGAAGCGCACTCGGTCGGTGCCGGGCGTCACGTCGGCGCCGACGGCCTTCATCCGGTCGCGTGCTTCCGGCAGGATGATGTCCATGCCGATCTCTTCGAGGATGGTCAGCGACGCGTCATGGATCGCTTCGAGCGCATCTTCCGAAAGCACCGTGGACTTTGCCAGCGTATTGACAAGATTGAGATATTTTCCGCCTGTGGACTTGCGGGTCCGCTCAGCGCCGCGGCCACCTGGCCTGCGTCGCCGCTCCAGCGGGGTCGAGGCCGCATCACCGGTTGCTGCATCGGGAAACTGATCGTCGTTCATGAAGGACCCACCGTGTTGCCGATGGGGTTGTGTCGCAGATTCTCGGCGGCGATGGCCCGCCATTTGCGACAGTTCAGTTCTCTTGTGGAGTAAATCGTTTCCGCTGACGCATTTTCGCAGTGCGATGGCGCAACCGTTCAAGACACATCGAAATCGGGGCGGGGCGCCTACAGCGCCGCGCGTCTTATCAGACGCGCAAAGGTCGCTGTAGCACTTTGATTTTCTGCATGTCTCCTTAAATCGAGATCGATTTAAGGAGACATGCAGTAGGAGCGGTCGCCCCGCAGCATCTCGCGCTTGCCGGCGAAACCCTTGCGTTTTTCGACGACGAAACCGGCGGCCTGAAGATTGCGGCGGACGAAACCGGCGGCCGCATAGGTCGCGAAGCTGCCGCTGGGCGCGGTTTTTTCGAAGACGTGCCGCATCAGCTCTTCCGACCACATGTCGGGATTGCGCGAGGGGGCGAAACCGTCGAGATACCAGGCGTCGAACGGATGTTCGGTGCGGGCGACACCTTCGAGCGCCGCACCGCAGACGACCGTGAGGCTGACGCCGTCGCTAAAGTCGATGCGGAGGTCACCGTCGGGGTCTGCCGGCCAGCGGGAGACCAGGGCCAGCCGTTCCGCATCGATTTCCGGCCAGTGGCTGAGCGCGCGGGAAATCTCGTCGGCGGCCATGGGAAACCGCTCGAACGAGACGAAATGCAGGCGGTCGGCGGCGGTCGCGGTCATCTTCCACTGGCGCCATGTCTCGCAGAAATTGAGCCCAGTGCCGAAGCCCAGTTCGCCGATGCGGAAGGTGCCCACGCCGACCCAGCGATCCGGCAGGCCGTTGCCAGAAAGGAAGACGTGGCCGCATTCCAGCCGCCCATCGGTGCGGCAATAAAAGTGATCGCCAAACTCCCGGGAATAGGGCATATCGCCCTCGTGCCAATCAAGGTTTTGGTGCGCTGGCGGGTCGATCGGGTCTGCTGGTCCTGTCATGGCAAAGGCGATAATCCGCCGGCCGGAGAAGGTCAATCGATGAGCGAGCTTTTGGTCGTCGGCGGCGGCATCATGGGGCTGTGGGCCGCCCTTTCCGCCGCGCGCAAGGGCATGATTGTGCGGCTCGTCGAGCAACAGGCGATCGGTGCCGGCGCGAGCGGCGGCCTGCTGGGCGCGCTCATGCCGCATATGCCCGACCGCCGGAATGCCAAGAAACAATTCCAGTTCGAAGCGCTGGTGTCGCTAGAACAGGAGATCGCGCAGCTCGAAGCCGAGGCGGGGGTGTCGACCGGCTATCGCCGCACCGGGCGGCTGATGCCGCTCGCCAAGCCGCACTTACGCGACATTGCGCTCCGGCATGAGCAGGACGCGCGACAACAATGGCGCGCGGGCGACCGGCAATTCTTCTGGCATGTCCAGGAGGGCGGCCCGGAGGGTTGGCCAGGCACGGAGGCAACGGCGCATGGCGTCGTTTTCGATACGCTCGCCGCGCGGGTGTCGCCGCGCCGCACGCTGTCGGCCCTGCGTGCCGCCTTGTTGCAGTTGCAGAATGTTCAGATCGATGAAGGCTCGGGCGTGCGCGCCATCCTTCCGGCGCACGGCAGGGCCGAGCGTGACGATGGCAGCCGGCTCAGCTTCGACCATTGCATCATCGCTGCCGGCATCGGCAGTTTCCCGCTGATCGATGCCGTGTCGGGGCCGCTGAAAGCGACGAGCGGCACGGCCGTCAAGGGCCAGGCCGCGCTCTTGAAGGCGGATGTCGATCCAGGCCTGCCGGTTATTTTCACCGACGGCGTCTACATCATCGCTCATGACGATGGCCATGTGGCGATCGGCAGCACCAGCGAGAACAGCTTTGCCGATCCACTGTCCACGGACGAACAACTCGACGATCTCCTTCGACGCGCCACGTTGCTGGCGCCGCGTCTGGCGGATGCGGAGGTGGTCGAGCGTTGGGCCGGGCTCAGGCCAAAGTCGGCGGGGCGCGAACCCATGGTCGGGCGGCACCCTGACCATTCGAACATTTCCGTGCTGACCGGCGGCTTCAAGGTGAGCTTCGGGATTGCGCATCAGCTGGCGCGCTTCGTTGTCGACGAGATCGCCGGTCTCCCGACGCTCGATCTGCCGGAATCCTTCCTGTGCCGGAACCACATCGCGGCGCTTCGCGAGAAGCATCTCTAGGCTTGGGCATGGGAAGGGCCCCGCCGCAGGCGGAGCCTCACATATTCGGACATTCGAAAGTTCGACCTTACATCCAGTAGGGTGGCACGCCGTAGTAGTCGTAGACGCGACGGCCGTTTTCCTCGTTCCAGTTTCGGCGCGCGCTCGACCTGATCGCGCGTAACGTCGGTGCGATAGCCGCCGAGGTTTTCGTCATAGGTCAACTTCGCCCAGGGCAGCGGATAGTGGTCTTCGCCAAGGCCAAGGAAGCCGCCGAAACCGAGCACGGCGTAGGCAACGCGACCGCTGCGTTTTTCGATGATCACGCGCTCGATCGAGCCGATGTGCTTGTTGTCGGAGCCATAGACCTTCGTGCCTTCAACCTTGTCGCTCGCGATCAGGTCATGGGTTTCCTTGATCCGGGCATCCTGCAGGTTTGCGTTGTGATAGCTCACGCTTCTTCTCCATCCTTGATTGTTACCTTGAGTGAACGGCCGTTGGGCCGGATGGTTCCGAAAATCTGGTGCGCAAACCGGTGGGATCGCGTGGTTTTGCACGATCCACTTCGTCAATCTGTCACGCAAATCACCTAAGACGCGGCCAATAGATCACGAAGATCCCGGGTCGGATCGATACTCATAAGCGTGATCGATCTCATTGGAGCGGGGCGGAAAACCGCAGGCACTTTTCCTCGTCCCGCTCGACACGGATAACCGGAGCCAGACATGCGCTACGCCATTTGTTTTACGCCGCCGATGGCCGACTCGCTTTCCGCGGTCGCCGCAAGCTGGCTTGGGCGCAACGTCTATTCCGGCGAACCGACGGAGCTGCCTTCGGTTGCGGGCCTGAGTTCTGCCGACATCGCCTACCATACGGCCGTACCGCGCCGCTTCGGTTTCCATGCGGTGATGATGTCGCCGTTTCGTCTGCATCCGGATATGACGGAATCACAACTCCTGAAGGCGCTGATGCATTTTGCCGGCGCGCAGACACCGTTCGAAATCGATCGCCTGGAGGTCGCCCGCATCGGCCGGTGCTTCGGACTGATGCCGCAGGTCCCGAGCACCGTGATGCATCTGCTGGCAGCCAATATCGTTCAGGAGTTCGATGCTTTTCGTGCGCCGCTCAGTGAAGACGAGATCGAGCGCTCCGATCCGGATCGGTTGTCCGCACCGCAGTTTTCCAATCTGCATCGCTGGGGCGATCCTCATGTGATGGACGAGTACCGCTTCCACATGATGTTGACTGGCCCGCTGGCGTCGGATGCGCTGCGCCAGGTCGAGGCGCCGCTTCGTGACCTGTTCGAGCCATGCCTGTCGACGCCGCTTGCCATCGGCAGTCTTGCCCTGTTCGTCGAGCAGGAGACCGGCGCGCCCCTGCGTGTACATTCGCAGCACCCGCTCGGCAAGATCTCTACGAATGCGCGCGCCGAACGCGCCAAACGCGTTGCCGCCGATCCCTCTGTTGGTTCGGGATCGATCCGGCCCTTGCCGCTCATCGTCGCGGCATTGATGGCGCATCGCTAGACCTGTCGCCATTGGAGTTGTCTCCAAACAGGAGCGCAATTGGATAAGGCAAGCCCAGTGGCGGCATGTGCGCTTGCGAGAAGTAGCGCAGCGACTTTGTTTCCCCGTCGGTGATCGCGGTCTGACAGCCGATGATCCGGCACCTAAACAGGGTAACCACGTATTCGACACGGTCGCCGTTCGGGTAGGTGTGCCGAAACTCTTTCCCGCCGAAGACGCCTAGGATCGTTTCGATCGAGACCGGATAGCCCGTTTCTTCCATCACCTCCCGGACCAAGGCTTCCGCCGGCATTTCACCTGGTTCGATTGCGCCTGCCGGCAAACTCCAGCCTTCGCCGCTTGTTTTCTCCTGCAGCAGAATCCGGCCATCGGAATCAAGTATGGCGGCTGCCACCGACGGACAAAGGAGAAGGCTGGTGCCGATTTTCTCGCGAAGCGTTTGAATGTAGGATTTCATCTCAACGAGGCCGCTCGATTTGTCGATCCATTTAACGTCGTTTCAGATAATCCCTCAACCTGGGCTTGAGTCGAGCTTTTCTGGCGATTTCAGCCCAGATCCTGACGATATCGCTGCCTCGCCTCACGTCATTTCGGTATCGACAATCCGGTCGGCGGTGATACCGTTCTGGAAAAATCGAAGGGTGATTTGATGTCTGAGACTAAGTATCCGCGCGACCTCGTTGGCTACGGCCGCAATCCGCCGAAGGCAAACTGGCCGGGCGATGCGCGCATTGCCGTGCAGTTCGTGCTGAACTACGAGGAGGGCGGCGAGAGCTGCATTCTCGATGGCGACGCGGCGTCCGAATGTCTGCTGTCCGAGATCGTCGGCGCGCAGCCCTGGCAGGGACAGCGTAATCTCAACATGGAATCGATCTACGAATATGGCGCACGCTCCGGTTTCTGGCGGCTGTGGCGCATGTTCACGAGCCGTAACGTTCCGCTGACGGTCTACGGCGTGACGCTCGCCATGGCGCGCAATCCGGAAGCGGTTGCGGCCATGAAGGAAGCCGGCTGGGAAATCGCCAGCCACGGCCTGCGCTGGCTGGAATACAAGGATTTTCCGGAGGAGGTCGAGCGCGAGCATATCCGCGAAGTCGTCCGTCTGCATACGGAACTGACCGGCGAGCGCCCGCTCGGCATCTACCAGGGCAAGCCTTCGGCCAATACGCTGAAGCTGGTGCTGGAGGAGGGCGGCTTCCTCTATTCCTGCGACAGCTACGCCGACGAACTGCCCTATTGGGTGCCGGGGCTGCCGGCCGACAAGCCGCATCTGATCATCCCCTATACGCTCGATGCCAACGACATGCGTTTTGCCACCAACCAGGGCTTCAACTCCGGCGACCAGTTCTTCACCTATCTCAAGGACAGCTTCGACGTGCTCTATGAGGAAGGCCGTCAGGGCGATGCCAAGATGATGAACATCGGTCTGCACTGCCGGCTCGTCGGCCGCCCTGGCCGCGCCGCAGCCCTTGCCCGGTTCATCGATTACGTGATGTCGCACGATAAGGTCTGGGTGCCCAGGCGCATCGACATCGCCAACCACTGGTACCAGCACCACAAGCCGGAAGGGACGCTCTGATGTCCGACCGCGACGCCTTCGTCGCCCGTTTCGGCGGCGTGTTCGAGCATTCGCCCTGGGTGGCCGAACGCGCTTACGATCGCGCCGCGGCGGCGGGTTTGATGGCGGGCAACGTGCATTCGGCGCTCTGCCAGGCTTTTCGTGCGGCGTTGCCGCGCGAAAAGCTGCAAGTGCTGCGCGCCCACCCGGATCTCGCCGGAAAGCTGGCGATCGCGGGCAAGCTTACGGCAGACTCGACCGCCGAGCAGGCGTCTGCTGGCCTCGATCGGTTGACGCCCGAGGAACATCAGCGCTTCACGGCGCTGAACGATGCCTACACGAAGAAATTCGGCTTCCCCTTCATCATCGCCGTGAAGGGGCTCACCAAGGGTCAGATTCTCGCCTCCTTCGAAAGCCGCATTGACAATTCGCCCGAAGAGGAATTTGAAACCGCTTGCGCGCAGGTGGAGAAAATCGCCCGCCTGCGGCTGCAGTCGATGCTTCTTGGAGACGAAAATGCCTGACAAAACCGTTCGATACGCGTCCTCGCACATGGGGGAGGCCATCGAACCGGACTTCGCACGCGCGCCAATGCAGGAGGTTAACGCCTGATGTCGCGCCTGCTTACGATCGAACCGCTGACGCGCGACGCCTTTGCACCCTTCGGAACCATCATCGAAGCCGATCCGGCGACGATGCGCTACATCAACGGCGGCAACACGGAACGTTTCCACGGGCTGGCGCGCGCCGATGTGATCGGCGACGGCGCCAATGTCATCATCAACATCTTCCGCGGTCAGCCCCGCGCTTTTCCCTATGCGGTGACGATGATGGAGCGCCACCCTCTCGGCAGCCAGAGCTTTTCACCGCTCGACGATCGCCCCTGGCTCGTCGTCGTCGCCGAAGACGAGGACGGGCGTCCGGGCACGCCGCGGGTATTCCAAGCGAGCGGCAAGCAAGGAGTCAATTACGGCCGCAACGTCTGGCATCACCCGCTGATGTCGATCGGCGCCGTCAGCGATTTCCTGATCGTCGATCGCGATGGGCCGGGCAACAATCTTGAGGAATACTTCTACGACGAGCCCTTCGTCATTGAGAGCCCCAATCTGGCGGTATGAGGAAATCGTGTGCGGTCTTCCGCGCCCATCCCGTGCCAACTGATGAATGAGAGGATAGGATGAGCAGCACCGGCAGACTGACGACCCACGTTCTCGACACCGCGCTCGGCAAGCCGGCCGAGGGGCTGCGCATCGATCTCTACTGGCTCGAAGGCGAGGAGCGGCAGTTGATCCGCACCGTTCATACCAACAGCGACGGGCGCGTCGACGGGCCGATGGTCGAAGGCGTCGGCTTCATGGTCGGCAATTACGAGCTGGTCTTTTATGCCGGCGACTATCTGCGCCGGTCAGGCGCGACGCTGCCGGAACCGGCCTTCCTCGACCGCATCCCATTGCGCTTCGGCATCGCCGATCCGGCGAGCCACTATCACGTGCCGCTGCTGCTTTCGCCCTATGGGTACTCGACCTATCGGGGGAGCTGAGGCGTAAGGGGTCTTGCGCTCGCTTCGCGTTTTGCCGAAAGGGTCACTCCAAGCTCCCTCATCCTCGCCCTTGTGGCGGGGATCCAGCGACCCGAAGTCTGTCGGGTCAAAAGACCTTTCAGCCCAAGGACTTGGGCTGGTCCCGCAGTTCCATCGGAACTGCTAGAGATTCCTGTGACAAGCACAGGAATGAGGGCGGGAGTGGCTGATGCCGTGGCCTATTCCGCCAGGATGCTGCGGTCGACGTCGTTGATGTTGCGTTTGCCGCAGAGCGCCATGGTGATGTCCATCTCCTTGCGGATGATTTCCAACGCCTTGGTCACCCCGTCCTTGCCCATGGCGCCGAGGCCATAGAGGAAGGGGCGGCCGATATAGGTGCCCTTGGCGCCCATGGCGACGGCCTTCAGCACATCCTGGCCGGAGCGGATGCCGCCGTCGAGATGCACTTCGATCTGGTGGCCAACCGCATCGACGATGCGCGGCAGCATGCTGATGGAGGAGTGGGCGCCGTCGAGCTGGCGGCCGCCATGGTTGGAGACGATAATCGCATCGGCACCGGTCGCCGCCGCCATCTTGGCGTCTTCGGGATCGAGAATGCCCTTGAGGATCAGCGGTCCGCCCCAACGCTCCTTGATCCACTCGACGTCCTTCCACGAAAGCTGCGGGTCGAACTGTTCCGCCGTCCAGGCGCCGAGCGAAGAAAGATCGGTAACGCTCTTTGCGTGGCCGACGATGTTGCGGAAGGTGCGGCGCTTGGTGCCGAGCATCTTCATGCACCAGCCGGGGCGCGTCGCCATCTGCCAGAGATGCTTCGGCGTCATCTTCGGCGGCGCGGAGAGGCCGTTGCGCAGGTCCTTGTGACGCTGGCCGAGGATCTGCAGGTCGAGCGTCAGCACCAGCGCCGAGCACTTCGCCGCCTTGGCGCGGTCGATAAGGTTCAGCACGAATTCGCGCTCGCGCATGACGTAAAGCTGGAACCAGAAGGGCTTGGTGGTGACCGAGGCGACGTCCTCGATCGAGCAGATGCTCATGGTCGAGAGCGTGAAGGGGACACCAAAGGCTTCGGCGGCCTGGGCCGCCAGCATCTCGCCATCGGCGTGTTGCATGCCGGTGAGGCCGGTTGGGGCAAGCGCCACCGGCATCGAAACCTTTTGACCGATCATCGTCGTTTCGAGCGACCGGTCGGTCATGTCGACCAGCACCCGCTGGCGCAACTTGACCTTGGCGAAATCCTCCTCATTGGCGCGATAGGTGCCTTCGGTCCAGGCGCCGCTGTCGGCGTAGTCGAAGAAGAGCTTCGGCACGCGACGTTTGGCGAGCGCCTTGAGATCGCTAATTTCGAGGATTTGCGTCATGAAAACGGCCTTCGTCCAACGGAGATTGAACGAGCCATTACCATGTTTGCCGGAGGCTTGTTAATAGCCAGAACGCAGAGAGGTCAATTTTTTTGACCTCTCTGGATTTGCGCGGTCACGCGGCGGCGAGTGCCGATTTCGCCGGCTTGCCGGCGACATAGGTTTCGACGATCGCGCGGTCGTCGCCCATGGTCTGCAGCAGGAAGAGTTCGTCGGCGAGCGAATTGACCACTTCGGCCCGAAGCGCCATTGCCGGCGTCGCCGCCGTGTCGAGCACGATGAAGTCGGCATCGGTTCCGGCTTCGAGCGTGCCGATCCTGTCGACGAGCGAGAGCGCCTCGGCATTGCCGCGGGTCATCATGAAGAAGCTGTCGAAGGGGTTCAGCCGCTCGCCCTGCAACTGCAGGATCTTGTAGGCCTCATCGAGCGTCTTCAGCATGGAATAGCTGGTGCCGCCGCCGATATCGGAGGCGACCGAGGCGCGCACCGGCTTGTCCCTGCGGGTAAGCGCCCGCAGCGGAAAGAGGCCGGAGCCGAGGAAGAGGTTGGAGGTCGGGCAGAAGACGGCGACCGAGCCGGTCTCGCTCATGACATCCGCCTCGCGCTCGGACAGATGGATGCAGTGGCCGAACAGGCTTTTCGGCCCGAGCAGGCCGTAGCGGGCGTAGACGTCGGTATAGTCCTTGGCTTCCGGATAGAGCTCGCAGGTGAAGGTGATCTCGTCGCGATTTTCCGACAGATGGGTCTGTACGTGCAGGTCGGGAAACTCGCGTACGAGCGACTTGGCAACGTCCATCTGCTCCGGCGTCGAAGTGATGGCGAAGCGCGGCGTGATCGCCACGTGGTTGCGGCCCTTGCCGTGCCATTCGCGGATCACCGCGCGGGTTTCGTCGTAGCCCATCTGCGGCGTGTCGAGCAGGCCTTGCGGGGCGTTGCGGTCCATCATCACCTTGCCGGCGACCATGCGCATGTCGCGGCGCAGCGCCTCGGCGAAGAAAGCGTCGGCGGACGCCTTGTGCACCGAGCAATAGGCCGTCGCCGTCGTCGTGCCATGGCGGACCATCTCGTCGAAGAAGCGCTTCGCAATCCGCTCGGCATGGGCGGTTTCGACGAAACGGCACTCCTCCGGGAAGGTGTAGGTGTTCAGCCATTCGAGCAGGTTGGCGGCATAGGAGGCCATCACCTGCATCTGCGGGAAATGCAGGTGCGTGTCGATGAAGCCGGGCACGATCAGGTGCGGGCGATGATCGATTTCCGCCACACCTTCAGGAGCGTCTGCCTTCACCGCGGCGTAAGCGCCACTCGCAAGGATCTGGCCACCCTCGACCAGAAGTGCGCCGTCGCTCTCATAGCCATAGGCGGCGCTGTCGTCGATCGACGTTGGCGCGCGGTGGAAGCTCAGCAGTCGGCCGCGGATGAGGGTGGTGGTCATTGTGTCTTGCCTTCCTCGACGGCACTTTCGAACCAGGCTGTCAGCAACTGGCGCTCGTCCGTCGTCATGTCCGTTACATTTCCGGGCGGCATCGCATGGCTGCGCCCGGCCTGGATATAGATTTCGCGGGCATGTGCGGCAATCTCCGCGTCGCTTTCCAGCACAACGCCCTTCGGCGCCTGGGTGATGCCCTCATAAACCGGCTCGGCCGCATGGCACATGGAACAACGGGTCGAGACCGTGTCCTTGACGGCGGGGAAGTGCGCGTTCGCGGCGAAGCGCGAAAAGACCGGTGCGACCTCGGCCTTCTCGCCGCCGGTCAGCACCTTCGGCACGGTCGAAAGCCACATGATCAGGATGAAGAGAAGCGCCGTGACGAGCCAGGTCCAGGTTGGCTTGCCCTTGCGGGCATGGGTGGTGTTGAACCAGTGGCGAATGGTGACGCCCATCAGGAAGACGAGTGCGGCGATGATCCAGTTGAAAGCCGTCGCGAAGGCCAGCGGATAGTGGTTCGACAGCATGAAGAAGATGACCGGCAGCGTCAGATAGTTGTTGTGGAGCGAGCGCTGTTTCGCCTGGGCGCCGAGCTTCGGGTCCGGCGTGCGCCCGGCTATGAGGTCAGCGACGACGATCTTCTGGTTGGGGATGATGATGAAGAAGACGTTGGCCGACATGATCGTCGCGGTAAACGCGCCAAGATGCAGGAAGGCGGCGCGGCCGGTGAAGACCTGGGTGTAGCCCCAGGCCATGACGACGAGCGCCACATAGAGCAGCGCCATCAGCCCCCAGGTGTTGCCCCCGATCGGCGACTTGCAGAGCAGATCGTAGAAGATCCAGCCGATGCCGAGCGAGGCAAGCGAGATCAGGATCGCTGTGGTTGCGGAGATATCAAGCACATGGCGGTCGATCAGGAAAAGATCGGCGCCGCCGTAATAGACGAGACAGAGCATGGCGAAGCCCGAGAGCCACGTCATGTAGGATTCCCATTTGAACCAGGTGAGATGCTCAGGCATCGAGGCCGGCGCCACCAGGTATTTCTGGATGTGGTAGAAGCCGCCGCCATGCACCTGCCACTCCTCGCCATAGGCGCCGACCGGCAGGTGGTCGCGCTTCGTGAGGCCGAGGTCGAGCGCGATGAAATAGAAGGATGAGCCGATCCAGGCGATGGCCGTGATCACGTGCAGCCAGCGGACGGCAAAGGCCAGCCATTCCCAGGCAATGGCGAACTCGTACATTCAGATCCCCTTTTGTCTCTATCGCTGCACCTTGCGCAAAAACGACGGAGGGGAAAAGGGGGCAGGGCTCTCGTCAAGCGCTATTTGCGTGCAGGAAGCTCGGCGGACAAAGCTCGCCGAGGATCCAGTCGCGGAAAATCCGGATCTTGGGCGTGTTGCGGCGCGCGTGCGGATAGGCAAGCCAGTAGTCGCAGCCGTCGCTGCAGCGCAGATCGAACGGCTGGTAGAGCCGGCCGAGCGCCACGTCGTCGGGGTAAAATTCCGGCGTCAGGATGGCGACACCCTGGCCGGCGACGGCTGCGCGTGCCTCGAAGGTCTGTGCGCCAAGCCGGCTGTGCGGCCGTCCCTCGAGATCGGGATCGTCGACCCCGGCCGCCTTGAACCACATCGGCCACCAGGGATCGCCGGCATCGATGATGCGAAGCTTCAAGAGGTCACGTGGTTCGTGTACGCCGCCGATGGTCTCGGCGAGCGCCGGGCTCAGCATCGGGCTGAACTCGACGCGCATGAGCGGATGGGTGTCGAGGCCGGGCCAGACGCCCCCGCCGGAGCGGATCGCGAGGTCCGCGGGCTCGCGGCTAAAATCGGTGAGCGAGTCGCTCGTCGTCAGCCGCACGGCGATGTTGGGATGGGCAAGCTGGAAGCTGCCGATGTTGCGGGCAAGCCATTGCGAGGCGAAGGTCGGGGTCGAACTGATGAGGAGCGCGCTGTCGATATCGCCGCGGGCATTGGAGACGGCTTCCTGCAGCATCTCGAAGGCTTCGGTCACACGCGGTGCCAGCCGCTGGCCGACGTCGGTCAGCGAGATCTGACGCGGGCGCCGCAGGAAAAGCGGTTCGCCGACATTCTCCTCGATCAACTTGATCTGGTAGCTGACGGCGGTCTGGGTCATGCCCAGTTCTTCGCCGGCCTTGGTGAAACTGCCGAGCCTGGCGACCGCTTCGAAGACCCGCAGCGCATTCAGCGGAAACTGCTTCGACATCTTCATGGATAAGTTCTCTTGATGCATGCAGACGGATGTTCGATTGGATTTCGATCCTCCTCCACGGCATCCTCCAAGTCAACTTCCCAAGACGAACAGGTGCTGAAATGAGTTGCGACACATTCGAACGTACTGAAAGAAAACCATTTCTTTCAATCGAGCCGGTCATACGGCTCACGGCTGCCCTGTTCGGCGGCCTCGTTGCCCCCAAGCCGATGCTGGATGTCAACGCTCTCTCCGACCACATGAAGAGAGATATGGGTTTCATGGATGTCCATAGCCCGCATAGCGACGACGAGGAGGCGATGGCCAACGCCCGTCGCCTGCTCAGCATCAATGAGTTGCCGCGGATTTGAGGCAAATCTTGATGGCCGTCAGCGATCTCGCAGACGCTCGACGGCCATCAGCACACGCTCCGGTGTTGCCGGGGCATCGAGCCGCGGGCACTCGCGATAATCCGCGACACTGGCGACTGCCATGGAAAGCGCCTCCAGAACCGAGATCGGCAGCATGAAGGGCGGCTCTCCTACCGCCTTGGAGCGGCCGATGGTCTTCTCGGTATTGCTCGACCATTCGGCGAGCTTCACATTGAAGATCTTCGGCCGGTCGGAAGCGAGCGGGATCTTGTAGGTGGAGGGGGCGTGGGTGCGAAGCCGGCCCTTGTCGTCCCACCACAGTTCCTCCGTCGTTAGCCAGCCCATCCCTTGCACGAAGCCGCCCTCGATCTGGCCGATGTCGATCGCCGGGTTCAACGAACGGCCGACATCGTGCAGCAAGTCGACACGGTCGACCATGTATTCGCCGGTCAGCGTATCGACAGACACTTCCGAAACCGAAGCGCCATAGGCGAAATAGTAGAAGGGTGTGCCGCGGCCGCTGGCACGGTCCCAGTGGATCTTCGGCGTCTTGTAATAGCCGGCCGCCGACAGCTGGATGCGGCCCATATAGGCCTGCTTGATGAATTCGGGGAAAGGCACCAGCTCTTCACCGATCTTCACATGGTTGGGCACGAAGCTGACATGATCAGGCGTCGTCTGCCAGCGCTCGCAGGCGAAGGCGACCAGCCGCTCCTTGATCTGGCGCGCGGCGTCATGAGCCGCCATGCCGTTCAAGTCCGAGCCCGAGGAGGCGGCGGTCGCAGAGGTGTTCGGCACCTTGCCGGTGGTTGTCGCGGTGATGCGCACCCGGTCGAGGTCGACCTGGAAACTGTCGGCGATCACCTGCGCCACCTTGATGTAGAGGCCCTGGCCCATTTCGGTGCCGCCATGGTTCAGGTGGATCGAGCCGTCCTGGTAGATGTGCACCAGAGCCCCCGCCTGATTGAAGGCGGTCATGGTGAAGGAGATGCCGAACTTCACTGGCGTTAGCGCGATGCCCTTGCGGATGATGCGGCTCGTCTTGTTGAAGTCGAGGATTGCCTGACGGCGTGCCTGATAGTCGGCGCTCTCCTCAAGCTCGGCGACGATGCGGGCAATGATGTTGTCTTCGACCTTCTGGTGGTAGGGCGTGACGTCCCGGCCCGAGCCGCTCTCGCCATAGAAGTTCAGCTTGCGGATTTCGAGCGGATCCTTGCCGAGCTGGTAGGCGATTTCCTCGAGGATGCGTTCGCCGCCGAGCATGCCTTGAGGCCCGCCGAAACCGCGATAGGCGGTGTTCGAGACCGTGTTGGTCTTCAGCGGCTGCGAGGTGAGCTTCACATGTGGGTAGAAATAGGAGCTGTCGGCATGGAAGAGTGCCCGGTCGGTGACGGGGCCGGAGAGGTCCGACGAAAAGCCACAGCGCGCCGCATAGTTGGCATGAACCGCATGGATGCGGCCGTCGTCGTCGTAACCGACGTCGTAGTCGACGAGGAAGTCATGGCGCTTGCCGGTTGCCGTCATATCCTCGTCCCGGTCCGGGCGGAATTTCACGGCGCGGTTGAGCTTCTTCGCCGCAACCGCCGCAAGCGCTGCGAACTGATTCCCTTGCGTTTCCTTGCCTCCGAAGCCGCCGCCCATGCGGCGGACGTTCACCGTCACCGCATTTGAGGGCACGCCGAGCACATGCGAGACCATGTGCTGGATCTCGCTCGGATGCTGGGTCGAGGACCAGACGGTGACCTCGTCGTCCTCGCCGGGAATGGCGAGCGCGATATGGCCTTCGAGGTAGAAGTGCTCCTGGCCGCCGATGCGCATTTGCCCTTTGAGCCGGCGTGGGGCCTTTTCCAGCTCCGCCTCGGCGTCGCCGCGCTGCAGGGTCAGCGGCTGGGTGACCAGCTCGCCGCCATGGGCGACCGAGTCGAGGATGTCGGTGAAATGCGGAAGGTCGCGATAGGTGATATTCGCCAGCCGTGCGGCCCGGCGGGCGATGTCGCGGGTCTCGGCGATCACCGCAAAGGCGGGTTGCCCATGAAACTGCACGAGACCATCGGCAAGCACTGGCTCGTCATGCAGGTGGCTCGGGCTGATGTCGTTGGAATGCGGCATGTCCCTGGCGGTGAGCACGCAGACGACGCCGGGTACGGCGGCGACGGCCGAGAGGTCCATCGCGGTGATCTCCGCGTGCGCCCGGTCGGTCATGCCGAGTGCGCCATGCAACGTGCCCACGGGTTCCGGCATGTCGTCGATATAGTCGGCGGTGCCGGCGACATGCTTGTGGGCGCTGTCGTGGCGCTGCGCCGCGTGCATCTCGCCCCGGATTGCCTTGCGTTCCTCGAAGGTGGACTTGTCCATGATCATCTGTCTCCCGCGGCGTAGCGCACCAGTTGCGCGGGCTCGCCACCGCTTTCCAGGAAGAAACGCATCAAGAGGTTTTTCGCCGCTAGCATGCGGTAGTCGCTTGTCGCCCGCCAGTCGGTGAGCGGCTGGTAGTCGGTCTCGAAGGCGACTTGTGCTGCGCGAACCGTCTCCTCGGTCCAGGGCTTGCCGATCAGCGCCGTTTCCACATTCGTGGCGCGCTTCGGCGTGCCGGCCATGCCGCCGAAGGCGATGCGGGCGGAGCGGACCACTCCGCCGTCTACCGACAGGCGGAAGGCGCCGAGCAGGGCGGAAATGTCCTCATCGCGGCGTTTTGAGATCTTGTAGGCGGCAAAGAGATCGCCGGCCGGAAGACTTGGCACGAAGATGCTTTCGACGAATTCGCCCGGCTTACGGTCCTGTTTGCCATAGGCGATGAAGAATTCTTCGAGCGGCAGCGTCCGGCGACCCTCCGTCGAGCGCAGCGTCACGGTGGCGTCGAGCACGATCAGGGGCGGCGGGCTGTCGCCGATCGGCGAGCCGTTGGCGATGTTGCCGCCGATCGTGCCCATGTTGCGCACCTGCTCGCCGCCGATCCGGTCGATCAGCGGGCCGAGGCCGGGAAAGGCTTTGCCAAGCGCGGCATAGGCCATCGTGTAGCTAACGCCGGCACCGATCGTCAGACCCGGCTCCGTCTCCTCGATGCGCTGCAACTCGGCAATGCCGTTGATGAAGATGGCCGGGTTGATCGGCCGCATCTGCTTGGTCACCCAGAGGCCGACATCGGTGGAACCGCCAACCACGGTCGCCCCCGGATTGTCGGCAAGCGCTGTCGCCAGGCCGTCGCCGTCCGCAGGCACGATCAGACAGGTGTCGCCCTGGCGAATGGTGATCGTCTCGGTCGGCGCCAGTGCCTTCAGCCGGGCGGTGATCGTTTCGCGTTCTCGCGTGATCGGGTCGAAGATTTCGGAGGCGCGCGCCTTTGCCGCCGCTTCCGCGGCGCGCACGATCGGCTCATAGCCGGTGCAACGACAGAGGTTGCCCTGCAGCGCCTTTTCGATATCAGCGCGGCTGGGATCGTCGTTTGCGAGCCACAGGCCATAGAGCGACATGACGAAGCCGGGCGTGCAGAAGCCGCATTGCGATCCGTGGAAATCGACCATCGCCTGCTGCACCGGATGCAGCGTCCCGTCCTGGCCGGCAAGATGCTCGACGGTGACGACATGGGTTGCCTGCAGCGAGCCGAGGAAACGGATGCACGCGTTGACGGCTTCATAGACGAGCCTGTCGCCGGCAAGCCTTCCGACGAGCACGGTGCAAGCGCCGCAGTCGCCCTCCGCACAACCTTCCTTGGTGCCGGTCAACCGACGCTCCAACCTCAGGTAATCGAGCAGGGTCGCGGCCGGTGCGATGTCGGAAAGCGCGACCTCGCGATCGTTGAGGATGAAGCTGATGCTTCCGTTTGGCTGGGGCATGCCACTCATTCCCTGCTGCTGCATATTGCCTGAAATCACTTTGATCTTAGGTGGTTATGCAGAAAAGCAAAGGGCCGTGGAAATTTTTGGCTGTGTCCGTGCGTGTGGCTACTGTGCCGTCCAGCCGCCGTCCATCGACACATGCGTGCCGGTGATCTGGGCGGCATCGTCGCCGGCGAGATAGACGGCAAGCGCTGCCACCTGTTCGACGGTGATGAACTTCTTGGTCGGCTGGCCCTTCAGCATCACGTCGTTGATGACCTGCTGTTCGGTGATGCCGCGGGTGCGTGCCTGATCGGGGATCTGCTTTTCGACGAGCGGCGTCAGCACGTAGCCCGGGCAGATCGAATTTGCGGTGATACCGTTTTCGGCGACTTCGAGAGCGACGGTCTTGGTCAGGCCGAGGACGCCGTGCTTGGCGGCGACATAGGCCGCCTTGAATGGCGAAGCGACGAGGCCATGGGCGGAAGCGATGTTGATGATGCGGCCCCAGCCCTTCGCCTTCATGCCGGGAATGGCGGCGCGGATCGTGTGGAAGGAGGAGGAGAGGTTGATCGCGATAATACGATCCCATTGCTCGACCGGAAAATCCTCGACCTTCTCGACATATTGGATGCCGGCATTGTTGACGAGGATATCGACGCTGCCGAAGCGCTCGGTTGCTGTCACGATCAGATCGGCGATCTCGGCGGGTTTCGTCATGTCGGCGCCGTGATAAAGCACCGTTCCGCTCGTCAGCGCGCTGACGTCGTCCGTCGCTTGTCTGATCTCATCCGGGCTGCCGAAGCCGTTCAGCACGATGTTGGCACCGCCCTTGGCGAAAGCCTTGGCGATCGCAAGCCCGATTCCGCTCGTCGAACCGGTGATGACCGCTGTTTTCGTCATTGTTGCTCTCTCCCTTCGTGGCGCTACGGGCTGCTTTGTTGCGGCGCAACAGCGCCAGCCTACGCGTAAAACGGGCGCACTGACAATTGTGTTTTTAAGCTCCGGGCCGCAGAGTTGCTGCGGGGGCCAGCGAAGCCGATCGGTTGCGTTTTGTTTTCGTTTGACATTCGTTTTGCCATCGTATTGAAGTTTTCGAAATGAGATCCCGCCCTTGAGGACGGGTGAATAAACATGCGTGTGGCCGGGGAGGGGCATATGGGCGGATATATTCTCGCGATCGATCAGGGTACGACCTCAAGCCGGGCGATCGTCTTCGACGGTCAGCAGCAGATCGCTGGCGCCAGCCAGAAGGAATTCAAGCAGCACTTCCCCAAATCCGGCTGGGTCGAGCACGATCCTGAGGAAATCTGGCAGACGGTCCTTTCGACGGTCCAGGAAGCGATCGCCAAGGCGGGCATCACCGCCGGCGACCTTGACGGCATCGGCATCACCAATCAGCGCGAGACGGTCGTCGTATGGGATCGCGAAACCGGCAATCCGATCCACAATGCCATCGTCTGGCAGGACCGCCGCACTGCGTCCTATTGCGACAGGCTGAAGAAGCAGGGGCTGGAAAAGACCTTCACCAGGAAGACCGGCCTGCTGCTCGATCCCTATTTCTCCGGCACCAAGCTCAACTGGCTGCTCACCAACGTCGACAGGGCCCAGGCGCGCGCTTCCAAGGGTGAGCTCTGCTTCGGCACGATCGACACCTTTCTCATCTGGCGGCTGACCGGCGGCAAGTCCTTCGTGACCGATGCCACCAACGCCTCGCGCACGCTCCTCTACAACATCTCGGAGAATGCCTGGGACGACGAACTGCTGAAGATCCTGAAAGTGCCGCGCGCCATGCTGCCGGAGGTCAAGGACTGCGCCGCCGATTTCGGCGTCACCGACCCGGCAATCTTCGGCGCCGCCATCCCGATCCTTGGCGTTGCCGGCGACCAGCAGGCGGCGACGATCGGCCAGGCCTGCTTCAAGCCGGGCATGCTGAAATCCACCTATGGCACCGGCTGCTTCGCGCTGCTCAACACCGGCAAGGACATGGTGCGGTCGAAGAACCGGCTGCTCACCACCATTGCCTATAGGCTCGACGGCGAAACGACCTATGCGCTGGAAGGTTCGATCTTCGTTGCCGGTGCTGCCGTGCAATGGCTGCGCGACGGCCTGAAGGTGATCAAGGCGGCACCCGATACCGGGACGCTCGCCGAGAGCGCCGATCCGACGCAGGAAGTCTACCTGGTGCCGGCCTTCACAGGGCTTGGCGCGCCGCACTGGGATCCGGATGCGCGCGGCGCGATCTTCGGCATGACCCGCAACACCGGCCCCGCCGAGTTTGCCCGCGCCGCGCTCGAAGCCGTCTGCTACCAGACGCGCGACCTGCTCGAGGCGATGCACAAGGACTGGCGCAACAACGGCAAGGAAACGGTGCTGCGCGTCGATGGCGGCATGGTCGCCTCCGACTGGACGATGCAGCGGCTGTCCGATCTGCTCGACGCGCCGGTCGACCGGCCCGTCATTCTCGAGACCACCGCGCTCGGCGTCGCCTGGCTTGCCGGCAGCCGTGCTGGCGTCTGGCCGAAGCAGGAGGCGTTCGCCCAGTCCTGGGCGCGTGACCATCGCTTCGAGCCGGCCATGGACGAGAAGACGCGAAAGGCCAAGCTCAGGGGCTGGCGCAACGCCGTCAAGCGCACGCTGAGCTGAGAACCAGGACTGGGCGGTTTTCGCCCGCATCATCCGGTTCCTGCCAATCATCCGACACAGGCTCCATTCATGCTCATCCGGGAAACACAGCGTTTCCCGGATGAGCATTTGCTGCCCACGCGCGCGGCAACTATCTGTTGTCACAACAGAAATAGGACGGGCATCATGGAACTCGGGCTTTATACATTTGCGGATGTCGATCCGAATGCGGCAGACAAGGGCAAAGAGGGGCAGCGGCGCCTCAAGAACCTTCTCGAAGAGATCGAGCTTGCCGATCAGGTCGGCCTCGACGTTTTCGGTCTTGGCGAGCATCACCGCCCTGACTATGCGGCCTCGGTACCCTCGGTCATTCTGGCCGCTGCCGCCGCAAAGACGAAAAACATCCGGCTGACCAGCGCCGTGACGGTGCTGAGCTCGGACGATCCGGTGCGCGTCTTCCAGCAGTTTTCGACGCTGGATCTGATCTCCAATGGCCGCGCCGAGATCATGGCCGGTCGCGGCTCCTTCATCGAATCCTTCCCGCTCTTCGGTCAGTCTCTCGACGATTACGACCAGCTCTTTGCCGAGAAGCTCGATCTGCTGATGGCGCTGCGCGACAGCGAGAAGGTCACCTGGTCGGGCGAGATGCGGCCGGCGATCCATGATCGCGGCGTCTATCCGCGGCCGCTGCAGGAGGTGCTGCCGCTCTGGATCGCCGTTGGCGGCACGCCGCAATCGGTGGCGCGGGCAGGAGCACTCGGCTTGCCGGTGGCGCTCGCCATCATCGGCGGCGAGCCGCGCCGTTTTGCGCCGCTCTTCGATCTCTACCGCGAGGCCGCGCGCCGGGCCGGCCAGGATGCGACCAAGCTGAAAACCAGCATCAACGTGCACGGCTTCATTGCCGACACGACGGACCTCGCCGCAGACCAGTTCTACGGACCGCAGGCAGAGGTGATGAACCGCATCGGCCGCGAGCGCGGCTGGGGACCGACCAACCGGGCGCATTTCGACCAGGCACGCAGCCCGAACGGGAACCTCTTCCTTGGCGACCCGGAGACGGTGGCGGAAAAGATCGTCGAGAACTGGAAGCTGTTCCGCAACGATCGTTTCCTGCTGCAGATGGCGATCGGGCCGATGCCGCATGACCAGATCATGCGCGGCATCGAGCTCTACGGCACCAGGGTGGCGCCGCTGGTGCGCACGGCGCTGGCGGAAGAGAAGGCGGCGGCACGGGCCGCCGTCTGACCTCAAACGCCGGGTTCAGTGTTCGATTGCCGACCGTCCCGTTCGGCGCTGGCATAACGTATAGCGACACGCTACATGTGAGCGCGAAAGCGAGACACGGATGACCCTCAACAACGAAGAAGATCTGCTGCGGCTGAAGGAAATCGGCCGCATCTGCGCCAATGCCTTGCAGGCGATGGGCGAGGCGCTGGAGCCCGGCATCACCACGGCGGAACTGGACGCGATCGGCCGCAAGGTGCTGGAAGAGGCCGGCGCGCGCTCGGCGCCCGAGCTCTGCTACAAGTTTCCCGGCGCCACCTGCATCAGCGTCAACGAGGAAATCGCCCACGGCATTCCCGGCAGCCGGGTGATCCAGGCGGGCGACCTCGTCAATATCGACGTCTCGGCCGAGAAGGACGGCATCTTCGCCGATACCGGCGCCTCGTTCCCGGTGCCACCGGTCACGGCCGCGATCGACCGGCTTTGCCGCGACGGCAAGCGGGCGATGTGGGTGGGCCTCAAGCAGGTGCGTCCCGACCAGCCGCTGGCGGCCATCGGCAACGCGATCGGCGACTTCGCCCGCAAGAACCGCTATTCGCTCGTCACCAACCTCGCCAGCCACGGCATCGGCCGCTCGCTGCACGAGGAGCCGACCGAGATCGCCACTTGGCCAGATCCGCGCGAACGGCGCCGGATGACGGACGGCATGGTCTTCACCGTCGAACCTTTCCTGTCGATGGGCGCGCAATGGGCCGAAGGCGGCAACGACGATTGGACGCTCTACAGCGATCCAAGGGCGCCAACGGTGCAATACGAGCACACCGTCGTCGTCACGCGCGGCGGGCCGTTGGTGGTGACGCTGCCGGGCTAGATCAGGGATGCGATTGCGGGCCGCGGCCGTCATCGCTCCTCTAACCCATTGAAATCGGCGATCGTTCGATTTCTTCAATAGGTCCTTCAATTATTGTCGTTTGTGGCGCGTCGTGTTGCGGTGCAATAAAAGGGCATGACCACGCTCGACAGACCGCTTCAGGCCAATATCTCCGCCACGGCAACCGCCGGCGCCATTGCCATGGCCGTCGCCATGGGCTTCGGTCGTTTCTCCTATACGCCGATCCTGCCGGCGATGATGACGGATCTTGGTCTCTCGCCTGGCGATGCCGGCCTCATCGCCTCGGCCAATTTCGTCGGCTATCTCGCCGGTGCCATTCTCGCCGCCTATGGCTGGGCGCACGGGCACGAGCGCCGGATCGGTCTTCTATCGCTCATCGCCACGACGGCTCTGCTGGCGGCCATGGGGCTGTCGTCCTCTGTCGCCGCGCTGGCGCTGATCCGGTTCGTAGCCGGCCTTGCCAGCGCCTTTGCCATGATCTTCATCTCCGGCATCGTGCTTGGCCATGGCCTGCTCGCGCGGTCGGAGCATGTGCCGGCCGTCCATTTCGGTGGCGTGGGCCTTGGCATCGCATTTTCGTCGCTCTGCGTCTGGGCAAACCCACTTGCGGGTCATGCCGGCCTGACGACCTCCATGGGCGACTGGTTCACCGGGGCTCTGGTTGGATTGATCGGGACCATTGTCGTCGCCGCACTTCTTCCCGGCGTTCCTTCGTCCGGTGCGGGCACGGTGCGCGAGAAGCCGCTACGCTGGACGCGACCGTTTACGGTGGTGACGTTCACCTACGCACTCTTCGGCTTCGGTTACGTGATCACTGCCACCTTCCTCGTCGCCATGGCGCGTGACCCGAGTGGCGGCCACGGCATCGAGTTTCTCGCCTGGCTGCTGACGGGCCTTGCCGCCGCACTGTCCGTCTATCTCTGGCGCTTTGCCGTCCCGCGCTTCGGCCTTGCCGGTGTTTACGCAATCGGCCTTCTGGTCGAGGCGGTCGGCTTGGTTCTGACGGTCAGCCTGCCCTTGCCCTATGCGCCGGTTGCCGGCGGCCTGATGCTCGGTGCCACCTTCATGATGATCACGGCTTACGGGCTGCAGATCGGCCGGCAGCTCGCGCCGGAAAGCCCGCGCAAGGCGCTTGCGCTGATGACCGCCGCCTTCGGAATCGGTCAGATTATCGGTCCCCTGGTCGCCGGTTGGCTGGCGGAACGCACCGGCAGCTTTTCCGCGCCAACCTTGATTGCGGCAGCCGTGCTCTTCCTCTGCGGCGGCGTCATCCTTGCTGAACTAAAGCGGATTTCTGCGGCGCTAAGCGGCTGACGGGTGCCATGCGCTGTGGCGGAAAAAGGTCTTGTTCGCCGTGGTTTGCCCGGATGAAAAAACAGTAACGTTTATATTATCCGATTGTTGACGACGGCGCTTTGCCCTAGTTTCGGCGCTTCGAGCGGTGACACATCGCCTTACCGAAACGTGAGTAGACCCTTTGTTCCATTCCTTCTTTCCGAAGCCGAAGCTGTTCTTCACCTCCGGTGCCCTCTGGTCGATTATCTGCATTCTCGTCTGGTACACGGTCGGCCCGCAAATCGGCGCCGCGGTTGGCCTGCCGCCACTGGCCCCGGGCGAAAAGCCACCGATCGGCCTTGCGTACTTCTTCACCCCGGACAATCTCTGGTTCTATCTCTACTTCACCATCTTCGTGGCGATATTCGGCGGTGCCTGGAAGATCATCGCCAAGGATCACCCCTGGGCGAACTGGTCGATCTGGGGCTCGGCCTTTATCATCTTCATCGCTTACTTCGCTGTGCAGGCGTCAGTGGCGCTCAACAATTGGCGTGGTCCGTTCTTCGATCTCTTGCAGGATGCGCTTGCCGGAAAGCCCGGCATTACCACCACTCAGTTCTACACGCTGCAACTGCGCTTCCTTGAAATCGGTTTCGTCGGCGTCACGTTGAACGTCGTCACCGCGTTCTTCACCAACCACTATGTGTTCCGTTGGCGCACCGCCATGAACGATTTCTACATGTCGAAGTGGGACAAGCTGCGCCACATCGAGGGGGCGTCGCAGCGTGTGCAGGAAGACACGATGCGCTTCGCCAATATTCTCGAAGGGCTCGGCGTTACCTTGATCAATTCGGTGATGACGCTGGTGGTGTTCCTGCCTTTGCTGTTCAACATGTCGCAGCACGTCTCCGACCTTCCGATCATCGGCGCAGTCCCGCACGCGCTCTTCTGGCTGGCGATCGTGTGGTCGGTGTTCGGCACGGCGCTGCTGGCGCTCGCCGGTATCAAGCTGCCGGGGCTGAACTTCAAGAACCAGCGCGTTGAGGCGGCCTACCGCAAGGAACTGGTCTACGGCGAGGACAATGAGGATCGCGCGCAACCGGTCACGGTGAGGGAGCTTTTCGGCAACGTTCGCCGAAACTACTTCCGCATGTACTGGCACTATCTATATTTCAACATCGCGCGCTATTCCTATGGCCAGCTCGATGCGATTTTCCTGAACTTCATCCTGATCCCGACATTCGTCGCCGGGAAGATCACGATGGGTATCTGGCAGCAGATCGCCACGGCCTTCGGCGAAGTCAGCAACTCGTTCCAATATCTGGTGAATTACTGGTCGACGATCATCGAGCTGCTGTCGATCCACAAGCGCCTGAGAGCCTTTGAGGCGGCAATCTCCGACGAACCGCTGCCGGAAATTGACCAGCGCTATCTGGAGCGCGGCGCTGCAGAAGATGCGCAGCCGGCCTAAGGCCGGCGCTCTCTACGACAATCAGAAGGCGGAGCGACCCGCCTTCTTTTTTGCCTGCTCGATGACAGGCAACGCCTGGGCATAGCTGACACAGGCGACGTCGGGTTTTCCGCAGACTTCCGAGAGCAGTCGATCGAGCGCACGCCAATAGGCGCCGCCGTTCATCTCGACGAAGTGGAAGCCGAGCTGCAGGGGAATGCGGTCGCCGCCATATTCGCGGTCGAAGGCTTTCCGGTAGGCCTCGTAGGTGCGCGCCTCGAAGCGGGCGCTGTCCTTCTTGTTCTCGACACCCATCGAGTGGCGGACGAAGAGATTGTAGTCCATGCCGATGACAGGGCGCTGCGACGGTCCCTCGGGGATCAGCGGCAGGCCGAAGCGCGGCAGCCCGTCCTTCGTTGCCGGCCAGCCCGGACCCTTGGTCACCAGGCTTGCGTCATAGGTGAAGTTGTCCGCCTTCAGCGCCGGCAGCAGGCCGTCGCTTAGCGATAGATAGGGGGCACGGAAGCCTTTGACGCCGGTCTTAGCGAACTCCGCCCAGCCGGCCGGTTCCGCCTCAGGCTTGCCGGCTTTCTTCCAGGCGTCGCTGAGCGCCGCATTGAAAGTCGAGAATTCGCTCTGCCAATCGGCCTTGCTCCAGCCCTTGCCGTCGAAATGACCGCAGGCGTGGCTGGCGATGTCGTGACCATCAAGATGGGCCTGCCAGATATGGCCGGCGCGTGCTGCAATCTCCTCGCGGCTCTGGGCGAAGCCGACATTGGAGCGGCCGGGCTTCTGGCCCGGCGGCCTGTAGATCTCCTTGCCGTCGGCCCTGGTCATCAGGAAGGTGCAGGACAGGAAATAGGTGAAATGCGCGCCGGTGCGCTTGGCCATCGCCAGGCTCTTTTCCCAAAGCGCGTTGTCATGCGCACCGTCGAAGGAGACGATGACCAGCTGCCGGTCAGCGGCGGGGACGGTGGCCGGCGTCGCCGGTTCGGCCCGCGCAAGCGCCGGAACCAGGGCAAGGGAAAAGGCGAGAAATGTTCGGATCATGATCAACTGCAGCGATGAATTTTTGTCGCAGATGGTTCGAAATTGCGGCAATCCTTTGATCGGGCTGGAAAAAAGACGCCATCAAGGCTACTCCATAGCAACCTGGACTGGAATCAGTCCAAGGGCGAATGGCATAGAAAATCAAAGAGCTACAGCGACTCAAGCGCGCCAGATTCGGCACGCGACGCTATCTCCGATATCTCGAACAAAGCGGTGGCCCCATGGCGATACTCGTTCTCGGCATCATCATCTTTCTCGGCATGCATCTCATCCGCGTGGTTGCGCCCGGCTTTCGCGCCGGCATCATCGAGAGTCGCGGTAAGGGCACCTGGATGGGGATCTATGCGATCCTCAGCCTCATCGGCCTCTGTCTGATCATCTATGGTTTCGGCCAGGCGCGCGGCGAAACGGGCATGCTCTACAATCCGCCGGTGTTCCTGCGCCACATAGCGCTGCTCCTGATGCTCTTCGCCTTCGTCTTCCTTGCTGCAGGCTTCCTGCCGGCGGGCCGCATTGCGGTGGCGGTCAAGCATCCGCAGATCCTGTCGATCAAGACCTGGGCTTTGGCGCACCTGCTGGCGAACGGCGAGACATCCTCGGTCCTGCTTTTCGGATCGTTTCTCGCCTGGGCGGTGATCCTGCGCATCTCGCTGAAGCGTCGCGAGCGGGCAGGGGAGCGCGTGCTGCCGGTGTTCAAGTCATCGACGAACGACGTGCTGGCCATCGTCATCGGTCTCGTCGCCTACGGGCTCTTCGTCTGGAAGCTTCACGAGTGGTTGATCGGGGTTGCCCCGGTGGTGATGGGCTAAGGCAATTCCAGCAAAAGTGCGCAGCGGTTTTGCGTCCCGACTTGCGTGTAACAAAAAATTTAGAGCGACGGAGGTGACTTCGTGTCGACCCTAGGCGCTCTAAATAACGTCGGCCCCCTTACAAGCGCCGCAAAATCGGGTAGAAGGCGCAAAATCCATGAGAGCGCGATGCGTGCGCTAGAACGCGTCGTGCATGCTCGAACAGTTTGAGATTGTGCGCTGTTCCCGTCGATGACGGTCGGAATGGCGTACCAGTGGGCAGGCAAGGCCGGGGCAGTAGATGGCGAACCAAGACGACAGCTTTATCCGCGAGGTCAATGAGGAACTGCGTTCCGACCAGATGAAGAGCATCTGGGCTCGTTTCGGCGGTCTCATCGCGGCGATCGCCGTGCTTATCGTTCTCGGCACTATCGGCAAGGTCGGGTTCGAGTACTGGCAGGAGGGGGCCTCCTCGAAGTCGGGCGACGCCTTCCTGCAGGCGCTCAATCTGGCGAAGGAAAACAAGACGGACGAGGCGCTCGCTGCCTTGAACGCGCTTGAGAAAGACGGCTACGGCGCCTATCCGGTGCTGGCTCGTCTGCGCGCGGCGACGCTTCAGGCCCAGAAGGGCGACACCGATGCGGCGGTGAAGGCATTCTCCGCCATCGGCAAGGACGGCAGCGTTCCGGCTGCCATTCAGGAAGCGGCGCGACTGCGTGCGGCCTATCTGCTCGTCGATACCGGCAGCTACGATCAGGTTTCGGCTGAAGTCGAGCAGCTTGCGACGCCGCAGAACAACATGCGCCACTCGGCGCGCGAAGCGCTTGGTCTCTCGGCCTACAAGGCCGGCGACTACGCCAAGGCGAAGACCTGGTTCCAGCAGATCGTCGACGACACGCAGAGCCCGCGCAACATCACCGGTCGCGCCCAGATGCTGCTCGACGTGATCACGGCCAGCGGCAAGGCCTAAGGTTTCCACCCATTCCACGTGGATGGGCACAGGGTGCACGACCCTTTCGAATCAGCGCATGACCCCAAAATCGATCTCGATCTTGGGGTTGTGCGCTAAAGCATTTAAAGCAGTTCCAGCAAAAGTGCGTAGCGGTTTTGCGTCCGGGACTGCGAAAGACAGACAGGCAGTTCCAGCAAAAGTGCGCAGCGGTTTTGCGTTCGGGGACAGCGTGAACAAGAGCAGTTCCCCAGAGGAACGCTCGCGAGCCGCCTGAATGCGGCAGAGAACGAAATTACGAGCGCGGCCCCGCCCATCGGCTGCCGCGCTCCAAGCGGAAACGGATAGATCCATGAGCTTCACCGTCGCCATCGTCGGGCGTCCCAATGTCGGCAAGTCCACCTTGTTCAATCGCCTGGTCGGCAAGAAGCTGGCGCTCGTCGACGATACGCCGGGCGTCACCCGCGACCGTCGTCCGGGCGAGGCAAAGCTGATCGACCTGCGCTTCCGCATCATCGACACGGCCGGTCTCGAGCAATCGGGGCCCGACACGCTGCAGGGTCGCATGTGGGCGCAGACGGAAGCCGCGATCGACGAGGCGGATCTTTCGCTGTTCCTGGTCGACGCCAAGGGCGGCCTGACGCCGGCCGACGAAACCTTGGCCGAAATGCTGCGCCGGCGCGGCAAGCCGGTGGTGCTGGTGGCCAATAAGTCCGAGGCGCGCGGCTCCGATGGCGGCTTCTACGATGCGTTTACGCTCGGCCTTGGCGAACCTTGCCCGATCTCGGCCGAACACGGCCAGGGCATGCTGGACCTGCGCGACGCGATCGTCGCTGCGATCGGCGAAGAGCGGGCCTATCCGCCGGAAGACGACGTGGCCGAGACCGATATCGATCTGCGCCCGACGTTCAAAGACGAAGAGGGCGAAGAGGAAGAGGCGGAGACAGCCTATGACGAGACCAAGCCATTGCGCGTGGCGATCGTCGGCCGCCCGAACGCCGGCAAGTCGACGCTGATCAACCGCTTCCTCGGCGAAGACCGACTTTTGACCGGGCCGGAAGCTGGCATTACACGCGATTCCATCTCGGTCGAATGGGACTGGCGCGGCCGTACCATCAAGATGTTCGACACCGCCGGCATGCGCCGCAAGGCGAAGGTACAGGAGAAGCTGGAGAAGCTCTCGGTCGCCGACGCGCTGCGCGCGATCCGCTTTGCCGAAACGGTTGTCATCGTCTTCGACGCGACCATTCCCTTCGAGAAGCAGGACCTGCAGATCGTCGATCTCGTCTTGCGTGAGGGCCGCGCGGCGGTGCTCGCCTTCAACAAGTGGGATCTGGTCGAGGACTGGCAGGCGGTGCTCGCCGACCTTCGCGAAAAGACCGAGAGGCTCCTGCCGCAGGCGCGCGGCATCCGCGCCGTGCCGATTTCCGGCCACACCGGTTACGGTCTCGACCGACTGATGCAGGCCATCATCGAGACGGACAAGACCTGGAACCGCCGCATCTCCACCGCGCGGCTCAACCGTTGGCTGGAATCGCAGACGGTTCAGCATCCGCCACCGGCCGTGTCCGGTCGCCGCCTGAAGCTCAAGTACATGACGCAGGTCAAGGCACGTCCGCCGGGCTTCATGATTTCCTGCACGCGTCCCGACGCGCTGCCGGAATCCTACGTGCGCTACCTGATCAACGGCCTGCGCAACGATTTCGATCTGCCGGGCGTGCCGATTCGCATGCATTTCCGCGCGGGCGATAATCCTTACGAGTCCAAGGCGAAGAAGCGCCGATAGGCGCTTCCCAGACTGCTACAAACCTTGAAGATGGTTTTCTGGCGATAGCGCGACCCCAAGCTCCCCTCGCCCCCGTGGCGGGGATCCAGCGACCCGACGTCCGTCGGGTCAGAGACCCTTCAGCCCAAGGACTTGAGCGTAAGGACTTGGGCCGGCTAGATACCTGTGACAAGTACAGGAATGACGGAGATTTTGGCTGGCGCAAAGGTTTTTCCGGCAAGCTTACAACAATCAGAAATATCTTAATCAGCAGCCTGAGAAGCGCCGTTAGGCCCTTCCTTCTGCCACCTACGCCACGGGCAGCTTCTCCCGGGCGACGAGTGCCCCATGATGACCGATGACGCCGGCGGCGACGCTTGCCGCAAAGGCGGCGGCTTCAGCCGGCGTGTCGCCTGCAACAAGGCGGGCGACGAAGGCGCCATTGAAGCTGTCGCCGGCGCTGGTGGTGTCGACGACGCGTTCGACCGGTGTTGCCGGTACGTGCTCAATCGGCGCATCGCCGAAGGCGAGCGTCACGCCCTTCTCGCCATCTTTGACGACGACATTGGTGGCGCCAAGGCCCCTGTAACGCGCGATCGTCGCCTCGATGGAGGCGTCGCCGAAATGCGTGACCTCGTCGTCGAAGCTCGGCATGACGAGGGTTGCGGCGCGGGCGCCATCGGTCAGCGTCCGGCGCATGCGCTCGGCGTCGTCCCAGAGGCGCGGGCGGATGTTCGGGTCGAAGACCACTTGGCTGCCGGCCGCTTTCGCACGGCGCAGTTCCGACAGCAGCGTTTCGACCGCGTCGGGTGCAAGGATCGCCAGCGTGATGCCGGAATAGAGGATCAGGTCGGAGCCCTCGATCGCGCTTCTCAGATGATCGGCATCGTCGGCGAGCAGCTTGGCTGCCGAGTGCGAACGCCAGTAGGAGAAGCTGCGCTCGCCGTCCTTCAGATGGATCATGTAGAGCCCGGCCGAGCGGCTCTCGATCCGGCGCACGGCTGACGTGTCGATCGCCTTTTCCGCCATGAAGGCCAGCATCTCGTCGGAAACCGTGTCGGTGCCGACCGCGGAGCAATAGCCGACGGTCCAGTCATCAGGCATGAACAGCCGCGCATAATAGGCGGCGTTGAAGGTGTCGCCGGCATAACCTTTACGCAGCAGCCCGCCTTCCGCCTGCATGAGCTCGACCATGCACTCCCCGATCGCAAGCATCTTCCCGGCCAACGACTTTCCTCCTCACAAGATTTCGCCTGAGACGGGATAAGGGGCTCAGCCGATCTCGGCAAGAGATTGTTTCTGGTGAAGGGCTCGCGGCGGACCGAGAGGAAGGAACGGCGTTTACTCCCGCGCCGGGCGGCGATACACCTTGGTTCCTCATCATCCCGCTCTGGCGTGGAGCATCGGTCTTCAAGGGGCATTTCATGACGTCTCGGCAGGCATCGAATGACGATTGGTGGCGCGGCGCGGTGATCTACCAGGTCTATCCGCGCTCCTTTCAGGACACCGACGGCGACGGCATCGGCGATCTCAAGGGCGTTACCCGGCGGCTGCCGCATATCGCCTCGCTTGGCGTCGACGCGATCTGGCTGTCGCCGTTCTTCACTTCGCCACAGGCCGACATGGGCTATGACGTATCGGACTACTGCGACGTTGATCCGATGTTCGGCACGCTCTCGGATTTCGACGAGATGCTTGGTGAGGCCCACCGTCTCGGCCTCAAGGTGATCATCGACCAGGTGATTTCCCACACCTCCGATCGCCACCCCTGGTTCGCTGAGAGCCGCTCGAGCCGGACGAACGGGAAAGCCGACTGGTATGTCTGGGCCGATCCGAAGCCGGATGGCACTGCGCCCAACAACTGGCTGTCGATCTTCGGCGGCCCCGCCTGGGAGTGGGACGGGGTGCGCAAGCAGTACTACATGCACAATTTCCTCGGCTCGCAGCCGGACCTCAACTTCCACAATCCGGCGGTACAGGACGCGGTGCTCGATGCCGCCCGCTTCTGGCTCGATCGCGGCGTCGACGGGTTCCGCCTCGACACGGTGAACTTCTATTTTCACGACCGGTATCTGCGCGACAACCCGCCGCTCGTTCCCGATCCGGACGCCACCAGCAACGACGCGCCCGACGTCAACCCCTATGGCATGCAGGACCATCTCTACGACAAGAGCCAGCCGGAAAACATCGCTTTCCTGAGGCGGTTCCGGGCGCTGCTCGACCGCTACGAGGGCCGCATGACGGTGGGCGAGGTGGGCGACGGCGCCCGCTCGTTGAAGACCGTGGCTGCCTATACCGGCGGCGGCGACAAGCTCAACATGTGCTACACCTTCGACCTGCTCGGTCCGGACTTCACCGCGGCCCATATCCGCCGCTGCGTCGAGAATTTCCAGAAGGCCGTCACCGACGGCTGGGTCTGCTGGGCTTTCTCCAACCACGACGTGACGCGCCACGTCAGCCGCTTCGCTCGGAACGAAGCAGAGCGGGAGAGGGTGGCGCGGCTCGCCATCATGCTGCTTTCGAGCCTACGCGGGTCGATCTGTCTCTATCAGGGCGAGGAGCTGGGACTTCCGGAGGCGGAACTCGCTTTCGAGGACCTGCGCGACCCCTATGGCATCCGCTTCTGGCCCTCCTACAAGGGCCGCGATGGCTGCCGGACGCCGATGGTCTGGGAAGAGGCGGCGGCCAATGCCGGCTTTACCGGCGGCAAGCCCTGGCTGCCGGTTCCGGCTGAACACCGCCGCCTGGCCGTGGATGCCATGACCGAAGGCGCGGATACGGTGCTTGGCCACTACCGCGCGACGCTCGCCTTCCGCAAATCGCTACCGGTTCTGCACGATGGCGCGATGCATTTCCTCGATAGCAACAGCGATCTCCTGGCCTTCGTTCGCGAAAAAGATGGCGAGCGCTTGCTCTTCGTCTTCAATCTCACCCGCGAACCGCAGGCGTTTCTGGCCCCCGCTGTCGTCGAGCCCCTGGATTTGCCCGGATATCCGGCGCGCCTCGAAGCGGGTAGCATCCAGGTTGACGGATTATCGGCCTTCTGCGGGAAGCTTTGATGCGCGTATTGTTGATGGATGGCGAAACCATCGGCCGCTGGGTCGAGATGCGTCTGGCGCTATGGCCGGATACGCCGGAAGCGGAGCACCGCGCGGAGGTCGAGTCCTCTCTTGCCGAGCCTGATCGCTATGCGTCGTTCCTGTGCGAGGACGAGGCTGGTGTTGCCGCTGGTTTTGCCGAGGCGTCTATCCGCCGGGACTATGTCAACGGCTGCGAAACCTCGCCCGTGGCCTTTCTCGAAGGGATTTATGTGTTGCCGCGTTACCGCCGCCGTGGTGTGGCGCGTGCGCTGATCACGGCGGTGGAACGCTGGGCAACCTCGCAAGGATGCCAGGAACTCGCCTCCGACACGGCGACCGACAATCTCAGGAGCCAGAGCCTGCACATGGCGCTTGGTTTCGAGGAGACGGAGCGCGTCGTCTATTTCCGCAAGGAACTGTCGCCGGCCGTGGCAGACAACTGAGGCTCCCGGGGTGAGGGATGGAACTCACCCGATCAGCATGAACTTGTCGACATCGACCAGTCCGCGGTCGGAGATTTTCAGGTGCGGGATGACCGGCAGCGGCAGGAAGGCAAGCTGCAGGAACGGCTCCTCCAGCGTCGCGCCAAGGGCGAAAGCGGCGTGGCGCAGGTGGTGCAGCGTGTCGCGGACGGACTCGTAAGGTTCGAGGCTCATCAGACCCGCGACCGGAAGCGCGATCTCTCCGGTCACCTTGCCGTCCTCGACCACCACGAAGCCGCCCTTGATCTCGCCGAGCCGGTTGGCGGCGATCGCCATGTCCTCGTCATTGACGCCGACGACGCAGATGTTGTGGCTGTCATGACCGACGGTCGAGGCGATCGCGCCCTTCTTCAGCCCAAAACCCTGGACGAAACCGTTGGCGTGGTTGCCGTTGACGCCGTGGCGCTCGATCACCGCGACCTTGATGATATCGCGGCCGAGGTCGAGGCCGGTCTGGTTGCCGACGGCCGGCAGGCGGTAGCGGCGGTGTTCGGTGATGATCTTACCGGGGAGCACGCCGATGACCGACGTATCGCCATCCGAGACGGGGATGCCGAAGGCACTGGCATGGACATGGCCGGCTTTGACGCTGTCGAGGCCGACGGGCTCAACCGGGTTTCGGGTCGCAAACAGCGCATCGGTGACGCGGCGGCCGCCGGAAAACACCGTCTCGGCCTTGCAGTTTTCCAATGTGTCGATCACCACGAGATCGGCGCGCCAGCCGGGCGCGACGAGCCCGCGGTCGCGCAGCCCAAAAGCACGGGCGGCCGAGATCGAGGCGGTGCGGTAGATCGCCAATGGCTCGACGCCGGCGGCGATCGCGGTGCGGATCATGTGGTCGAGATGGCCCTGTTCGGCAATGTCGAGCGGATTGCGGTCATCGGTGCAGAGCGCCAGATGCGGCGACAGGCGCTCGGTGATGATGGGCATCAGCGCGTGCAGATCCTTGGAGACCGAGCCTTCGCGCACCAGGATGTGCATGCCCTTGCGGATCTTCTCCATCGCCTCCTCAGCCGAGGTGCATTCATGGTCGGTGCGGATGCCGGCGGCGAGGTAGCCGTTCAGGTCCTTGCCGGACAGCAGCGGCGCGTGGCCGTCGATATGCGCGCCCTGAAAGGCGTCGAGCTTGGCGAGGCAGACCGGGTCCTTGTGCACGACGCCGGGGAAATTCATGAACTCGGCGAGGCCGATGACTTTTGGATGGTGGCGGAAAGGCAGAAGCCTTTCGATTGGCAGATCGGCGCCCGACGTCTCCAGATGTGTCGCCGGCACGCAGGACGAGAGCTGGACGCGGATGTCCATGATCGTTTCGAGCGCCGAATCGAGGAAGAACTGGATGCCTTCGGTACCGAGCACGTTTGCGATCTCGTGCGGGTCGCAGACGACGGTCGTGATGCCGAGCGGCAGGACGCAGCGGTCGAATTCATGCGGTGTCACGAGCGAAGATTCGATGTGCAAATGCGTGTCGATGAAGCCGGGCACGACGATGCGGCCGGAAATGTCGATTTCCTCGCGTCCGTCGTAGTTGCCGAAGGTGCCGACGATGCGGTCACCTGATATCGCGATGTCGGAGGCGACGAGTTCGCCGGTCACGAGGTCGAAGAAGCGCCCACCCTTCAACACGATGTCTGCCGGTTCGCGCCCGACGCCCTGATCGATGTAACGTTCCAGCGCTTCGGACATGAGGCAACTCCAGTTTTCTTTGGCGCCCGGTGCGATCGGTGTGATCGCGCCCAGGTTCGATGTGGCAGATAACAGTAACCCTTCCCCCGTCGCCGGGGAAAGGGTCAAGATCGTTGGCGGTCAGCCTGCTCAGATGTTGCTGTTGAGAACGGCGCGCAGCTTGCCGAAGAGTTCGTCGATCTGCGCCTTGGTGATGATCAGCGGCGGCGACAGGGCGATGATGTCGCCGGTGGTGCGGATCAAGAGGCCGCTCTCATAGGCCTTGAGGAAAGCCGAGAAGGCGCGCTTGGTTGGTTCGCCGGCGATCGGCTGCAGTTCGATCGCGCCGATCAGGCCGAGATTGCGGATGTCGATGACATTCGGGCAGTCCTTCAGCGAGTGCAGGCCCTCTTCCCAGTAAGGGGCGAGTTCGGCGGCGCGGGTGAGCAGGCCTTCTTCCTTGTAGGTGTCGAGCGTGCCAAGCGCGGCGGCGCAGGCGATCGGGTTGCCGGAATAGGTGTAGCCGTGGAAGAACTCGATCATGTGCTCCGGGCCATTCATGAAGGCATCATGGATCTCGGAGGTGACGAAGACGGCGCCCATCGGGATGACGCCGTTGGTCAGGCCCTTCGCCGTGGTGATGATGTCGGGCTTGACGTCGAAATACTGCGCGGCAAACGGCGTGCCGAGGCGGCCGAAACCGGTGATGACTTCATCGAAGATCAACAGGATGCCGTGCTTGGTGCAGATCTCGCGCAGTTTCTGCAGGTAGCCCTTCGGCGGGATCAGCACGCCGGTGGAGCCGGCCACCGGTTCGACAATCACTGCGGCGATGGTCGAGGCGTCATGTAGCGTGACGATGCGTTCGAGCTCGGTCGCGAGATCGCCGCCATGTTCCGGTTCGCCGCGGGTAAAGGCGTTCTGCGCCGGCAGGTGCGTGTGCGGCATGTGGTCGACGCCGGTCAGAAGCGTGCCGAACATCTTGCGGTTGGAGACGATGCCGCCGACCGAGATGCCGCCGAAGTTGACGCCGTGATAGCCGCGCTCGCGGCCGATCAGGCGGAAGCGCGAGCCGTCGCCCTTGGCGCGGTGGTAGGCGAGCGCGACCTTCAGCGCCGTATCGACCGATTCCGAACCGGAGTTGGTATAGAGAACATGGTTCATGCCTTCGGGCGCGATATCCACCAGGCGATTTGCGAGCTCGAAGGCCTTGGGGTGGCCGAGCTGGAAGGCCGGCGCATAGTCGAGCTCGCCCGCCTGCTCGCGGATCGCCTCGGTGATCTTCGGGCGACAATGGCCCGCGTTGACGCACCACAGACCTGCCGTTCCGTCCAGAACCGTCCGACCGTCATGGGTCGTGTAGTGCATGTCCTTGGCGCCGACGAACAGGCGCGGTTCCTTCTTGAACTGCCGGTTGGCGGTGAACGGCATCCAGAAGGCGCGCAGATCATTCGGGGTGTTGAGACGGTTCGACATTGCAGTTCTCCTCGGTCAGTTCTTCGTCAGGCGCTCGCCGCCCGCATTTTTTACCCTTTGGTCAAACTATCAGCGCGCCGGGACGCGTCAAGCCTCGGAAGCCCCGCACAGAGAGCCTGTGGGGTGGCGATTTTTTGTCTTCTGGCTGGAAATTTTCTCTAGCTTAACTTGTTTGCGGCAACGCTGCGTTGCCATGCCTTGCCGGGTCCATGGCCGCCTGTGAATGGGCACCCGCGCCCCGCGGCCCGGCCTGACCAATCGGGAGCTGGGACGTGTCGAGGTTCGGGATAGTACACGCGGCAATTGCTGCGCTCTTCCTGCCAGGTCCGGCAGTCGCTGCCGAACTGATCGCCGACGGTCGCTTTGAAAAGGGGCAGGACACGTTCTGGGCGAGCGACGGGCCGACCCTCGAGCGGGAAAACGGGCGGCTCTGCGTGGAGACCCAGGGCGGTGGAGAAGTCTGGAGCCAGATCGTCGGCGTCAATGGTTTGACGCTGGTGCCCGGGCGCATCTATCGCCTGTCGCTGAGGATTGCCGCCAAGCCGGCGCGGGCGATCGCTGTCAGGGTGCAGCGGGCCGCAGATCCCTGGACTGCCGTTGCCGAGTTTACGACGGCGGGGTCGCCGGATGGCAGCCCGTTCTCCGTGGAGTTCGAAGCAACCGAACCGGATGAGGCGCAACTGGTGCTGCTGCTCGGGGGTGCGGAGGCCGGTCGCATCTGTCTTGACGATGTATCGCTGGTCGCGACCGGCGCCGTGTCGCAGGCGGCGAAGCGGGCGACCGAGGGGCCCGTCATTCGAGTAAACCAGCTCGGCTACTTCACCGGCGGTCCGAAGCGCGCGACCTTCATTGCCGATGTGAAGCGCCCCATCGATTTCCAGTTGCTCGACGCCAAGGACAAGGTCGTCGGCAAAGGCAAGACGCAACCAAGCGGCTTCGATCCGACGGCGGGCGTCGAAACGCAGGTCGCGGATTTCTCATCCTTCGCAACGGCTGGAGATGGCTATCGTCTCGTGTCCGGCGATTGGGCGAGTGATCGCTTCTCGATCGGCGACAATCTTTACGATCGCCTTCGCGTCGATGCGCTTTCCTGGTTCTATCCGCAACGAAGCGGCATCGAGATCAAGGCAGCGATCGCCGGCAAGGCCTACGCCCGGTCCGCAGGCCATGTCGGCGTGGCGCCGAACCAGGGCGATACGGCAGTCCCATGCCTCGACAGCAAGCAGGCCGTGGCGCTTTACGGTGGCTGGTCCTGTTCCTATCGACTGGACGTTTCCGGCGGCTGGTACGACGCAGGCGACCACGGCAAATACGCGGTGACCGGCGCCCTGTCCGCCGCGCAACTGCTTGCCGCCTACGAACGCGGGCGTGTCTACGCCGCGGCTTCGCCGGTGACGCGCGACGGTCTCTCTCGCATTCCCGAAAACGGCAACGGCATGCCCGACATTCTCGACGAGGCGCGGTGGGAGCTCGAGTTCCTGTTGCGCATGATGGTTCCGGATGGCGCGCCGCTCGCCGGTATGGTGCACCACAAGGTACACGACACCACCTGGACCGCGCCGCCGTTGCTGCCGAGCGACGATCCGCAGCCGCGGGCGCTTTACCGTCCGTCGACTGCCGCAACGCTTGATGTCGCAGCCGTCGCGGCTCAGGGCGCCCGGCTTTTCGCCGATCAGAATCCGACGTTCTCGGCACGTCTGCTCGCGGCTGCGCGCAAGGCCTGGATGGCCGCCAATGCCAATCCCGCACTCCTTGCGCCGAAGTCGGACGGACTTGGCGGTGGTGGCGACTACGACGACGACAGCATTTCGGACGAACTCTTCTGGGCGGCGACCGAACTCTATCTGACGACCGGTGACGAGGCCTATCTCAACGTGCTGCGGGCGTCGCCGCTTTGGGCGGCGGATACGCTGTCTCCCGGCGGGGCCTTTGACTGGCGCAACGTCGCCGGCTTCGCGCGGCTGCAACTGGCCCTTTATGGTACGGGCTTGCCGGACGACGAGCGTGAACTGATCCGAAACGCAGTGCTTGCGGCAGCGCGGCATTTTCTGTCGGTGCAGCAAACAGAGCCCTTCGGGCTCGTCTACCGACCCGAGGGCAGACGCTACGACTGGGGATCGAACCAGCTGATGCTGCAGAACATCATCGTGTTGTCGGCCGCTTTCGATCTCTCCGGCGAGAAGAGCTTTCTCGATGGTGCGCGCGAGGGCATGGATTACATTCTCGGCCGCAATGCCATGGCACTGTCCTACGTCACAGGCTATGGCACCCGCGCGCCCAAGAACCAGCACAGTCGCTGGTATGCGCACCAGCGGGACCCGCAACTGCCGAACCCGCCGGTTGGCTCTCTCGCCGGCGGTCCGAATTCCACCTTCGTCGATGACGTCGCACGGCAACACCTGAAGGGATGTGCGCCGCAGACGTGTTATGCCGACGACATCGAAGCCTATGGATCCAATGAAATCGCCATCAACTGGAATGCGCCGCTCGCCTATGTTGCCTCGTTCCTTGCCGATGCGCGCTAGAGTATTTCACTATTTCATTGAAACAGTGAAATACTCTAACTGTTTGAAATTACGCAATTCCGGACGGAAAACCGTTTCACACTTTTCCTGGAATTGCGCTAGGAGACTGAAAGCGTGACCGGAATAGCTTTTGTCGGAACCGGCTTCGTCGCCGACTATTACATGACGACGCTTGCCAATCATCCGCAGCTCCGGCTTGTCGGCGTCTGGGATCGCGACGCGGTGCGTCTCGACGCCTTTGCGCGCTACTGGAAGGTTTCGCCCTATGCCTCGCTGGATGCGGTGCTCGCCGATCCTACCGTCTCGATCGTCGTCAATCTGACGACGCCGGAAAGCCATTACGCGGTCAACCGCGCCGCTCTCACCGCCGGCAAGCACGTCTATTGCGAGAAGCCGCTGGCGATGACCGTGGAGGAGGCGAGCGAACTGGTCGCGCTTGCCCGCGAGCGTGCTCTGGTGCTTGCCGGCGCGCCGGCCAATGGCCTTAGCGATGCGCAGGCGCTCTGTGCGAGCCTGCTTGCGGCTGGGACCATCGGCACGCCACGTCTGGTCTATGCCGAGATGGAGGATGGGCCGGTCTTCAAGGCGAACTGGCGCGCTTGGCGCAGCCGCTCGGGCGCCCGCTGGCCGGGCGTGCACGAGTTCGAGGTTGGCTGCACGCTCGAGCACGCGGGCTACGCCGCAAGCTGGCTCGTCTCGCTCTTCGGGCCGGTCGCCGAGGTCAGCGCCATTTCGGCCCTGACCTTTCCGGACAAAGGCCCGGGAACCGAGACGCTGACGCTCGGCCCTGATTTCTCGGTGGGTTGCCTGAAGTTCCGCTCGGGCGTGACGGCGCGCGTCACCTGCGGCCTGGCGGCACCGCGCGACCGGTCGCTGACTGTTATCGGCGACAAGGGCACGATCGTGGTGCGGGATCTCTGGGACAATCGCTCGCCCGTTCATGTCGAAGCGGTCGGCGCCAAGCGCTCGTTGATGCATCGCGGTCTCGACTGGCTGGAATGGAAGATGGGGCGCAAGCTGCCCATCCGGCTCTACCCCGGTATGAGGGTGCGCTACCCCAAGACATCGTCAGCGCCGGCGCTTCCGGCCTTTCCGTCGCAGATCGATTTCGTGCGGGGGATCGCAGTCCAGGCGGATGCGATTGCGCAGGGCGAAACGCCATTCTTCTCCGGTGCGACGGCGCGGCATCTGACCGAGGTCGTGCTCGCGCTCAACAGCGGCGCGCGGGACTATCGTCCGCTCGATCTCTAGGCGTTTTCCGAAGGCGCTGCCCGCGTAAGGGCAGGCGTTCAGGCCACGGGTGCCTTGGCGCGGATCGTCTCGATAATTTCCAGAGCTTCGATACTGCGTGAAAGCGGCATCAACGCATGCTCGCGCCGGCCGTCCAGGATGGCCGCGCTGGCGGCCTCGATCTCGAATTGCAGGCCGTTGCCGGGAAACGCATGGTCGAAGCGTTTGAGACCGGGCAGGGGGATCCGCCGCGCAGCCCTGAAGAACGCTTCCCCCGTCGATGTCAGCAGGTTGCGTGCCGGGGCGCTGGTGGCGACGAACAGGCGGCTTGCCTTCAGGAACGGCGCGTCGATGACGAGCGTACCGCGATCGCCGTCGATGACGAAGCGATTGTGGCCGTTTCGATCGAAACCGCACCTCAGGTCAGCATCAAAGCCGTCATAGGCCAGCCTGGCGTCTGCCGAGACATCGACGCCGGTGGGGGCGCTTCTCCAAGTGCCGCCAATGGACTTCGGCTGGCCGAAGAGGTTCAGGCAAAGTGCGATCGGATAGATGCCGAGATCGAGCAGGGAACCGCCGCCCAGGGCCGGATCGAAGAAGCGGCTGTTCGCGTCGAACGGTTTCTCATAGGCAAGTTCCGCCCGGACATGGCGGATGGTTCCGAGTCTCCCTGCACGCAGGAGTGCGCGAACCTCGGCGATTGCCGGCAGGAAGCAGGTCCACAGCGCTTCCATCGCGAAGGTGCCGCTGATGGCGGCTGCGTCTTCAAGGGCGCGCGCGTCGGCGACCGATGTCGTCAGCGGCTTCTCGACCAGCACCGCCTTGCCGGCCGCGAGGAAGAGGGCGGCATGGTCGCGATGGAGCGCATTGGGCGAGGCGATGTAGACCGCGTCGATGTCGGGGGCGGCGGCGAGCGCGCCGATATCGTGAGAGCTGCGGATTCCGCCGAAGCGTGTGGCGAAAGCCGCGGCGTTCGAAGCGCTGCGGGATGAGACCGCGACAAGCGTCGCATTACCCGCGAAGCGGAAATCCGATGCAAAACTGTTTGCGATTGTGCCGGTTCCGGCAATACCCCAACGGACCTTGTCACGCATTCCCTTGTGTCCGTTGCTCCGGCCGACCCTGCTGCGGCGCATGGTGCCGCCGAAGTCTCAAGGCCCGGTAAACGGCCGAGGCGCGGCTGACGCCTTTGCTTGTTGCCGATGCCCCGGAAAAGAATAAGCCCCGCGCGATTTCTCGTGTGGGGCTGTTCGAACGGGTCCGCAGAGCGAACCGAATATCAGGCCGACTTGCGGACCGGAGTCTTTTCTGCGGTGACGATCTGTTCGTCGCCGTAGATTTGGTTGAGCGTGCCTAGAATCCGCATGACTGCGTCGGATGAGCTCGAATAATAGATCGTCTGCGCATCGCGGCGGGTGCTGACGAGATTCTGGGCACGGAGCTTCGAAAGATGCTGGGAGAGAGCCGACTGGCTCAGCCCAACCTTGTTGGCCAATGCGCCGACTGCCATCTCTTCCTTGACGAGGGAATCGAGGATGAGAAGGCGCTTAGGGTTTGCCATGGCCGAGAGGAAACCGGCTGCTACCTCGGCTTCATCGTGTTTTTCAGGCGAAAGTGGCTGCATTGCGTGCTCCATGCGAAAAGTACATCACACGTAGTTATGGTTGACGAAGCACGATAATTAGTCGTGATGCATAAAAGGGCAACCACCCACTGCAAGAAATGGGGGTAGCTATCCCGCGATTAACCGTAAAGTTCACGCAAAATTGCCCGTAAATTGGAACTGTCTTCGATAGGTGCCGGGAATTCAAGGCGTTTCAGCCGATCGCCATCTGCAAGATCGAGGCCGGCGGCGTCGATCCCGACGATCTTCCAATTGCCTTCCGGCGCATTGCAAAGCTTGACCGCATAGTGCTGCACGGCGTCCGAATGATCCGCGTTCATGTGCTCGATTGCGCTGGCTTCCGTGGCGGCGAGCGAAGCGATGGCGGGCGTGTCGATCAGCAGATCTTCCGCGGTCAAGACATAGGCGCGACCGAAACCGCCGTTGAGGCTGGCGCGCAAGGGCTTCAGCCGGAAGAAGCCGAAATCGGGGAAATCGACGTAGAGTTTCGACTTGGGGTGACGGCGAACGAATCGCTCGCGGATGCGCACATGGGTTTCACTGTCGCGAGCGACCTGTTCGGCCGTGCATTGCACCGTGAGGCGGGGATGGGCGAGCGGATCGCCCTTGCCGGGCTCGCCGGTCAGCAACGAGGCCCTGATATCGGCGAGCAGCGCCTGGGTGTGGGTGGACAGCTTCGAGATCAGGATGACGGGTACGCCGTCGACATCCATGCCGACAAGAACGCGGCTGACGAAGGGAAAGCCGCCGCTCTCGGGTTCGATCGCCGCGAGCGAAGCGCTGCGCGCGCCGCGCAGAAGCGTGCGGGCGAGGGTGCGGGCCTCGTCATCGGTGTCGCGCAATACGCTCGGCTTGTCGCTCATGTCTTTGAACCTTTCCTGCCATGCCATCAATGCCTACAGCGCCGCGTCTTATCAGACGCGCAAAGGTCGCCGTAGCACTTTGAATGGCTGCATGTTTTTATCCTGAAATCGGCTACGTTTTAAGGAAACATGCTGTGACGAAAAAAGCCCGGAACGACGCTCCGGGCTTTTATTGGCTTGATGAGCGGCTTCGTCAACTTTTGTTGCGGTGCCGCGTCAATCCCTGAACGATGTCCTGGGCGTCGATGGTGCCGACGACGGAGCCGTTGTCGACGACCCCGATGCTGCCCGGCTGGCGGGACATGGCGTCGAGAATGTCGACGAGCGGTGTCGTCGGCTTGGCCGTGGCGGTAACGCCGGCAACGGTCGCGCCGCGCTGGACGCCGGTCTGCATCACGTCCTTCGCCATCAGCATGGTGATCGGGTTCATGTGCTGAACGAAATCCGCGACATACTGGTTGGCCGGATTCTTGACGATATCCTGCGGCGTGCCGCACTGGATGATGCGTCCGCCTTCCATGATGGCGATGCGGTTGCCGATGCGGAACGCCTCGTCGAGGTCGTGGCTGACGAAGATGATGGTCTTCTTCAGCCGCCGCTGGAACTCGAGCAGTTCGTCCTGCAGTCGGGTGCGGATCAGCGGGTCGAGGGCCGAGAACGGCTCGTCCATCAACAGGATCGGTGCGCCGGTGGCAAAGGCGCGGGCGAGGCCGACGCGCTGCTGCATGCCGCCCGAAAGCTCATTGACCTTGCGCCCCGCCCATTTCGTCAGGTTGACGAGGTCGAGCTGTTCGCCGACACGCGCCTTGCGCTCGGCGTCCGGCATGCCGGCAAGCTCGAGGCCGAAGCCGACATTGTCGGCAACTGTGCGCCAGGGTAGCAGAGCAAACTGCTGGAACACCATCGAGACCGTGTGCATGCGAAAGTCGCGCAGCGATTTCGCATTGGTCCGGTAGGGATTGAGCGGCCCGTTCGAGGTCTTCACCTCGACGTCGCCGCGCACCACCGGCGCAAGGCCGTTGACGGCGCGAAGCAGGGTCGACTTGCCGGAGCCCGAAAGCCCCATCAGCACCAGGATCTCGCCCTCGGTGATTTCGAGCGAGGCGCCGGCGACGCCGAGCACGAGGCCGGTTTCGGCACCGATCTCGTCGCGAGTCTTGCCCTGGTCGACCATTTGCAGCGCGATCTGCGGGTTGTTGCCGAAGATGATATCGACATTCTTGAATACGACGGCGGTGGTCATGCGCCTTCTCCTTCGTCGGACGAGCGGAAAAGGCGGTCGAGGATGATCGCCAGGATGACGATGCAGAGGCCGGCTTCGAAGCCCTTGGCGACATTCACCGAGTTCAGGGCTCGCAAGACCGGAACGCCAAGGCCGTTGGCGCCGACGAGGGCGGCGATAACCACCATCGACAGCGACAGCATGATCGTCTGGGTGAGACCGGCCATGATCTGAGGCATGGCAAAGGGCAGCTCCACCTTGCGCAGCACCTGGCCGGGCGTGGCGCCGAAGGCCTGGGCGGCTTCGACCAGCGACGGCGGCGTCGAGATGATGCCGAGGCGGGTCAGGCGGATCGGCGCAGGGATCGCGAAGATCACGGTGGCGATAAGGCCGGGAACCATGCCGAGACCGAAGAGAATCAGCGCAGGGATCAAATAAACGAAGGTCGGGATCGTCTGCATCAGGTCGAGGATCGGCCGCATGATGGCATAGATCCAGGCGCGACGGGCAGCGGCAATGCCGAGCGGAACGCCGACGGCCATGCTGACGAAGCTGGCGGCGAGCACCAGAGCCAACGTTTCCGTCGTTTCCTTCCAGTAGCCCTGGTTGATGATCAGCAGCAGGCCAAGGCCGGTGAACAGCGTTACGCCGATCGAGCGGCGGAACCACCAGGCAGCCGCCGTGATCACGGCAACGACGATCAGCGGGTGCGGGGTCTGGAGAATCCAGAGCAGCACGGCGACAACGCCGGAGAGGAAGCGAGCGAGCTGGTCGAAGAACAGCTCGAAATTCGTCGTCAGCCAGTCGACGAACGCCTTGGCCCAGCCGCCAATGGGGATGCGGTTATCGGTCAGATATTCCACGAAGGTAAATCCGTCTCGTCAGGTCAAAAGGAGCGCATGACGCGGTGAAAAAAGGCGGGGTTTTTCCCCGCCTCGATGCCGATCAGAGGCCAAGAGCGGCCTTGACCGCGGCCAGGCCATCGCCGCCGTCCTTGGCGGTCACACCGGCAAGCCACGGATCGACGACCGTCGGATTGGCCTTCAGCCATTCCTCGGCAGCCTTGTCCGGCTCCTGCCCGTCGTTCAGGATCTTGCCCATGATCTCGTTTTCCATCTGGAGCGAGAACTTGAGGTTGGTGAGCAGCTTGCCGACGTTCGGGCACTCGGTGGTGTAGCCGGCGCGCACGTTGGTGAAGACTTCCGCGCCGCCAAAGTTGGCGCCGAAGATGTCGTCGCCGCCCGAAAGATAGGTCAGCTTGAAGTTGGCGTTCATCGGATGCGGTTCCCATCCGAGGAAGACGATCGGCGAGCCATCCTTTTCGGCGCGGGACACCTGCGCCAGCATGCCCTGTTCGGAGGATTCGACCACCTCGAAGCCCTTGAGGCCGAAGGTGTCCTTGTCGACCATGTCGATGATCAGGCGGTTGCCGTCATTGCCGGGCTCGATGCCGTAGATCTTGCCTTCAAGCGCGTCCTTCTTGGTGGCGATATCCTTGAAATCCTTGATGCCGAGCTCAGCGCCCTTGGCGTTGGTCGCCAGCGTGTACTTGGCGCCGACCAGGTTCGGCCCGAAGGATTCGACCGACTTGTCGTCGAGATAGGGGCGAACGTCGTTTTCCTGGGTCGGCATCCAGTTGCCGAGGAACACGTCGATGTCCTTGTTCTTGAGCGAGGTGTAGGTGACCGGAACCGAGAGAACCTTGATGTCGGTCTGGTAGCCGAGGCCCTTGAGGACGGTGGAAACGGTCGCGGTGGTTGCAGTGATGTCCGTCCAACCGACGTCGGAGAAACGGACGGTACCACAGCTTTCCGGCTCGGCAGCTGCAGCCTGTCCAGCGGCGAGGGCGACGACCGAAACGGCGCCCGCCAGCATCAGTTTGAGAGAGAGTCGTTTTTTCATCGTTGTCGTTCCCCTGCCTCTATTATTGTTTTAGCCAAACACCATTGGATAGCGAATTCAAGCGCTTTGATGTCGAAGGAAGTGTATTGCGTCAATATGCTGAGGGGGTGCACGATGCGACGCTGAATGTCGCATTGTCCACGAAATGGTCTAGTCCGGCGAAAAACTGTGGGTGCCGCAAACACGCTCTGGCCTTCCGGGACAAGGCTCGTCATTACCCGGGAGACGGAAACCGGACGCGGTGAAGATGGCCAAACTCTATTTCAGCTATGCGACGATGAACGCGGGCAAGAGCACGATGCTGTTGCAGGCCTCCTACAACTACCAGGAGCGCGGCATGCGTGTGGTGATGCTGATCGCTGCGCATGACGACCGGGCAGGGGTAGGCCGCATCTCCTCGCGCATCGGTCTTGCCTCCGACGCCATTCCGTTCCATGGCGATGACGACATCTATACGCTGATCGAAACGCTTCATTCCGATGGTGCCGGCGAGATCGCCTGCGTCTTCGTCGACGAGGCGCAGTTCCTCAACGAGGCGCAGGTCTGGCAACTCGCGCGCGTCGCCGACCGGATCGGCATTCCGGTCATGGCCTATGGCCTACGTACGGATTTTCAGGGCAAGTTGTTTCCGGGCTCGATGGCGCTGCTGGCGCTCGCCGACGAGTTGCGCGAGGTGCGCACCATCTGCCATTGCGGCCGCAAGGCGACGATGGTCGTGCGTCTCGATGGTACGGGCAAGGTGGTGCGCGAGGGTGCCCAGGTCGATGTCGGCGGCAACGAGAAATACGTCTCCTATTGCCGGCGCCATTGGGACGACCTGATGCGTTGCGAGTGAGTGCGACCGACTGGCCGCTTGCGGCCGCCTTGGTCGCGGTGCCATTCTCGTCGGGTCCTGTCAGCAAGAGGTTTTCGATGCGGCGCCTGCTTTCCAGTCTTTTCCTCTGTCTTGGTGTCGCAGCTCCGGCTGCCCACGCCGGCGGCGACGCGACGGCGGGTGCCGCGGTGTTCCGCAAGTGCGCGGCCTGTCACACCGCCAGCGAGCCGGTCAATCGCGTCGGCCCGAGCCTGATGGGCGTGGTCGGCCGGCCGGTGGCGTCGGTTGCCGACTACAACTATTCCGAGGCGATGAAGACCTTCGGCGCCGAGGGGCACGTTTGGGACGAGGCGACGCTGAGCGAATATCTCTTGAGCCCCAAGGCGATGGTCGGCGGCACCAAGATGACTTTTCCCGGTCTCAAGAAACCTCAGGACATTGCCGACGTGATCGCCTATCTCAAGGCGCCGCCGGCCGCCAAATAGGCAATGCCTTCGATATCTCAAGCACTTCGCTGCAACGCTTGATCGAAAAAAGCCGCTGCGGCAGGCTTGTTCTCTTTCCATAAACACCCTTTATATAACTGCAATCGAAGGCTGAATAATTCGGCTGGGCTGGCGGATCGCGCCACGGTGGATCGAGGGGCAGGACATGGCGACTCTTCAGAATTTTGACGCGGAGATCGAGAAGACGAAAGGCGTCGTCGAACAGATGCGCGGCAAGCTCGAGCAATCCGGTGTGGTGCTGGAGCAATTCGCCAAGGCCGAGACCAAGCTCGGCGACGTCAACTTCGACATCGAGAACGCCCGCATCCAGGACGTGATCAACCAGCAGAAAGTGATGGAAGCCAACATTGCCGACCTGATCATCGGCCTCGAGGATGCGACCAATGTCTTCGGCTCCGAATTCGAGAGCATGAAGAACTATACCGGCTATGAGAAGTTCATCGGCATCTTCTCCAAGCAGAAGATGCAGCGCATGCGCACCGACCGCGTGCGCAACATGTCGCTTGCCGGCAACCTGCAGGAGCTGCTTTCGAAATCCGACATGATCGTCGGCATCCTCAAGGAGCAGAAGTCGGTCCTCGACCAGCGCTACAAGACCTCGGAGCAGAGCCTGATTCAGGTGATCGAGCGCCGCAAGGGCACGATGACGAACCTCGAAGCGGTGCAGAAGCGCATCGAGGAACTGAACCCGCTGCTGCTCGACATCGAGAACCGCATTGCCGCCTCCACGGAGCAGAAGGTCCGCACCGAGCTCGAAGGCGAACGCTCGGCGCTTGCCACCGAATACAACGAGAAGCAGGCCAAGGAACAGGAGCTGCTCGCCGAGAGCCAGACGCTCGAACGCTACACCGCGATGTTCCAGACCTTCGTCGATTCGCTCAACAACCAGATCGCCGCGCAGAACACGCTGATCAACAAGCTGACGATCGATACCGAACAGCGCATCGTGCTCTACAAGGCGCTGGAAGACTCCTTGAAGACGGCTGCCCAGCAGGATGTCGCCCACAAGATCAACACGCTCGGCAGCCAGGTCGACACCGCCGCCGAAGAGACGATGGCCGGCATCGGTGCCGCTGCGCAGCGCCATATCGGCGATCTCCTCGAAATGCATGAAAAGAACATGCTTTCGACGCAGGATATCCAGCGCCGCAAGAAGCTGGCGGACGACGCCTTTGCCCGTCGCTTCCAGGCTGTCATGGACAAGCACAACACTGCCAACTACGTGAAGCAGTGATCGGCAGGCGAATGATCGGAACCGAGTTTGCCGTCTGGCACGCGCCACGGGGATTTGCATGAAAGTCGCGGCTTCATCCGCTGTCGCACAATATTTCGCGTCGATCCACGCCGCACTCGCCGGGCTCGAACTCTTTCTCGGCGACCGCAACTCGCCGCTCTATCGCAACACCGTCGTCGGCGAAGTGATCGTCCCCTATCTCGGCCGGTTGAAGGCGTCGATCGACTGCTGGGAGAACCGCATCGGCTTCGTCGATCAGTTCCGGATCTCGCGCGCCGAAAGCGGTTTTCCGGTGTTCCAGAACGTGCTGGAACTGGAGAACGATCGCCAGACGGCGGTAAAGCGCCTCGCCGACATTCCCACGGCCGATGCGCTGAGGGACGAGATGGTCGATTTCATCCTCCGTCAGAAGGCCTTTCCCGAGGCGTTGCAGACGCGCATGGCCGAGCGGCTCTATCTGGAGCAGATCGGCAAGGGTGAGATCTTCTCGCCCTTTATCTTGCCGGAGACCATCCGCGTCGCCGTCAATTCCAAGACGATGCGTCCCTATTACATCGTGAGCTGGGGCGCCTTCGACGGCGCCAATACCCTGCCGATGGTCTACATGGCGACGATCGAGGATTCCTCCGAGAAGATCGTCGAGATGCTGGTGACCGAGGACGGCAAGCTCAATCCGCAGGTCGAGATCCCGTTGCCGGTTGGTGGTTTGCTCAATCCAGATCTCGCCAGCCGCTTCGACGATTTCGCCTCCAAGAACAGCAGCTATTCGCTGACCCCGGTGACGATCGCGACCAATCTCGACAAGGATTTTGACGAGCTCCATCCGAAGCAGCTGCGCCGCATCGTGCTCGGCCCGTTCTATTCTGCCGGGATCACCGAGAACAATGCGCGCATCAACGACATCCTCTCCAAGGTGCGAAAGACCGAGAATGCCTGGCTTCTGACCTGGACCGTGCAGGAGGTCTTCTCCACGGCCGAAAGGCCCGCCAAACGCGGCTTCTGGTCATCGACGCCGGCGCAGGAGGAGTTCCACATCGATACCGCCAATCTGGAAGCGGCGCGCATGGGTGTCTCCTCCTACGAGAAGCACGCGCTGGTGCCGCACGACGCCTATCAGGCGCTCTATGCCGCCGGCGAGGCCGAACAGGTGTTCGGCGACTACAAGGTCCACGTCATTTCCGGCAACCAGGTCGTAAGCGAGGTTTGACGATGACACTCAATACGGGGCTGACGACGCTGCACGAGGACGACATCGCCAAGCATCAGGCGGTGGCGCAGGGGCTGGTGACGAAGCTCATCATTCTGGAGCGCGAGGATGCATCCGCCGGGACGACGCTTGCCGGCACCGGCCGCCGCTTCGTCTCGACGGTTTCGACCGGTGGCCAGCGGCGCACACGCGAAGTCGAGCTGACCAAGACCATTCAGTCAGTGCGCCAAGGCGATCCGATGTTGTCGCCGGCCCAGCACGCCGTGCTTTATCGCACACGCCGCGGTATTCAGGTGGCGCTCGCCGTGGCCGACGTCTTTGCGCGGCAGACAAACCTCGAGCAACTGCAGGCGAAAAACGCCACATCGCCGCTCGGAGGAGATGAGGCCAACCAGTTCAAGGCGCTGCTTTCGGCGTCTGCCTATGTCGCCGCGTTTACGCTTGCCGCCTATCTCGGCTCGACGCTTTCAGGTGAGGGCGAGCCGGTGGACGATGCGGTCGAGCCCGACTTTCTGTTCGACACGCCGCAGGACGCATTGAAGAGCCTCATCTCGGCGCTCGACCGCGGCATTGCCGGGGCGCCTGACGATCTGGCGCTGACCGCCCGGGCGCGCGCCTTTTCGCGCGTGGCAGTCGAGGGGTTGATCGCGCGCAAGGCGCGGTTCACTGGACTGCAGAGCTTCGAGACCGTGCATATCCGGCTCGACCAGGACGATTTCACGCTGAACGGCTTCGATGTCGCACCGGGCCAGAAGCGCAAGCCGCTGGTGATGACCTTCAAGAAGCCCGAGGAGATCATCGGCAACCACATTGCCAAGTACCAGGCGTTGAAGCTTGCCAAGATGCTGATGGCCTATGACTTCGACCGGCAGATGAACCCCTTCGTCGAGCTTGGCGGCTTCCTCTTCACCTTCATCGGCGACGGCATGCCGGGCACCGGCAAGACGATCCTGATCCAGATGCTCGCCGGCATGCTCAACGAATATTGCGAGATTGCCGGCTACGCCTTCCATTACGAGAATTTCGGCGTTGACCAGATCTCCTCCTATCAGGGCAAATCGGGCCAGAACTGCAAGGAGTTCGTCAACAACGTCATCAACCCGCGCGCGATCGGCTTCGGCACGATCGACGATGTCGACCAGGTGGCGGCGAAGCGCTCCGATGATCGCGCTTCCGCCGGCCAGCATGAGGTGACGGCGGTGCTGATGGAGAGCTTCGCCGGTGCTTCGACGGTGGTGCGCGGCAACTGCACCTTCGGCATGTTCTCCAACTATCCCGAGAATGTCGACGATGCGCTGCGCCAGCGCGCCGGCGCCCGTTGGCTGGTCGACGGGCCGCAGACGGAAGACGACTATGTCGACATCTTCGCGCTGCTCGTTGGCAAGAACCACAAGATCCCGCTCGGCGAACACCAATTGTTCGAGGGGCAGGAGATCAAGCGGGCCGTGTCGCAATCCTATGCCGAGCACGCGCGGCCGAAGGAGGATGGCCTCATCGCCGTCTGGGAGCGTTACCAGAAGGAACGGGGCGCGCTCGCCTCGCTCGCCGATGTCGGCGCCTATCTGCACATGATCAAGGAGGCCGAGCCGCGCTTTACCGGCCGCGCGATCAAGAACATCACCGACGCGATCAAGCTGCGCGCCATGGATGTCGAGCTGCCGGATGACTGGTTCAGGGATGCCGGCTCGTTCATGCACAAGAGCTACGACGAGAAGAAAGCGATGATCGAGGCGCTACGCGGCCCGATCACCATCGACATGGTGCTGCAGGAGATCAACCGCTACGCCGACAGCGAATTCCGCTACACCGACAAATCCGACGATGCCGCCGTCACCGACATCATCCGCCGCGAGCGCCAGCGCGAAAAGGCGATCCGCGAGATCGAGGCGATGAAGCGCGACGGCCGGTGGCAGGGGTTATGATGGGAAGAGCTGACCGATGAAACGCTTGCTCGAAGCCGAGCTCATCTATGGACGGCTGCTCGATGTCTCCGAGCCGCACCTGATCGCGCGTTACAACAAGGCACTCGAAGGCTTCGGCCTGCGCCCGACGGCGTTGACGGCGTTCAGCATCGACATGACCGGGTTTTCGCCCGAAATCGCTGACGAACTGGGTGACCGTGATTATCTCGATCCGAACCGGGTCAACCGCCGGTTCATCATCATGACACCGGATCAGGCGGAGCTGCCGGTCGTGCATACGAGCTTCTCCAATACGGCGGCGCTGATGCACGAATTCTTCAACGCCAACGGCCGCGCGATCAATGCGATCACGATCAAGGACGCGCTCTACGGCGAGATCGAGGATTCGGTTTCGGTCGTCGACGACATCGACGACCTGCTGTCGATCAACGAGGTGCGTTTCCGGGTGCTGTCGGCCGAGGACATGCTCGGCAAGGCCGCCGAACTCAGGGGCCTCGTCGACCGGCTGAAGAAAGTGCCGACGGCCTGGGCCGACGACGAGATGCTGAACCGCATGGTCGAGCTTGCCAAGCTCACCGGCGATATCCGCCAGAATGCGCTGGTGCCGGACCAGCTCGTCTTCCGCCACGAAGCCTTCTGGGCCAATCATTTCGGGGGCGTCTATGTCTTTCTCGACGACAAGACGACGACCGTGATCTGCGACCCCTCGGTCCCCGGCTTCCGCCGCTCGCGGCCATGGCAGGTCAGCTATATCGCCATCAACGATCATGCCCGGATCTACGACTTCCTCGCCTCGACCAAGCGGCTGCAATTGCCACAGGCGTCCTGGGTGGAGGAGTCGGGGCTCTATCAGCACCGGGCCGACATGATCGTGCGCGGGCTGATCGACGAAATTGACCCGACGGCCGATCTCGCCAATGCCGACCGGATCTGGCTGCAGACCTGGATGCACCGCAATGCGGCTGTCGTCGCGAGGGACGGGGCCTATCCGTTCCTGCAGGAGATGATCCGCATGGTTGCCGCGACCGGCACGATCAAGATGCAGGACGTGGCGCCGGCGAACCGCTTCATGCTGGTGCGCGCAGCACCCACCCATCCCGACCAGTGGCTGGTCAACCGACTGATTTCCCAGCTCGTGCCCCGCGATTTCGTCTCGCGCTTCGTCTTCGACAAGCAGGGTTTCTACGACGCCTACGAGCGCTATGGCGAAAGCTTCAAGGCCTATGTTGTGGCGACGCTGACGGGTTCATATCTCAAGGACAAGGCGGCCTTCCGCCACAAGCTTTACGGCCTCAGAGAGGAATAGGACATGTTCGATCCGATCGTAGCGTTTTTCCAGCGGGTCTTTACCGCGATCGGCCGCGGCATAGGTCTCGCCGTTGCCTGGCTGCTCTGGCCGTTCGTCGCGGCCGGTAACTGGTATCGGCAGCGGAGCTGGATCATCAAAGGACCAATCGGCATCGTTCTGCTCGGCCTCATCTTCCTCTACGGCTATTTCATCTGGCAGACGCAGGCCTGGACGAACTTCGATCCTGACTATGTCGAGCGTTACAAGCTGGCCGAGCACAAGGTGCCGGCGGGCTCGCCGAAGAGCGGCCCGGGCGCGACGACGGGCCAATCGACGACCGGTGCGGCGGCAACCAACCTTGCGGCGGCGGCTGCACCGCAGACCGAATCGACACCGGAGGCGCTGGCGGTGGTGCAATTGCCTGCCGGTACCGTGTGCCAGACCTCGGCAATCGTCGATGTCGCCGCCGACCTTATCGATTACAATGTCAACGAGAATGCGTGGATATCGTCGATGCTGCTCTACAAGCTCGGTTTCTTCGGGCTTGACTGGGACGACACGCCGTGGCTCGACAACAAGGCGTCGTTCCAGCGCGGCATCAACCAGGCGGTGCGCCGCACCTCGGTCGAACTGGTCGATTCGCTTGGTCGCGTGCGCGGCACGTCCGGCATCAACAGCGACCTGCAGAGTGCGCGCGGCAATATCCAGTTCGATGAGGAGACCTGGTATTTCGGCCTGAACCCGTTTGGCCCGAAGACGCCGACGCCGAGCTTCTACCGGGCGGCGATGAAGGACCTCAGGGCCTTCAACATCTCGCTCGGCAAATGCGAAGCGATCTTCGACGGCCGCTCCGACAACCTCGTCGAATTCCTCGACCGTGTTGCCAACGATCTCGGCAACACCTCGGCGATCATTCGCGAACGGTCGGAAAACCACAATGGCGGCTGGTTCGACACGCGCGCCGACGACCGCTTCTGGTTCGCCTACGGCCAGCTCTACGGTTATTACGGCATTCTGTCGGCCGCCGGCGCCGACTTCGACAACGTCGTTGCCCAGCGCGGCCTGACGCCGATCTGGACGGAAACGATCAAGCAACTGCGCGCCGCATTGCGCATCCAGCCGCTGATCATCTCCAACGGCGAGGAGGCCGGCTGGATCATGCCGACGCATCTGGCGACGATGGGCTTCTATACGCTGAGGGTACGCTCGAACATCGTCGAAATGCGCGATATCCTCGCCCGATAGGGCGGAACGGCAAGGTGGCGCCTGAACTTCCGGGCGCTGCCGCAGACCTTACTTGAGTTAAAGCGGGATGCGGGCCGAAAACCGCAGACACGTTTCCTCATCCCGCTCCGGCATCGCGAACTGCGCCTTGAAAGGCGTGGATGAAAACGAGACCCTGGGGAGGGGACATGTCATGACCGAGGTTAAGTCCGATATCGAGATTGCGCGTGCGGCGAAGAAAAAGCCGATCCTGGAGATAGGGGCGGCACTCGGCATCCCAGCGGAAGATCTGCTGCCCTACGGCCACGACAAGGCGAAGATCGGGGCCGATTTCATCGCCCGCCAGCGCGAAAAGAAAAACGGCCACCTGATCCTGGTGACGGCGATCAATCCGACGCCGGCCGGCGAAGGCAAGACGACGACGACGGTCGGCCTCGGTGACGGGCTCAACCGCATCGGCAAGAAGGCGATCGTCTGCATCCGCGAAGCGTCGCTCGGCCCCTGCTTCGGCATCAAGGGCGGAGCCGCCGGCGGCGGTTACGCACAGGTGGTGCCCATGGAGGACATGAACCTCCATTTCACCGGCGATTTCCACGCCATTACTTCAGCGCACAATCTGCTCGCGGCGCTGCTCGACAATCACATCTACTGGGGCAACGAGCAGAACGTCGACATCCGCCGCATCGCCTGGCGTCGCGTTATGGACATGAACGACCGGGCACTGCGCAGCATTGTCGGACCGCTCGGTGGTGTCGCGAATGGTTATCCGCGCGAGACCGGTTTCGACATCACCGTTGCATCCGAGGTCATGGCCATCCTCTGCCTGGCAACCGATCTGAAGGATCTCGAGAAGCGCCTCGGCAATATCATCGTCGGCAACCGACGCGACAAGAGCCCGGTGTTTGCGCGTGACATCAAGGCCGATGGCGCGATGGCGGTGCTGCTCAAGGACGCGATGCAGCCGAACCTGGTGCAGACATTGGAAAACAATCCGGCCTTCGTGCATGGCGGTCCCTTCGCCAACATCGCGCATGGCTGCAATTCGGTGATCGCGACGACGACGGCGCTGAAGCTCGCCGACTATGTCGTGACGGAAGCCGGCTTCGGCGCCGATCTCGGTGCAGAAAAATTCTTCGACATCAAGTGCCGCAAGGCGGGGCTGAAGCCCGATGCCGCGGTGATCGTCGCCACCGTCCGAGCGATCAAGATGAATGGCGGCGTGAAGAAGGACGATCTCGGCAAGGAAAACCTGGAGGCCCTGCGCAAGGGCTGTGCCAACCTCGGGCGCCATGTGCAGAACGTCAAGAAGTTCGGCGTTCCCGCGATCGTCGCGATCAACCACTTCACCTCCGACACCGAGGCCGAGATCCAGGCGATCAAGGACTATGTGGCGACACTCGGTGCCGACGCCGTGCTCTGCCGGCATTGGGCCGAGGGGTCGGCGGGAATCGAAGAACTGGCGCGCAAGGTGGCGGATCTGGCCGAGGGCGGCCATTCGCAGTTCTCGCCGCTCTATCCGGATGACATGCCGCTCTTCCACAAGATCGAGACAATCGCCAAGGACATCTATCATGCGAGCGAAGTGATCGCCGACAAGTCGGTGCGCGATCAACTGCACACCTGGGAGAACCAGGGCTATGGCCACCTGCCGATCTGCATGGCCAAGACGCAATATTCCTTCTCGACCGACCCGAACCTGCGCGGCGCGCCGAGCGGCCATGCGGTGCCGATCCGCGAGGTGCGACTTGCGGCCGGCGCCGGTTTTATCGTGGTCATCACCGGCGAGATCATGACCATGCCCGGCCTTCCCAAAGTGCCGTCGTCGGAGAAGATCTTCCTGAACGAGCGGGGTTACATCGAGGGGCTGTTCTAGAGCGACCGACTGGCCTGATCGAAACAACGCCGCGCGTCCTTCGGGATGCGCGGCGTTGTCGTGTTTTGCATTCCTTTATCTTCGCTTCCAGAATGGAAGTTAGGCAGTGAGGCTGAGGAAGTCGGCCTTGCCGATCGAGACGCCCTTGTGACGCAGGATGTCGTAGGCCGTCGTCAGGTGGAAATAGAAGTTTGGCAGAACGAATCTCAGCAGATACTCTTCGCCCGTGAGCGTCACTTTCAGGGTCGGGAAGTTGAGGACGACCTCGCGGCTGCCGCTATCCTCCAGGTCGACGGGGCGCACAATTTCAAGAAAAGCAACCGTGTTGGCGATGCGCTGACGCAGTTCGTCCAGGGTCTTTTCCTCGTCCGGAAAACGGGGAACCTCGATCGAAGTCAGGCGCCCGACCAGACCCTTGCTCGTGTCGCTCACTCGCTGCACCTGGCCGGCAAGCGTCAGCATGTCCGGCGCCAGCCGGGCAATGACGAGATCATCAGGGGAGATGCCGTTGTCGCGCGCATGAGCCTCGGCCTTGTCGAGCAGTTTGGTGAGCACACCAAGACCGCGAATGAATGCGGGAATGGAGAGCTGGTAGATCGTCAATGCCATGACACATTTCCTTGAGACTGGGCGCAAAACGGGTGGATTTTCCTCATGCCTGTATTTGGGAGCCGGGGTGCGGTCCTGCAAGGCGCGCCGACCGGTATCTTTGTGGTTATGAGGCTGGCGAGAGGCGACTGAACGCGGGCCTGCGGCACTGGCCAGGACATGGGGTCTCGTGCATTGATCGGGGGCGACCTTGCGCGACACGCAAGGCGTACGCCGCTGTAGCAGACACATGGACACCGCAATGACGCCCCAGGATTTGCAGACCTATCTTCACGCCCATATCCCGCTTTCGGCGGCGATGCAGGTTCAGGTAGAGGACATAGCGGAAGATCATGTCCTGCTTTCCGCGCCTCTGGCACCCAACATCAATCATCGCGAGACGGTGTTCGGCGGCAGCGCCTCGGCGCTATCGATCCTGTCGGCCTGGTCGCTCCTGCATGTGCGGTTGCGCAAAAGCGGCGTGGCTGCGCGCCTGGTGATCCAGAGCAACCGCATGGACTATCTAAAGCCGGTGGCCGGCGCCTTTTCGGCTCGCTCGTCGTTCGCGAATGCCGGGCAGTGGCCGAGCTTTCTGCGATTGCTCGAACGGCGGGGCAGGGCGCGGGCCGTGGTCGTTGCCGACCTGCTTGACGGCGACGCGGTGGCCGGGCGTTTCGAGGGCGAGTTTGTAGCCCTCGGCTATAGCAATGACTGAGTTGCGGCGACCGGGCCAGGTGATCCCCGCCTAGCGGCAATAGCGATAGTCGTTGCGCCGATCGATCACGTCGAGATGCAGGTGGGTTTCGTGGGCTGCGTCGCTGCCGGGATCGAGCACAGTCTTGAAATACAGGCAGGCGGAGGCGGTGACCGCGCGCTGGAACGCGCCGTCCATCGTGCCATCCTCGTCGCGCGGCTGGATGGCGATCGTCGTTCCGTCGCTCAAGCGGAAGGACGCGATGTCGACGGCGTTGCCGTGGGCATGTTCGGAGATCTTGCCTGACGTTGCATTGTTGCGCAGGCGGCAGATATAGGTCGACGCCTGGTTCAGCGCCTTGATCTTGATGTTCTTGTCGAAGGCGACCTCGGCAGCCGGCTGGGCGGCTTCCTTTGTCCAGCGTGCCAGCGCCAGCGCCGTTTCGCACCGCATCACTCCCTTGGGCGCGAGCGTAACGTCGGGCAGAATGCTGGTGACCTCCAGTGGCTTGTCGATGCCGCAGCCCTTGCCGTCGTCGATGCGCTTGGCTTCGACAAACGTCGCGCCAACCGCTTTCAGGTCGGTAAGGCACTTGGCATATTCGGCAGCATTCTCCGTCTCGACCGGTGGATAGACGATTGGCGCCGGCGCTGGCTCGGCATCCTTCTTCTCGTCCGCGCGCTGGTCCTTTTCGTCCGCCGGCGGCTTCTTGTCCTTTGTCGATTGCTCGTCTCCATCCGCCTGCTTCGGCTGCGGAACGGGCTGTTCGCCGTTGGCTGCCGTCGGCCCTTTCTCCGTCGCGCCCTTGCCGTCGTCCGCCGGTGCCGCCGGCTTCTTGTCGGGTGTGGGAACAGCCTCTTCCGCTCCTGCATCCGTCGGCGGCTTTTCTATCGGGATGGGGCCGTGTTTCGGCAGGCTGGCGCCCGTCAGGATCAGGAGTGACAGCAGGATCAAGGGGAAAGAGCGACGCATCCAGTACCTTTCTCACTGCCCGCGCGGCGGGCTTTGAGCGGAGGGAACGCGCAGAACCGGATCTGGTTTCATGAGATCGCGATGTTTTGGTTGGAATCGACCAAATCATAAACGTGACCGATTCCAATAAATTAGAGCGGGATGCGGGCGGAAGGCCGCATGCACTTTTCCTCGTCCGCTCCAACTCTCCGGCAAAAGCGTTGCAGTTCGGCAACGCCTCGAATTGGCACGACCCCACAAATTGTGGGGAGTATCTTTGTATGTTGACAATTATACTCATGTTTTTTATGCGGCATAAATGAGGCGACGACATGTCGCAACGCCCAGAACGCGCCCAGCCAGCCCCTTGAGTTTGCCGCTCAACAGCAAGCCCGGCCTCGAACCTCAAAGGATTGGTCCATGCTCACCCGGCATCGTCGCCAGGCCCTGTTGGCTTGCACGACAACTCTTGCAATTTCAGTCGCTACCGTCGCATTCGCCCAGAGTTCGACAAACCAGGCAAAGCCGGAAGAGAAAAAGGCCGAGGAGACCAAGAAGGGCGAAACCTACCTGTCGCCGATCGTTGCCAAGGGCTCACGCACCGCTGACCCCTATGCGAAGGCCGGCCCGGTCAGTGTCGTCACGTCCGACCAGATCGACCTGCAATCCGGTCTCGAGACCGACGACCTGCTGCGCGGCGTTCCCGGCACGTCAACCGCCAACAACCCGCAGAACCCGGGCGTCGCCGTCAACATCCGTGGCTTCGAGGGTTCCGGCCGCGTCAACATGATGATCGACGGTGTGCGCCAGAACTTCCGCTTCACCGGCCATGAAGCCCAGGGCCTTGCCTATTTCGATCCGGCATTCCTTTCCGAGATCGACGTCACCCGCGGTGCCGTCACCGGTGTCGGCGGCGGTGCTTTGGCCGGTTCGGTCAACTTCAAGACCTACGACGTCGAAGACCTGATCCAGGACGGCAAGAACTACGGCGGCATCGCTTCTGCCACCTACGGCAGCAACGAGGCCGGCTGGTCGGAATCTTTGATCGGTGCCTATCGTTTCAACGACGTCTTCTCGGTGCTCGGCGGCATCAGCAAGGCTGATCCCGGCAACTACGACAACGGCAACGGCGTAACGGTGCCTTACACCGAGGAAGACCTGCTTTCCGGCCTGTTGAAGTTCGAGGTGACTCCGGATCAGGACCACACCTTCAAGCTCACCGGCATCACCTATGACAACGACTTCTTCGCGAACTCCTACTTCCAGAACGTGAAGAACCAGACCGTTTCGGCCAGCTATTCCTACACGCCGGACAACGAACTCATCGATTTCCGGGCCAATGCCTATTGGAACCGGCTGAAGATGAAGTACGACACCGATGTTCGCGGTGGCGGCACGGCGGCCGGTCGCCGCATCACCGACACGGGCAAGGGCTTCGATATCTCGAACACCTCGCTGTTCGATCTCGGTGAGGTTGCCGTCCGGGCGAACTACGGCGTCGAATATTTCCGCGACGACTATGACGTCATCAACAGCACGGCGCGCCCGTCTGGCGGCGTCAACGGCAGCGGCACCAATGCCACGACCGGCGTCTTCAGCAACACGACCTTCACCTATGGTATCGTCGATCTGACGGCCGGCCTGCGGTGGGATCACTTCAGCCTCGATGGTTCCGGCGCCGTGGTGCGAGGCAACCCGATCGGCCTGCCGGCGGGTCCCTACACGGTCGACAAGTCCGACGGCCGTCTCAATCCGAGCGTCACGGTCGCGCTCAACCCGACGGACTGGTTCCAGCCCTACGTGACCTACGCCGAGACCTCGCGTTCGCCGACCGTCAACGAGACCTTCGCCGGCGGCACGCACCCGGGTACGACCGGCCAGTCGTTCTTCCCCAATCCGTTCCTCGAGCCTGAAATCTCGAAGGGCTGGGAAATCGGCGCGAACTTCACCTTCGACGGGCTGCTCGATCCCAGCGACAGCCTGCGTGTGAAGGCGAACTACTTCCACAACCGCATCGACAACTACATCACCGCAGCGCTGCTGGGTGGTGGTCGCCAGATCTTCTTCGTCAACAATCCCGGCACCTCGACGGTGCAGGGCTTCGAACTCCAGGCGGCCTACGATGCCGGCTATGTCTTCGGTGATCTCGCCTACACCTACACCGACAGCAATTTGCCTTCCCAGGTGAACGGGTTCGGTGTCCAGAGCTACCTGCCTGATAACATCATCAGCGCAACGCTCGGTGCGCGCTTCCTCGAAGACCAGCGCCTGACGGTCGGCACGCGGCTCTATGCGGTGTCGAACGCATTCGTCGGCGAGATCAACCGCACGCCGCCGAACGTTCCGGGCTATGGCCTCGTCGACCTCTTCGCGAACTACAAGTTCGAGAACGGCTTCGAGGTGACGGCGACGGTGACGAACCTGTTCGACAAGACCTACACGCCGTCGTCGAGCACGATTGCAGGCAGCACGATCGATACGGGCCGCGGCCGCACCTTCCTGGTTACGGCGAAGGCGAAGTTCTGATAGGATCAGATTAACTCCAGTCGGGCGGCTCGCAAGAGCCGCCTCTTTTTTTGATCGATCCGTGATATCCGGCGCGGCTTTCCCGCTTGCGCAAGGCATCAACCCACGCTAACACTTTCGCCCATGGAAAATGCACGCAACATTTCGACCTGGTGGTGGGCTCGCTGAAGCGGCCTTGACCAGTCATGCGTGATTGAGAGATGAAGCCGCCCGGAGATTTCGAGGCGGCTTTTTTCATGTTTGGGCCGCTCAAGGACCGGGCTTTTACGGAGCGAGGCGAATGGCAACGGTAATTCTCGAGGGCGGAGCGGAGAGCTACACCACCAAAGGCGGCATCGTGGTGACGCGCAGGCGACGCGAAGCCTCCTATACGCAGGCGATCGCGAGCTATGTGGACAAGCTCGATGAACGCCGCGGCGCGGTGTTTTCCTCCAACTATGAATATCCCGGCCGCTACACCCGTTGGGACACGGCCGTCGTCGATCCGCCGCTCGGCATTTCCTCGTTCGGCCGCGCGCTCTGGATCGAAGCCTATAACGACCGTGGCGAAGTGCTGCTGTCGATCATCGCCGAGCAGCTGAAGACAGTCGCGGACATCACCCTCGGCGCCTCGACCAGCCGCCGCCTCGATCTGACGATCAATCAGCCTGACCGCGTCTTCACCGAGGAAGAGCGCTCGAAGATGCCGACGGTGTTCAGCGTGCTGCGCGCCGTCACCAATCTCTTCCATTCGGCCGAGGACGCGAGCCTCGGCCTTTATGGCGCCTTCGGCTACGATCTCGCCTTCCAGTTCGACGCGATCGACCTGAAGCTCAAGCGTCCCGACGACCAGCGCGACATGGTGCTGTTCCTGCCGGACGAGATCCTCGTCGTCGACCACTATGCCGCCAAGGCCTGGATCGACCGCTACGATTTCGCCAAGGATGGCAAGACGACCGAAGGCAAGGCGGACGAGATCGCGAGCGAACCATTCCAGACAGTCGACAGCATCCCGCCGCATGGCGACCATCGCCCCGGCGAATATGCCGAGCTCGTCGTCAAGGCGAAGGAGAGCTTCCGCCGTGGCGATCTGTTCGAAGTGGTGCCCGGCCAGAAGTTCTTCGAGCGCTGCGAGAGCAAGCCTTCGGAAATCTCCAATCGGCTGAAGGCGATCAATCCGTCGCCCTATTCCTTCTTCATCAATCTCGGAAACCAGGAATATCTCGTCGGCGCTTCGCCGGAAATGTTCGTTCGCGTTTCCGGCCGCCGCATCGAGACCTGCCCGATCTCGGGTACGATCAAGCGCGGCGACGACCCGATCGCCGACAGCGAGCAGATTCTGAAGCTCTTGAATTCCAAGAAGGACGAATCCGAGCTCACCATGTGCTCGGACGTCGACCGCAACGACAAGAGCCGCGTCTGCGTGCCCGGCTCGGTCAAGGTCATCGGCCGCCGCCAGATCGAGATGTATTCGCGGCTGATCCACACGGTCGACCATATCGAAGGACGCCTGCGCGACGACATGGATGCCTTCGACGGCTTCCTGAGCCATGCCTGGGCGGTGACGGTCACCGGTGCGCCGAAGCTCTGGGCCATGCGCTTCATCGAAAGCCATGAGAAGAGCCCGCGCGCATGGTATGGTGGCGCGATCGGCATGGTCGGCTTCAACGGCGACATGAACACGGGCCTGACGCTGCGCACGATCCGCATCAAGGACGGCATCGCCGAGGTCAGGGCAGGGGCGACGCTGCTCTACGATTCAAACCCGGAAGAAGAAGAAGCCGAAACCGAACTGAAGGCCTCCGCCATGATCGCTGCCATTCGCGATGCGAAATCCGCCAACGCCGGCAAGGCAAGCCGCGACGTTGCGGCGGTCGGCGCCGGCGTCAACATCCTGCTCGTCGACCACGAAGACAGCTTCGTTCATACGCTCGCGAACTATTTCCGCCAGACTGGGGCAACCGTCACGACGGTACGCACGCCGGTCGCGGAAGAGATCTTCGATCGCGTCAGGCCGGATCTCGTCGTGCTTTCGCCAGGACCCGGCAATCCGAAAGATTTCGACTGCAGGGCAACGATCAAGAAGGCGCGGGCCCGCGAACTGCCGATTTTCGGCGTCTGCCTCGGTCTGCAGGCGCTTGCCGAAGCCTATGGCGGGGACCTGCGCCAACTCGCGATCCCGATGCACGGCAAGCCGTCGCGCATCCGCGTGCTGGAACCGGGCATCGTCTTCTCCGGTCTCGGCAAGGAAGTGACCGTCGGGCGCTACCACTCGATCTTCGCCGATCCGTCGAGCTTGCCTAACGACTTCATGATTACAGCTGAAAGCGAAGACGGCACGATCATGGGTATCGAGCACACCAAGGAACCGGTGGCTGCAGTGCAGTTCCATCCGGAATCGATCATGACGCTTGGCGGCGACGCCGGCATGCGGATGATCGAGAACGTCGTGGCGCATCTTGCCAAGCGCGCCAAGATCAAGGCCGCCTGAGCTTCCCGCATTCGGGCGATGCTGACGTTGGGAAGATCTTGACGATATTGAAGAACCAAGGGGCCGCTTCCGTCATGGAGGTGGCCCTTTTTATTCCTACCGTGTCGCCTGAATGGCTGGCGCGCGCTCGCAGCGATCGGCAAAAAGCCGTTCGCTCAGGAAATCGACGAACACACGCACCTTTGGCGATAGATGGCGGTTTGACGGCCAGAGGAGGTGAAACTGTCCGGGAGCGTCAAGATAAGCGTCAAGCACCGTGCGGAGCCGGCCGTCACTGAGCGGCTGGCGCGCGAGGAAATCCGGCAGGCAGCCGATGCCGAGACCGCTGAGGACGGCGCCGCTGAGCGCCTCCATGTTGTTGCTGTAGAGCACGGTCTTGATTTGCGGTCCGGGTCCGTCTGAGGGCATGGCGATCGGCCATTCCTGCAGCTTCCGGCTGTTGGGAAAACGGAAGCGGATCGCATGGTGCCCGTCGAGGTCACGCGGGCATTCGGGTGTGCCGTGCCGATCGAGATAGGCGGGGGCGGCGCAGAGCAGAAGCTGGAACGGTCGCAGCGCCCGGGTCATCAGCCGGGAATCCGGCAGGACGCCGCTGCGGATGGCGACGTCGACTTCCTCGTCGATCAGATCGACGATGCGGTCGTTGAAGTCGAGGTCGAGCTCGATTTCGGGATGGCGCCGCACGAACTCCGGCAGCACCGGTAACAGCAGATGGTAGCTGACGATCGGCACGCTGACACGCAGCCGTCCGCGCGGAACGGCCACCGCCTCGGCCAATGAGGCTTCTGCATCGTCGAGGTCGTCGAGAATGCGGCGGCAGCGCTCGTGAAAGAGGCGTCCCTCCTCGGTCAGCCGGATACTACGGGTCGAGCGCTGCAGCAGGCGCACTCCGAGCTGCTTTTCGAGAGCAGTGACTGCCTTGCCGACCGCGGAGGCGGACAGGCCGAGCACGCGCCCGGCGGCGACGAAGCTGCCGAGATCGGCGGTGCGCACGAAGGCGGTCAATCCACTCAGGCGATCCATTGCTGACTTCCTATTCGAGCGTTCTGTTCCGGTATGCCTGTCCTCTCGGCGCAATACTCAACAGATTATGGCGAAACTATCCTGCATTCGTCAATCGATACCCAAGCGGCGGACGTCCAGCTGCAGGTTTCCAGGAAGTCTGTGTGGGTATCTCCTTTGCTCCAACGGATGGACGATATGAGAGAAAAGTTCAAAGACGGGCGCGGACGCCGGTTCGCGCTCCTCGCGGTTTGCTGCGCGGCGGCCGCGATGCCGCTCACCTTCACGGGACCAGCCGTGGCGTTGCCGGCGATCAGCCGCAGCCTCGGCGCCGATCCGATCGCGCTCAATTGGGTCACCAATGCCTTCATGCTGACCTTCGGCAGTTCGCTGATGGCGGCAGGCGCAGTTGCCGACAGTTTCGGTCGCAAGCGCGTCTTCCTCGGCGGACTTGCTGCCTTCCTGCTGTTCTCGGCTGCTCTGGCATTCGCCGGCAACATCGTCTGGTTCGACGTGTTGCGAGCGCTTCAAGGGATCGGGGCAGCCGCCGCCTTCTCCGGCGGCATGGCCTCGCTCGCCCAGGAGTTTGAAGGAAACGAGCGGCTGAGAGCCTTCAGCTTCGTTGGCGCCAGCTTCGGCGTCGGCCTCGCCTTCGGGCCAATCGCCTCCGGCCTCATGGTCGAGGCCTTTGGGTGGCCTGCGATCTTCCTGCTCGTCGTTGCTCTCGCTGGCCTGGCGCTGGCGCTCGGAGCGGTTTTCATGCGGGAGACGTGGGATCCGGATGCCACGGGCCTCGACTGGAAGGGAGCTGCGAGTTTCACCGCGGCGCTGACTGCGCTCACCTTCGGCATTTTGCAGGCACCGGAAAGCGGCTGGAGCCACCCGCTCGTGGTCGCCATGTTCGCGGCCTCCGTACTTTTCTTTCTGGCCTTCTGGCGGATCGAGCGGTCGGTCGCGCGGCCCATGCTCGATCTGACGCTTTTTCGCTATCCACGCTTCGTCGGCGTGCAATTGCTTGCGGCAGCTCCCGCCTATGGCTTCGTCGTCCTACTCATCCTGCTTCCCGTGCGTTTCATCGGTATCGAGGGCATGAGCGCGGTCTCAGGTGGCCAGATGATGATCGCGATGTCTGCGCCGCTTCTGATCCTGCCAATTGCCGCAGGCCTGTTGACGCGCTGGTTCACGCCGGCAGCGATCTGTGGAGCGGGCTTGCTGTTCTCGGCGGCAGGGCTCTTCTGGCTAAGCCGGTTTCCGGTGGGTTCCGAGCCGACCGTGCTGCTCGCACCTCTGCTGCTGATAGGACTTGGCATCAGCCTGCCCTGGGGGCTGATGGACGGGCTTGCCGTCAGCGTCGTGCCGAAGGAGCGCGCGGGCATGGCGACGGGGATCTTCAGCACCACGCGTGTTGCAGGCGAGGGGGTTGCGCTCGCGATCGTGAGCGCAGTTCTCGCCGCGCTCACCGCTTCGAACCTGGGGCCGGAGGCCGGCGCGAATGCCGCTGCAATGGCCCAGCGCGTCGTGACTGGCAACCTTACGGACGCAGCGCTGCTTGCACCGCAGACATCGCACGTCGTTCTCCTCCACGCCTATGGCGATGCGTTCAGTGCCTTGCTTTGGCTGCTGACTGGCATCACGGTTGCGACCGCAGCCGTCGTGTTCTTCTTCATTGGCCGGGGTAGCAAGGTTGCCGACGGCGACGAAATCGAAGCCAAGCTGTTGGCCCTCGAGGTCATTGCCTGCGGAGAAACCGGAGCCAGCCGAACCAAGCTTTGACAAGCGGGGCCCTATCGCTCATATGCTTAGCGATAGACCGCCTGCGCGAAATTCGCGCGGGCGGTTTTGCGTTTCAATGGGCTTGCGTTTGCAACTCGTTTGCATCTGCATAGGGAATGATAAAAATGTCTGCGTCCGACAACAGAACCGTCCTGCGGCTTGCCTTTTGGGGCATTCCGCTGTCTCTGGCCGTGCTGGGGCTGAAGCTTCTTGCCTGGTGGCTCACCGGCTCGGTGGCCCTTTTGTCCGATGGCCTCGAGTCCACGGTCAACGTGATCGCCGCAGTGATCGCCTATCTGATGATTGGTTATGCTTCCAAGCCGGCGGATGCCGGCCATCCCTTCGGCCACCACAAGGCGGAGTATTTTTCAGCCGTCATCGAAGGCGTGCTGATTGTCGTTGCAGCTCTTTTGATCGTCTGGGAAGCGGTGCCGGCGATCATGGCGCCGGTGGTGATGGAAGCGCCGGCTCTGGGCCTGGCGATCAACTTCGCCGCGGGAGTCGTCAACGCCATCTGGGCCTATGTGCTGATCACAGCCGGCCGCAACCATCGCTCGCCGGCGCTGAGTGCCGATGGTCACCATATCCTGTCGGATGTCGTCACCTCGATCGGCGTTCTCGTCGGCCTCGTGCTTGCCATCGCGACCGGCTACGCGATCCTCGACCCCCTGCTCGCCGTCGTCGTCGCCTGCAACATCCTCTTCCAGGGCTGGATGGTGATCTCGCGTTCGATCGATGGATTGATGGACCGGGCGGTTTCGGGGGAAGAGGAAGAGGCGATCAAGCAGGCGATCGCCGCCAATGCCGCGGGGTCGCTCGGCGTGCACGATCTCAAGACCCGTCAGGCCGGTCCGGCCATCTTTGTGGACTTCCACATGGTCGTGCCGGAAGCGATGCCGGTCGGCGAGGCGCACGATATCTGCGACCGGATCGAGGATGCGATCCGTGTGGTGCATCCGGGCGCCAGGATAGCGATCCATGTGGAGCCGGAGGGCGAGAAGGCGCACGGCGTGCGCGTCAAGACGACGTCAGCGCGCCATTGAAAACACAAACGGCCGATATCGCTTGAACTGCGAGAAGATTTCCTTCTTAAGGCAGTTCTGATTTAAGGGCCGCAAACGGGGCGGGTCGGCGAGGGCGCAAGCCGGTATCGACCGAACCCACGCGCGGATGTTCTCACGGAGCAACAGGCAAATGAGCAAGACTGACGTATCTGGCCTCTCGCAATTGGGCGCGAAGGTCGACCTGCCGCAAAGCCCGGAAGAGGCGGTGCTGGAGCGGGTGCCGAGCGGCAACAAGGGCAAGGACTATCTGGTGCGCTTCACCGCGCCGGAGTTCACCTCGCTCTGCCCGATGACCGGGCAGCCGGATTTCGCCCATATCGTCATCGACTATGTGCCGGATGAGTGGCTGGTGGAATCGAAGTCGCTGAAACTGTTCCTGCACTCCTTCCGCAACCACGGCGCCTTTCACGAGGACTGCACCATCGAGATCGCCCAGCGGCTGGTCTCGCTGCTTTCGCCACGCTGGCTCCGCATCGGCGCCTATTGGTACCCGCGTGGCGGTATCCCGATCGACGTCTTCTGGCAGACCGGCAAGCCGCCGGAGGGCCTGTGGCTGCCCGATCAGGGCGTGCCGACCTATCGCGGTCGCGGGTAAGGGAAAAAGCGGGGTCTCCGCTACGGCTTGAAAGCCCGGCGTTGGCGCCAGGCATCAGCGATGCGCGCGGCAACCTGATCGGTTGGTTCGTGCGTATCCACTTCGAGGTCGTAGTTGCAGTGGGCATGCGTCTTGAGGTGAAACCGGGCTTCACCGATCGTGCGATCGCCGCGCTCGCGACGCTCAAGGTCTTCGATAGGCGCATGAACGCCGATCCAGAAGACGTCCAGATGTGCTGTCAGTTTTCTGATCTCGTCGGACCAGCTTTTCTCCTCGACGATATGCTCGACGATCAGATCGTTGCCGGCCCCGGCGAAAGCCGCAATCGAGCGGTGAAATCCGTCGAAGAACCTGTTGCGTTCGCCGCGCATCCCATGGTGCATGCCACGCTTGAGCACCCGAAAGCCGGCGTCGGCAAGCTGATCTGACGCATAGTAGCAGAAGGGCTCCGGGAGGATTTCCCGGAGCGCCTTTGCCAGCGTGGATTTTCCGGAACTGGACGTGCCGTTCAGAAAGATAATGCGTCCGTGCTGCACGTTTCCTGATCTCAGCCGAAGATCAGGGCTGCACCCGCAACTGCCGTCAGCCCGCCGAGGATGCGCGCCAGCACGTTGCCGCCGGAAAGGCGCTGAAGGGCGATGCCGAGACCGATGCCGGCTACATGAAGCGCTGCGGTCGCGCCAATGAAGCCGACCGAGAAGGCGAGCGCCCCGGCGCTGCCAAGCTCACCGCCATGGGCGTGGCCGTGGAAGAGGGCAAAGACGCCGACGATGGCCGCCGATGCAGCGGTGTCGAGGCGCACCGCCATGGCGACGAGCAGGCCGAGTGCGACCACAGAGGCCAAGATCGCCGGCTCGACGAAGGGCAGTCCGACGCCGGCCATGGCGAGCGCGAAGCCCGCCGCCATCATGGAGACGAAGGCCGTCGGCACGATCCACAGTGCCCGGCCGCCAATCTGGGCGGCCCAGAGGCCGACGGCGACCATGACGAGGATATGGTCGAGGCCGAAGAGCGGATGCGAGAAGCCGGCCGCAAACGAGCCGTTTTCTTCCGGGTTGAGGTGGGCGAAGGCCGGGGCGGCGGAAGCGATCAGCGCCGCGGCAGCAATCAGGATGCGTCTGTTCATGCGTGTCCCCATGGATCGGCGAGGCCTGGGAGGATGGCCCCGTTCTGAATGTTTGGCGCGGTTGATTTTATTGGCCTTTGTCCACCTGTCTATACGGCATTTGGCGGTAGGTGTTTTTACCATAAGCGAAGTGCGCCTTGCCGCTTTGTCGCCGCTTCGGTTTGTTGCATTGTCTTCGGCGTCGAGTCGCATTATCTGACTTTGACTGAAGACTTCATGAGACGCCGGAGAAACACGGATGTACGACAACGACGACGAGGACGACAAGAAGACCGAATTGCCGCTCGGCAAGGAAACGGAGGCGAACCTTTTCAAGTCGCGTTCGATTTTCATCTACGGCACGATCACCCAGGAACTGGCGCAGAAAGTGTGCTCGCAGCTCGTGGCGCTTGCGTCGGCCAGCGATGAGGACATCCGTCTCTTCGTCAGTTCGCCGGGCGGCCACGTTGAATCCGGCGACAGCATTCACGACATGATCAAGTTCGTGAAGCCGAAGGTCTGGACGATCGGCACCGGCTGGGTCGCATCCGCCGGCGCGCTGATTTATGTCGGCGTTCCCAAGGAGCGTCGCCTTTGCCTGCCGAACACCCGCTTCCTGCTTCACCAACCGTCGGGCGGCACCCGCGGCATGGCTTCGGACATCGAGATCCAGGCACGCGAAATCATCAAGATGAACGAGCGCCTCAACAAGATCTTCTCCGAAGCGACCGGCCAGACGGTCGAAAAGATCGCCAAGGACACCGAGCGCGATTACTGGCTGTCGGCTGAAGAGGCCAAGAGCTATGGTCTCGTGTCGCGCATCATCACCTCGGCTGCGGACATCTGAGTTCGCTTCAGCCGAACGGATATGAAGGGCACCGGCATCGCGGCGGTGCCCTTTTCTTTTGCAGCGACCTGCGCGCATTGTGCCGCTTGCTCCGGTTCGGCAAGCCGTGTATAGGCTTTGACCATGACCAAGGCTGACGCATATCGGATCGCCTCGATCCCCGCCGGACACGATGACAATCGTGCGCCGTCGCGCGCCTTCGCATCGCTTCTTCTTCTCGGCCTTACTCGCGGTTGCCGGGTTCGCTGAGGAGCGCCCGGCGGCCGAAAAGCCACGCCGGCGGATGCTCCTCGACCCCCATAGAGTTTTAGGACAAAGGCGCGCCCGCCGCGGCATTTGCCATCGCAATCCGGTCCCCGATCGGTTATGGCAATGCTGCCAGAGCGCTCAGTGATGAAGAGAAGCTGCAATGATCCAGAAGTCCCATTCCATCAAGAACGGCATGCCGGAAGCGTCGGTGAAGTATCAGCCTTACCCGCAGATAGCACTCACCGACCGCACCTGGCCGTCGAAGACGATCACCAAGGCGCCGATCTGGTGCTCGGTTGACCTGCGCGACGGTAACCAGTCGCTGATCGACCCGATGGGTCACGATCGCAAGGCCCGCATGTTCCAGCTGCTGCTCGACATGGGCTTCAAGGAAATCGAGATCGGCTTCCCCTCGGCCTCGCAGACCGACTTCGACTTTGCCCGCTGGTGCATCGAGGAGGGCAACGTCGCCAAGGACGTGTCGCTGCAGGTGCTGGTGCAGTGCCGGCCCGAGTTGATCACCCGCACCTTCGAAGCGCTCGAGGGCGCCCACCAGCCGATCGTGCATTTCTACAATTCCACCAGTGAATTGCAGCGCCGCGTGGTCTTCGCCAAGGACGTCGCCGGCATCAAGCAGATTGCCACCGACGCTGCCAAGATGATCACCGACATGGCGGCCAAGGCCGGTGGCGGCTACCGCTTCGAGTATTCGCCCGAGAGCTTTACCGGCACCGAACTCGAAGTGGCGCTGGAGATCTGCAATGCGGTCACCGAAATCGTCAAGCCGACTCCCGAAAACAAGCTGATCCTGAACCTGCCCTCGACCGTCGAGATGGCGACGCCGAACATCTATGCCGACCAGATCGAATGGATGTGCCGCAACCTCGACAACCGCGAAAACCTGATCATCTCGCTGCACCCGCACAACGACCGCGGCACCGGCATTGCCGCCACCGAGCTCGGCCTGATGGCTGGCGCCGACCGCGTCGAAGGCACGCTGTTCGGCAATGGCGAGCGCACCGGCAACGTCGACGTCGTCACCCTGGCGCTGAACATGTTCACGCAAGGCGTCGACCCGCAGCTCGACTGCTCGGACATCGAGCGGATCAAGGAAGTCTACGAATACTCCAACCAGATGGTCATTCCGGAGCGCCATCCATACGTCGGCGAGCTGGTCTATACGGCCTTCTCTGGTTCGCACCAGGACGCGATCAACAAAGGCATGAAGGCGATCAAGACGGCCAACAAGCCGCTCTGGGAAGTGCCGTATCTGCCAATTGATCCGCGCGACGTCGGCCGTTCCTACGAGGCGATCATCCGCATCAACTCGCAGTCGGGCAAGGGCGGCATCGCCTACATCCTGCAGGAGGATTACGGCATCAACCTGCCGCGCAACCTCCAGGTCGAGTTCCGCGAAGACATCCAGCGCATTACCGACGAGGAAGGCAAGGAGGTGCCCTCCAGGCGCATCCACGAGCGCTTCATCGAGCGCTATGTCGAGCAGCCGGGCGCGCGCATCAAGTTCGTCGATCACCACACCTATCCGGTCGGCGAGCACAAGGGCGTGCGCGTGGTGGCCGCCGAGATCACCGACAATGGCGAGGTGAAGCGCATCGAAGGCAAGGGCACCGGCCCGATCGACGGCTTCATCAACGCGCTGTCGATCTACCTCGGCGTGGATCTCTCGGTTGCCGACTATTCCGAGCACTCACTGCAGCACGGCTCCAACGCGGCGGCCATCGCCTATGTCGAGATGGAGCATCCGGGCGGAAAACTGTTCGGTGCCGGTATCAATACCAACATCGTTGCCGCCTCGCTCGAAGCGATCGTGTCGGCGGCGAACCGCGTTCTGGAAATGAAGCGCGGCTGATCAACAAAAACGCCGCGTGCCCTCAATGGACGGGCGGCGTTTTCGATCAATCGTTGAGACAGGGCAGTCGCAGCTCGGCATGACGGCGTCATGCCGACGCGCCGGTCGCCTGTTATGCCTGCCGCGCCTTGCGGTTGGCGTAGCGCCGGTCGCGTTCGGCCTTGCGAGCGGCCTCGTCCTCGATCACGCGCGAAATGCGGCTCCGGTCAGCGGCCTCGCGTGCCTCGGTCTCGGCTCTAGCAGCGGCTGCGATGGCGGCCTCGCGCTCTGCCGCCTCGGCCTGCAAACGCTCGCGCTCCTCGGCCTTCGCCCGTTCGCGACCAGCGCGCCGTTCCTCGCGGGCGGCAGCGACTGCCTGACGCTCGGCCTGGCGGGCGAGCTGGGTCGGTTCTGCGGCTTCCTTTGCCGCGCGGTAGGCTTCAAGAAGCGCTTTCTTCGCATCGGCAGCGGCGCTGCGACGGTCGGTGAGTTCACTGTTTCTGATGTTTCTCAAGTCTCTCTTCCAGTTGAGGTGTCACCCTGACTGAAGGTCAGGTTTTTCTGACGCGTTTCGAAATGGGGGCGGCAGCACCCGCCAGACGATCTTGCAATTCCTTCGCCAGGCGTGCTTCGCGCAGGCGCGAGGTCTTCTCTTCGCGTGCCTGGACGATGGCGTCGAGTTCCTCGACTGCGCTGCCTCGAGCAAAGAATTGCGATTGCTCCTTGGCAAAGGCAATCTCGGCCCGCTGGCGCGATTTGGTGTGGGTCTCTGTCATGGGGGATCCCGATCTTACAGGCGCGTCGACGGCAGTCACGTCATTCCCGATGTGCAACGCAGTCGCGGGAACGTGCATTCGATGCGCGGAAATAAAAAAGGCCAGGCATATTGCCTGACCTTGATGGGTATCATGCTCTCGGCAGTGCCAGTACATCCGTGGTCAAGGGAGAGCCGATACCGATTCAGGCCGCCTGAAGATTGCAGGCCGACATCTTGCCCGACTTGTTGTCGCGCTCCATGTCGTAGGAGACCTTCTGGCCTTCGACGATTTCGCGCATGCCAGCGCGTTCGACGGCGGAGATGTGGACGAAGGCGTCCGGGCCGCCGTTGTCAGGCTGAATGAAGCCGAAGCCCTTGGTGGAATTAAACCATTTAACTGTGCCGGTGGTCATGATGAACCCTCTCATAGCATATTGAACGACCGCGACGCGGGAGCGCTGCGGATGGTGATAGCGATTTTTGAAAGGAAGGTTCGTTCAGGGCGCAGTTGCTAGATGCGCGGTAACCAAAGCTTAGCAAGCAAATATCGATTTGCCAGAGATAGAGGTAAAGTATTGCAATGTCAACCTTTGGTTTTTTCTTGCCGATTTTTGCCAATTTTGCGGGAGTTGTGACGCTGCAATTCGGACTCAATATTTGGCCATGCGATGTGTGTATTTTGCGACGTGGTCGCAGGTGTAACCGTTTGGTTGCCTACACAAATTTCTGCTTGATCCAAACACGGGCGCACGAATTATGGTCTCTGCCGAGCCGCGGCCGATGTCTGCTTTTCATGGCAGCGAAATCTGCCTTGGAAACTGGTGTTGCCAAGGGGGCGGTTCCAGAATTTTCGTGTTGGTTGCGGCAAAGCCAAGCTTTGAAGGCGTGAACTCAGATCGTCGCGGCGGCGGCCTCGGCGATATCCTGCATCCCGACATGGGCGGAAGGACCGACGAGCACGAAGGAGGCGCCACCTCTCTGCCAGGAGACCATGCCGAGATCATCGCGGATGCTCTCGTCAAAATCGTTCGACTGCGGGCCGGTGGTATTCTTGAGGAAGCAGATCGCAAAGATCTCGCCCTCAGTGCTGCGGTAAACGAGCTGTGCCACGGGTTTGCCGTTCGCCACCAGCAGACGGGCGCCTGCGAAGGTCAGGCCCTTGCCGCCAAGCTGCGGAATCTTGAAGGGAACGCCGACGCTGGACGCAAGCCAGGTCTCGATCTTGGGAGCCTCGGAGGCGGGAACCTCGACGAGATGCTCTTTCTGGCGCGAATAGATGCGGTGGTAGTCGGCGATATCGTCCAGCCAGCCGCGCGCCGCTGCCACTTCGGCCGGTTCGCCCACATTGTTTGCCGTGCCGATGACGAAGCCGGCCGAACCGCCGAGCAGCATCAGTGCAACCGATGCGGCAAGCACGCGCGGCCAGATGCGCACGTTTCTGACGTTGGCGGCTGTCGCCGTCACGCGTTCGGTTTTGGGGCTGACACCGGGACCCTGCTTGATCTGTCGCACCAGGGCCAGCGGCACGGGATCGTGCAGAAAATCCTCAAAAGCCGTATCGCCGAAGCTGCTGCCGGCTTTCAGCTTTTCGAACAAAGCCTTGGCGTCGTCGTCGCGGGCGAGAAGCGCGTCGAGTTCATTTCGTTCCGCTTCGCCGATCTCACCGTCGATATAGGCGGATAGGCGAACTTCGAGTGCGTGACCCTTTGTCTGTTGCAACGGTCAGGCCCTCCTTTCGGTATTCTCGGAGATCATGGCGGCAAGCCTGAGGCGCGCCGTCGACAGCCTGCTCATGACAGTGCCGATCGGAATGCCGAGGATGTCGGCCGTCTCGCGGTAGCTATGGCCTTCGACGTTGACCAGCAGGAACACGCTCGCCAGGCCTTCGGGCATCGACAGGATCATCTTCTGCAACTGGTTGGCGTAGACGGCCTTTTCGGCCGAAGCCTCGATGCTGAGCTCTTCCTGGCCGAGCGCATCGACCGTGCCGCTGCCGGCGCGGACCTTGCGCTTGCGAATCTCGTCGACCCAGAGGTTGCGCGTCATCGCATAGACCCAGCTTTCCAGCCGGCCTTCTCCGTTCCACAGGTGGCTGCGCGTGATCGCGCGCTCGCAGGCTTCCTGGACGAGGTCGTCGGCATCATTGGCGTTGCGCGTCAGCGTCATCGCGAACCGACGCAATTTGGGCAGGAGACTGACCAAGTCGCGTCTGAAGTCCTTCGTTTCTGCCGCTGGACGCATTGCTCTTCCAAATGAAACGTGCCGGATCGTGCATTTATTCGCGGTGCGAGGCACGAGCCGGATGATATGAAACATTTGCCCCTTAGTCTGCAAGGGAAGTGCCGGAACGGGAAGCAAATTCTGCTGCTTCATAGCGTCTTTTCCCAAAAAGCTTTTGCTTGCCGGCCGCCGTTAACCGAGGACTTCGTTACCGTAAACTGCACCGACACCCCGAGATCGCGTCAAAGTTCGGCCCGAATCTGGCTGGACCCCATGGCACAACTGCAGGTCGATGTCGGGGACACGCCAATGAACGCACAGCATCCTAGCAAGAGAATGAACGCCGCTCGGATCGGGGGCGGCCGATGGGGCCGAGCCCAGCTTCGGCGAGGGGCCATGGCCATGCGCATTGGTGCCGTGGTTCCGCTGCTTGTGGGGCTTGCCGCATGCCAGAGCGCTCAGGTCATGGAAACCGGATCGCTATCGTCCTACAAGGATTTCGTCGCCAGCGACGGGATGGTGACCAAGACGAAGTATCGGGTGGATGCCGCCTCGACCAAGAACGTCAAGACGGTGCACGTGATGCCGACGACCTTCGCGGCCAATGCCGATCTCGACAAGCTTGGAGATCCGCAGAAGAAACTGGTGGCGACGGCGATCGACCGGTCGCTCTGCGAGGCATTGAGTGCGCAGTTCGATGTCGTGCCGATATCGAAGCCGGCGGATATGGCCGTGCGCTCCGTGATCAGCAAGGTCAAATCGACAAATGCCGTTGTTGCGGGCGTGTCGACCGTCACCTCGGCGGTCGCTCCCGTTCCGGTTCCGCGCATTCCGATCGGTCTCGGAAGTCTCGCAGTCGAGGCGGAGGCTTTCGACGCGCGGGGCAAGCAGATCGCCGGGCTGACATGGGCGCGCGGTGCCAACATCCTCACCAATGGTTCCCGCGCATCGACGGCTGCCGACGCCTTTGAGCTTGCCGGAGATTTTTCAGGCGATTTCAGTGCGTTGCTGGAAAAATCGGGTGACCCGATGAAATCCGACTTCGAACTGCCTTCGATGAAGAACGTCAAGAGCAGCGTCGCCTATGCGGTGACCGGCAAACCCTCCGATCCCGATTGTGCTGTTTTCGGGAAAGGATCCGGCCTCGGCGGCATCGCTGGCGGCGCGCTCGGTCTGCCGCCGGAATGGTCGGAGAAGAAGAACGAGAGCGCGCCCATTGCAAGCGGCAGCAGCGGGGGCGCAAAGAAGGGCTAGACAGCCAATGCCGGCGCGTCTCTTGCGCGCTCGGCGCTCTGTCGTTTGGCGCTGCGATCGAGGCGGNCCGCCTCGATGCTCCCGGTGGGTCAGTACTGGCGCACGCCGCCAAGCGACTGCAACAGTGCGCGGTAGGCCCAGGTGTTCTCCCCGCCACGATCGCGGATCTCGACGAGCTGCACGCGTGCTTCCTCGACGTGTCCCTGTTCGATCAGCGCCTGGCCCATGTAGGAGCGCGCGAGAATGTAGTTCTCGTCGGCCTGGAGCGCGCGCTTGTAGTACTGCATGCCGAGTTCCATGCGGCCGGCCTTGCGGTTGGAATAGCCGAGATAGTTGAGGACGCGGGCGCTCTTCTGGTCCTTGACCGCGCCGAGTACCTTGATGGAATTTTCATACTGGCCGGCATAGGCGAGCTCGCGGGCGGCCTGGAACAGGATATCGTCGCTGAGGTCGCTTTTCTTGGCGTTGACGCAGGCATTCTTCTTTGCGTCCCACACCTTGCCATCCGTGCATTCGCTGGTCGTCTTGGTCTTCTTGGGCGGTTCGCTGGTGTCTTCGCCGGCTGCCATCACGGCCTGCGCCATGAAGCTGGTTGCGCCGGCCACAATCAGGGCGCCAAGCAGGGCCTTTCGGTACATCATGCCATCTCCCGTTCTTCGCGCATGCCCTTGAAAGCCCGCGCGTCGTTTCAAAATGATCGCGTGTCCTTGACGCTCCGAAAGGAGGTGAGCCGCCGTCGGGCGGCTTCAGCCACGAAGCATGCCAGAAGACAATGCACACCACCAGCGGGCGGCGCACGACTGGGGTATGACGCATGAATGCGGGAAAATATTCGCCGGGCGATGAATATTCTGCGAAGTGGCCCGCCTGACGGCTTCAGAAACGCGTCGTTTCGGCGAGTGTCACCGTCGTTGCATCGCCGTTCAGCGCATAGCGTTCGCGCGTCAGCTGCCAATTGCCCGGCTCGCCGGTGATGGTGAAGAGGTTATAGGCTGCTGGCGGCTTGTGGCCGCCCGGGCCTTGCGAGGCCGAGGCGATGCCAACGACCGGGACCGGTGCATTCTGGCCCTTCAGCCAGTAGACGGTGTTGAGATGGGTGTGGCCATGGATCACGAGCTCCGCACCGCCCGAGGAAATCGTCGCGGCGAAACGGCGGATGCCGATCATGCGCTTGTGCATCGAGGCCGCGCCGCGGATCGGCGGGTGGTGGATCATGACGATGCGAAAGAGGCCCGCTTCGCCGGCGGCCCGCAGCATGTTGACGGTCGCGCGTGCCTGCCGCTGGCCGAAATAGCCGCTTGCGGCAAAGGGGGGCGTTGCGACAGCGGTCGAGCAGCCGATCAGCGCGACCGGTCCGCGCACCCGCATATAGGGAAAGCAACGGTGCCGGTCGTGCCAATGAGCCGGCGCATCGTCGCCCCGCATGTAGGGATACCAGGCACGGGTGGTCTTTTCGTAGGCGCCCGGCACATAGGCGTCATGGTTGCCCGGAACGATGGAAATGTTCTCCGGCTTGCCGGCATCCGTCAGCCATTCGGTCACTGCCTTGATCTCAAGCGAAGACGCGAGGTTCACGAGATCGCCTGTCATCGCCAGATGGTCAGGATCCTTCTTCTCGATATCCGCCAGCAGCGTGTCGAGCGTGCCGGTAAAGAGATGCCGGCTGCGGTTGCGGTGCCAGTTGACGAAACCGGTGATGCGCTTCGACGCGAGCTCCCTTAAGGACAATTCGGGCAGGGGCCCGAGATGGACATCGGAGATATGGGCAAGTTTGAACATCGCCCCCGTCTAGCGCATATTCCGGCCGAGGGGAATCAGGTCGCCCGATGAATCGCGTGCGGGCCGAAAACATGGGAAGGACGAGACGACTGAACGAGGAACGGCCACCGGAGATGCGGCGCTGGTATCTCCGGCTCCTGATGCGGCTCGCGCATGGCTATTACGCCCTTGCGCGCGGCATGACGATCGGCGTTCGCGCTGCCTGTTTCGATGACGAGGGCCGGGTTTTTCTCGTGCGCCATTCCTATCTGCCGGGCTGGCACCTGCCGGGTGGGGGGCTCGATCGCGACGAAGCCTCGATTGACGGGCTGCTGCGGGAGCTGCGCGAAGAGGGAAACCTGGAGGCAACGGCGCCGCCGGTGCTCATCCAGGTCTACTACAACAGGCGCACGAGCCGCCGCGACCATGTCGTCTTCTACCGCTGCGACGGCGTCAGGCAGACCGCGCCGAAGACGCCGGATCTGGAGATCGCCGCAAGCGGCTTCTTCGCGCTCGATGCGCTGCCGGAGGATACCACGCCGGCGACGCGTCGCCGGCTTGCGGAACTCGCCGGCAGCGCTGCCTTCGACATTCACTGGTAGAGGCGGTTCAGCCGCTCGAACAATCGGTCTACAGCCTCTCGCGTCCGTGCGGGGAGGTGAGGTCGAGCACCGGACCCACTGGCACGACGCCGGTCGGGTTGATGGTCGTGTGGCTGCGGTAGTAGTGCTCCTTGATGTGGCGCATATCGACGGTCTCGGCCACGCCCGGGACCTGGTAAAGCTCCCGGAGGTAACCTTGCAGGTTCGGATAGTCGGCGATCCGGCGGATGTTGCACTTGAAGTGGCCGACATAGACCGGATCGAAACGCACCAGCGTGGTGAACAGGCGCCAGTCGGCCTCGGTGAGGCGGCTGCCGGTCAGATAGCGATGCGACGCGAGGCGTTCTTCCAGCTTGTCGAGCCGGGAAAAGAGCGCGGTGACGCTCTCCTCGTAGGCGGCCTGCGTGGTGGCAAAGCCCGCCTTGTAAACCCCGTTGTTGACGTCGTTGTAGACGTCGGCATTCAACGCATCGATTTCGGCGCGCAGTTCTTCCGGGTAGAAGTCGGTCGTCGAGCCGGTCAGCCCGTCGAAGGCGGAATTGAACATGCGGATGATCTCGGAGGATTCGTTCGAGACGATGGTGTTTTGCTGCTTGTCCCAGAGAATCGGTACGGTCACGCGGCCGGAATAGTGGGCATCGGCGCGGGTATAGATCTGCCACAGCGCCTTCGATCCGAAGAGATGGTCGCCAGTGCCGATGCCGCCGTCCTTGAACTCCCAGCCCTGGGCGAGCATGAGCGGATCGACGACCGAAACGGAAATGAGGTCCTCCAGCTTCTTCAGCTTGCGGAAGATCAGCGTGCGGTGCGCCCAGGGGCAGGCGAGCGAAACATAGAGATGATAGCGACCGGCCTCCGCCTTGAAACCGCCGTCGCCGCTAGGTCCCGCGGATCCGTCTGCCGTGACCCAGTTGCGAAACTGCGAAGCGCTGCGCTTGAAATGGCCGTTCGTTGCGACGGTATCGTACCAGACGTCCTGCCAGACGCCGTCCACTAATCTACCCATCTTGAAATCTCCTTCGTGATCCTTGCGCTCATAGATAGCGCTTCCAGCGGCGTCCGATAGATGGCGAAATCCGAACAGTGCGTTTTAGACTTTGACAGCGGGCATTTTTCTGATATCGGCGATCTCACAACTTTTTTCGTGTTGGAAGAAACCGCACTGATGATGTTCTCGGGAAACCTGCGACGACGCTGATGCTGCCAACGCCCGCTTCGGGCGAAGCCATCCCTATGTCTGTTCGCATGCCTGGTTTCTCGATCCCATGAAAAAGCACGATCTCGTCTACCTGACCGAAGACGCGTCCCATGACGCAGCCATCGAAATCATCAATGAAGAAGCCTTCGGCCCCGGCCGGTTTGCCCGGGCGGCCGCGCGCATCCGCGAGCAAGGGCCGCATGATCGGTCGCTGTCCTTCATCTGTGCCGACAACGGCGAGACCATCGCTTCGGTCAGGATGACGCCTGTGTTTGCGGGCACTGTCAGAGGCCATCTGCTCGGGCCGCTCGCTGTCCGGCCGTCGCACAAGAACATGGGTATCGGCCGGGAGCTGGTGCGCATCGCGGTCGAGGCGGCGCGGCGGCAGGGTTCGGAGGCGGTGATCCTCGTCGGTGACCCGCCCTATTATCAGCCGCTCGGTTTCGAGAAGGTGCGCTACGGTGCGCTCGAATTTCCGGGACCGGTCGATCCCGCCCGGGTGCTCGTCGTGCCGATGGCCGAGGGCGTGCATGCCGGCCTTGCCGGTATCATCGGCTGGCGGGACGATGCGGCGGCGTCCGCCGTGCCGCTCGAGCTGCAGCTCGCGGTCTGAGGCTAGAGCGTCCTTTGTGCGTTCAATTGAACGCACCGCGCTCTAGCCGGAGACGAGCGATTTCTTCAGGAAGACCCGGGTGCGGCCGATCGGGAAATCCGGCAATTCGCCGAAGGCCCGGTAACCCTGGCGTTCGTAGGCGCGCCGGGCCTGCGGGTTGAAGGTGTCGATCCAGGCACTGTGGCAGCCGCGGCGTCGCGCTTCGTCTTCCGCCGCCTGAAGCAGCTTGCCGGCAAGGCCCCGCCCACGAAGATCCTCCGGCAGCCACAGCCATTGCACGAAGAGCCAGCCCCAGCCGGTGTAGCCGTTCAAGCCGCCGCGTTGCCCCTTCGCCTCGGGACCGCCGACGAGCACGGCGAGCGGTCGCCGCTCCGACGGGCCGACATCGGCAGCATTGAAGGCTGTGAGGCCATTGCCGATCGCTTCCAGCGCCTCGGTCGGAGGCGCGTCCGTTACCTCGAACATCGAAAACCTTTCAGGTGCGGCGCATGCTGAAGACGTCGAGGCGATCCTCGCCCACGTCCTGTTCATCGAGCCGCCAGCCGAGGCGCTCGTAGAAGGCGCGCTTGCCAGGAAGGGCGCAGAGATGCACGGCCTCCGCGCCGGAATCGAGCGCCGCACGGGCGGCCTTCAGCACGATGTCGCCGCCGATGCCGGTGCCGCGGAACGGCGGGTCGACCCAGACGGCCGCCACCCAAGGGGTGAGATCCGGCCGCTCCTCGAGGTCCGAGGCGATCACCGAGGCGGTGCCGACGAAGCGATCTCCGGCGTGCGCCACCAGGCAAAGGGATTCTGCATCTTCGGTGAGGCTCTCCTGCAGCAGGCAGGTAATATGGCTCAGAGGAAAGCCCTGCGGTTCCCACCAGGCGCGCCAGATGCGGTCGGCCACGGCATCGAAGAAATGTGGTGTGTCGCGAAGGTCGCTGACGACGACGGTCCGTTCGGTCATCGTCCCTCGCGATACCAGGTGGCGGAGATCAGGAAGAGCAGTGCCGCAAGCCCGAGGAGGCCGGTAAACAGCGGCAGCGAGTTGATGCCCTTCAGCACGGTTTCGTCGGTCATGCGGATCGAGAGGCGCTGGTCGTCGGCCGAGCGTATCGAGCCCCTGACCGGCAGGACCGTGGGCAGATCGAGCGGCCCGTCGGCGCTTGCGAGACGCCGCACCAGTCCCTTGGTCTTCTCCGCCCACGGGCGCAACTTGTCCTCGGTCGAGATCGCCGCCTTGAACTCGGGCGCATTGGGATCGCCGACATGGGCAAGGGCCGTGAGTTCACCATTGGCCATCTCGAACAGACCGGTCTCGGTCGTGGCGAGTTCTGCCGAATAGAGACCCGGCTGGCGCTCCGTCAACTTCACGTCCTGCTTTTGACCCGAGGGTGAGACGAGCGAAACGGGACCCGGGTCGCCGTCGATCGTCTGACGGGTGATTTCCAGCGTGCGGCCCCGGGCGCGTGCCGTCAGCGCCTCTTCCTCGAGCGAGGGCTCCTGCATCAACCAATGGGCGGTGCGGCGATAGAGCGAGACATGCGGACCGCCGCCTTCAAAGCCGCGGGCCCAAAGCCAACCCTGGTCGGAGAGCAGCATGGCGACGCGGCCCTTGCCGACGCGGTTGAGCACGAGCAGCGGCTTGCCGTCGGCCGCTTCCATCACCGTATTGCCCTCAGGCCTGTCGACATCGACCGTGCGGAACCAACGGCCCCAGTGCGGCGGCTCGCTGTCGGAGCCTTCGAGGCCGCGGGTTACCGGATGTTTCTTCCCTTCCTCCGACAGGCGGGGGAAGAAGGCCTTCTCGTTCATCACACCCGTGGGTGCGGCCGGCAGCACGGCCGAGAGCGGCGTTGCGGCGATCGAATCGTCGCCGGCGTGTTCCGGCCCGGCGGCAATCAGAAGCGCGCCGCCGTTCTCCACATATTGCGCGATGTTGTCGTAGTAGAGGATCGGCAGCAGGCCACGATGCTGGTAGCGATCGAGGATGATCAGGTCGAACTCGTTGATCTTGTCGACGAACAGTTCACGCGTCGGGAACGCGATCAGCGACAGTTCGTTGATCGGCGTACCATCCTGCTTTTCCTGCGGGCGCAGAATGGTGAAGTGCACGAGATCGACCGCGGCGTCGGATTTCAGGAGATTACGCCAGGCACGCTCACCGGCATGAGGCTCGCCGGACACAAGCAGCACGCGCAGATTTTCGCGAATGCCGTCGAGTACGTGAACCGCACGGTTGTTGGTCGTGGTCACTTCGCCTGGAACCGCATCCACCGCAAATTCGAGCACGTTGTTGCCGCCGCGCGTAACCTTGAAGCTGAAGGGAACGTCGGTGCCCGGCTCGGCCCGTTCCCGGGCGATTTCGTTGCCGTTGAGGCGGATGCTGACTTCCGCGGTCCCGCCGGGTGCGGCGCCGTCGTCGACAACCCGGAACGAGAGCTTCTGCTCTTCGCCGACGATGCCGAAACGCGGCGGGTTGATGAGCTCGACGCGCCGGTCGAACTCATCAGGCTTGCCGGTGATCAGGCCATGAACCGGGGCGTCGAAACCCAGTTTGCGGCTGACATCGGGCACGTCGTGGATCTGGCCATCGGTCACGAAGATGGCGCCGCCGATGCGCGCTGGCGGAACATCGGAGAGCGCTGTCGTAAGTGTGGTGAAGAGGTTGGTCGCCGGCGAGACGCTCGCCGGATCGGTCTTGGCCTCGACGATACGCGGCTCGATGAGCGGTATCGCCGCCAGCCGCGCCTTCAGGCCCTCGACCGCACGATCGGTCTGCTCGGTGCGGTCGCCATTCTGCTGGCTCTGGCTGCGGTCAACCACGATCGCGACGATCGTCGAGAGCGGATCACGCAGTTCGACGAAGATGGAAGGATTGGCGATCGCCAGGGCGAGTGCGGCCAAGGCGAGGGCGCGCAGCCAGGCGCCGCGTATCTTTCGCCACAGACCGTAGCCGATGAACAGCGCCGCGACGACCAGAAGCGGCACGAAGAACACCAGTGGAAGCAGCGGAGCAAAACCATAAGTCATCGATCAGCCCTCACTGCCCAAGCCTCTGGAGGAGGTCCGGCACATGAACCTGATCGGACTTGTAGTTGCCGGTCAGCATGTACATCATGATGTTGACGCCCGCCCGATAGGCATATTCGCGCTGCATTTCGTCCGGCGGTACCGTCGGCAGAAGCGGCGCGCCGTTGGCGTCGACAGCCCAGGCGCCGGCGAAGTCGTTACCGGTGATCATGATCGGCGTGACGCCATCGCCGCCGCGCACCGGTCGGTTGCTCTGCTCCTCGGCGTCATGGGGGGCGGCTTCCACCCACAACTGGCTCTCGGTGTAACGCCCGGGAAAATTCGAAAGCAGGTAGAAGGCCTTTGTCAGCACGTGGTCGGAAGGCACCGGTTCCAGCGGCGGAATGTCTAGGCCGTTCAGCATCTCCTGCAGGCGCTGCACATTGGGGCTGTCGCCCGCCGTCGAAGGCGTGAGCGAGGAGAACTGGTCGCGCGTGTCGAAGAGCACGGTCCCGCCGTTGCGCATATAGGCGTCGATCCGGCTCATCACTCTGCTGCTCGGCATCGGCGCCGTGGCGGATACCGGCCAATAGATGATCGGGTAGAACGCCAGCTCGTCCTGTTCCAGATCGACGCCAACGGGGGCGCCCGGTTCCAGAGCCGTGCGATAGGTCAGGTAGTTGCTGAGGCCCAGGAGGCCCTGTTCCGACAATCGATCGACCTCGGCCTCGCCGGTGATGACATAGGCGAGGTGGGTCGTGTCGAGGCGTTGCAGTGTCTGCGCGTCGCTTGGCTGGCTATCCTGCGCGTGAACAATCGAGGGTGCCAGGGCAGCAACACCAAGGGTGGCAAGGCCAAGGGTTGCAAGCACGGCTGCCGTGGCGGCGCCACCGGCAGCGCGGCGGCGCAATCCTGTGAGGCCGCCGGCCATGGAAAGCACGATCAACGTGTCGATCAGGAAAAGCATCAGCGCGAGCCCGAAGAGATAGGGCCGGATCGAGAACGGGCGCACGCCTTCCAGCCCTTCCGCGCGTTCGCTGACGAGGTTGCCTCTGATCGGAGCGATGCTGCCGCCGTCGGGGAGAAGATTGTTGGCAACAAAACCCTCTTCCGAGCCGTAGAGGCCGGGCGGTGTGTCTGCGGAAACAATCGGCGCAACTCCGGGGGCGATCTCAAGCGGCCGGGCGCTGCCCGTCTCCGTGGTCAGTTCGCCCCGGGCGTTTACCAGGCGATAGGGCGGCAGGGTCTGCGCCTTGCTTGTCTGGTCACCGGCAATGCCGCCGGCACGTGAAAGCTGGATGGACCGGCGCAGCATGTCGACGAAGGAGCCTGAAATCGGCAGGTTCGACCAGCCCGGGTCGGCGCTCACGTGGAAGAGCACGATGCGTCCACGTCCGCGTTCGGCTGTGGTGACCAGCGGCGTGCCATCGGCGAGGTTGGCCCAGGTCCGTTCGGCAAGGTCCGGTGTCGGCTGCGCCAGAACCTGGCGTTTGACAAGCACATCGCGCGGATGCTCGAGACCGGCAAAGGGGCTGGAAGATGGGTAGTCGGCAAGCGGCTGCGGCTCTGACCAGGAGAGCGCGCCGTCGAGGGACCGTTCGCCCTGCCTGAGCATGACGGGGACGAGCGGGTCGTCGGCAGGCGCGCCGGCCAGCCTCGGGCCGGCAAAGCGAACGAGCATGCCGCCATTCTCCAGCCAGCGCGTCACCAGCGGATAGCTTTCGTCCGGCAACCGGCCGACGTCGGCCATGACCAGGATCGACGGATTTTGAGCGAGAAGTTCGGCAATCGCCTTGCCGATCGCTTCCTCTCGCGGCTCGATCAGGTCGGCGTGAGGTTCGAGCGCCCGCTTGATGTAATAGAGCGGTGAAAGCAGCGGCTGCGACTGGTGAACCTCGCCGCTCAGCAGCGCCACGCGACGACGGCGATTGCCATCGTCGAGCAGGTGGATGCCGCCGGCTGTCGCCTGGCCCTCGATCGTCAGACGTGCGAAATCGTTGCGCAGCTCGAAGGGGGCCCTCAACAGGGCATTCGCTGCCGTGGCGCCTGAGGCGAAGCGGAGTTCGCCTTCGGCAATGGCGGTGCCGCGCGCGTCGCGGGCAAAGACGTAATAGGCGCGTGGCTCGCCAAGCGGCAGCCGCGATGCCGTGACCCGCATGCCTTCGTTTTCGTTGGTCGCGGATGTCAGCGCGATGGCGCTTTCCGCATTGCCTTCGATCCGGCGGACGTTGGCCGCGCCGATCTCCGCGACTTGGCGCATCGTCTGACCGTCCCCAGCCTCGATCCCGTCACTGAGGAACGCAAGCGTGCCAGGCGGCGAGTTCGCGAGGGCGGCTTTCATGGCGGCAAGCGCCCGATCGCGCGCGGCCGGCAGCGGTTGCGGCTGCGCCGCGGCCAGCCGGTCTCGCGCGGTGGTGGCGGAAGCCGGGGTCGCATCGTGCTGTCGATCGGTCGTGAAGACGATCGAAACCGGCAGATCCTTCGCCTCCGCATCGTCGATGAGCGCATTGGCGGCCTCGACCCGCCGATCCCAATCGGAGACCGTCGCCCAGCTGTTGTCGATGACGAGCGCCAGCGGGCCAGCGGAGGAAAGCGTGTTCTGCCGCGGGTTGAACACCGGATCGGCGATCGCCAGGATCACCGCCGCGGCCATCAGCATGCGCAGCAGCGTCAGCCACCAGGGGCTTTGCGCCGGGGTTTCCTCGCGCTTCATCACGGACGCCAGGATGCGCAGCGGCGGGAAGACTTCGGCCGCGGGCCTTGGCGGCGTCATGCGCAGCAGCCACCAGATGACGGGCAGGGCAACGAGGGCGGCGAGGATGGCGGGATTGGTGAACAGGAAGGGCAAGCTGCTCATAGCTGGCCCCCGTGCGTCGCGCGTCCCGGCATGCCGGAGAGATAGGTATGCACGGCGACGAGCGCCTCCGAGGCGGGCCGGTCGGTTCTGTGCGGGGTGAAGGTCCAGCCGAGGTGGCGGAGCGTCACGCCCAGGCTGTCGCGGCGGCCGACATAGGCGCGCTGATAGTCCTCGCGCAGCACTTCGGCGCGGCCGGCCGTCAACTTCTCGCCGGTCTCCGGGTCGGTGAATTCGGTGCGGCCGCTATAGGGAAACACCTCTTCCGCAGGGTCGGCGATCTCGACCACATGGCCGCGCAAACCCCGGCGTGCCAGCGGGCCGAGGCGGTCCATGATCTTTTCCGCCGGATCGAGAAAATCGCCGATCAGCACGAGATCGCTGGCGCTGCGGATCATCCCGGTATTGGGGAGGCCTTCCGCAAGCGGGCTCAGCATGATTGCGGTCGCCAGCCGTTCGGCGGCATTGCGGGCCGAGATCGGCTCCATGATGCCGGGGCAGCCGATGCGTTCGCCAGAGCGCGCGAGGATCTCGGCGAGCGCCAGCATCAGCACGAGCGCGCGGCTCTCCTTGGAGACGGCGCCGAGCCTCGACTTGTACATCATCGACGGGGAAAGATCCGCCCACAGCCAGATGGTGTGCGCGGCCTCCCATTCGCGGTCGCGGACATAGGTGTGGTCGTCGCGCGCCGAGCGGCGCCAGTCGATGCGCGACAGGCTCTCGCCGTCGCTGTAGGGCCGGAACTGCCAGAAATTCTCGCCAATGCCGCGCTTGCGCCGGCCATGCCAGCCGGAAATCACGGTATTGGCGATCCGCCGTGCTTCGACCAGGCAATCGGGAACGAGCATGGCGCGCTGTTGCGCGCGGGAAAGTACTTCACCAGCAGGAGTACGCGAGACTATGTGCCCGACGGTGGCCATTCGTCAGCCTCTGGCCTGTTTCACCAGATCGGCGATGACGTCGCGCACGGTCATGCCTTCGGCGCGGGCAGCGAAAGTGAGCGCCATGCGGTGTTGAAGCACGGGCTCGGCAAGCGCCAGGATGTCGTCGATCGACGGCGCCAGGCGCCCGTCGTAAAGCGCGCGGGCGCGGGCGCAGAGCATCAGCGCCTGGCCGGCGCGTGGGCCGGGACCCCAGGCAACGTTCTTGTCGGTCGCGGCATTGCCGTTGCCCGGACGGGCGGAGCGCACGAGCGACAGGATCGCGTCGACCACCTTTTCCCCGATCGGCATCTGTCGGATGAGGGCCTGGATCTGCTGCAGCCGCGCTGCATCGATGACCGGGTGAGCGGTTGCTTCGCTGACACCTGTGGTCTCAAGCAGGATCTGCCGCTCGGCCGCAAGGTCGGGATAGCCGACATCGACCTGCATCAGAAAGCGGTCGAGCTGCGCCTCGGGCAGGGGATAGGTGCCCTCCTGCTCCAGCGGGTTCTGGGTGGCAAGCACGTGGAAGGGCGCCGGCAGGTCCTTGCGGGCGCCTGCCACGGTGATGTGATACTCCTGCATCGCCTGCAGCAGCGCCGATTGCGTGCGCGGCGAGGCGCGGTTGATTTCGTCGGCCATCAGCAATTGCGTGAAGATCGGGCCGGGAATGAAGCGGAACGAGCGATGGCCGGCCGCATCCTGGTCCATGACTTCCGAGCCGAGGATGTCGGAGGGCATCAGGTCGGGCGTGAACTGCACGCGGCTGGAATCAAGGCCGAGGACCGTGCCGAGCGTGGCGACGAGCTTCGTCTTGGCAAGACCGGGAACGCCGACGAGCAGGGCATGGCCGCCGGAGAGAACGGCGAGCAGGGTCTGCTCGACAACACTTTCCTGGCCGAAAATAACCTTGCCGACTTCCGCACGCACCCGGGCGATTTCGCCGAGTGCGCTTTCGGCCGCGGCGACAATCGTCTTCTCGTCGATCGCGTCGGCCGCGCCCTTCATGACAGTCATGGTCGTACTCCCCGGTCGCCCGTTGTTAAACCGAATCGCCCTATACCGGGATTTCAGTTGCCAAATTCCAATTTAGACCCTGCCGGACGGCTGACAAGTCGGCGCCGACGCACTATCTCGTGACATATCAAAGGTCTCGATCTGAAAATCGGGGTCAAACGGGACGGAACAATGGCAGAAGCCGAAATTCAGCAAACCGGCGATGCCGCCGGACTGGCGGCACTGATTGCGCGTGCTGCGGGGCAGACCGGCGAAAAGGCGCGCGGCCTGCCGCCGGTGGACCGCTGGAATCCGCCGTTCTGCGGCGACATCGACATGGAGATCCGCGCCGACGGCACCTGGTTCTATCTCGGCACACCGATCGGCCGGCAGCCCTTGGTCAGGCTGTTTTCCACCGTTTTGCGCAAGGACGAGGATGGGCGCACCTATCTCGTGACCCCTGTGGAAAAGGTCGGCATCCGCATCGTCGATGCGCCGTTCGTGGCCGTCGAAATGAGCATGACCGAGGGAGAACAGGGCCAGGTCCTGACCTTCCGCACCAATGTCGGCGATGTGGTCGAAGCCGGGCCGGAGCATCCGCTGCGCTTCGTCATCCACGGCGAGAACCGGGAGCTGAAACCATATCTGCATGTGCGCGGGCGCCTGGAGGCGCTGGTCTCCCGGCCCGTCATGTACGACATCGTCGAACTCGGTGAGACGCTTGAAGTCGATGGCACCGAGATGTTCTGCGTGCGCTCGGGCGGCGCCGTCTTCCCGATCATGCCGGCGGCAGAGCTGGAAGCGCTGTCGCGATGAACCGGCATCTCTTCTCCGCTGACGAATTCCGTCGACGTGCGCTGACCCAGATGGGCGGACCGGTGGAAACCTCCTGGCGCGACCATGGCGATTTCCTGCTCAATCCGGGCATCGTGCCCTATCTGGAGACGCTGCATCTGAAGGATGCCGCAGTGCTCGTGCCCGTCGTCGACGATGGCGACGATGCCAGCGTCATCCTGACCCAGCGCACGGCGAGCCTGCGCAAGCATTCCGGCCAGGTTGCCTTTCCCGGCGGGGCCGTCGACCCCGAGGACCGTTCCGTCGAAGTGGCGGCGCTGCGCGAAGCGCAGGAGGAGATCGGCCTCGATCCGCGCTTCGTCGAAACCATCGGTCGGCTGCCGCACTACATGGCCATGTCCGGTTTCCGGATTACTCCGGTGCTGGCAGTGGTCAAGCCCGGCTTCGAACTGATCGCCAATCCGGACGAGGTCGAAAGCGTCTTCGAGGTGCCGCTGTCCTTCCTGATGAACCCGAGCAATCACGCCCGCGGTCGCGGGCATTGGCAGGGCGAGGAGCGGCATTTCTATCGAATGCCCTATGGTGATCGCAACATCTGGGGTATCACCGCCGGCATTCTCCGCATGCTCTATGAAAGGCTTTACGCATGACTTCCGTTGCCGGCGAAGGCTGGTTTTCATCGCCCTCTCTCCGCCGTGTTTTCGAGGTCCTGAACGTCGAGGGCGGCGAGGTCCGGGTCGTCGGCGGCGCGGTGCGCAACAGCCTGATGGGGCTGCCGGCCGGCGACATCGATATGGCGACCACCTGGCGGCCGGACGAAGTGTTCGAGCGGGCGAAGGCGGCAGGCATCAAGGTGGTGCCGACAGGCATCGATCATGGCACCGTGACGCTCGTCATCGACGGTACGCCCTATGAGGTGACGACGCTCCGGCGTGATGTTTCGACTGATGGCCGCCGCGCGGAAGTCGCCTTCGGCAGCGACTGGAAGGCGGATGCAGAACGGCGGGATTTCACCATCAATGCACTTTACGCGAACGACCGCGGCGACGTGTTCGACGATGTCGGCGGGCTCTCGGACATCGAGACGCGCACGCTGCGCTTCATCGGCGATGCTTCAGAGCGGGTTGCCGAGGACTATCTGCGCATCCTGCGTTTCTTCCGGTTCTTCGCGCATTACGGCAGCGGCAGGCCGGATGCCGAGGGCCTGCGCGCCTGTGCCAGGGCGCGCTCGAAGCTTGCAACGCTTTCGGCCGAGCGGGTCTGGGCCGAAACAAAGAAGTTGCTTTCCGCCGCCGATCCCGGCCGCGCGCTGCTGTGGATGCGCCAGGCAGGCGTGCTGACCGAAGTTCTGCCGGAAACGGAAAAATGGGGCATCGACGCGATCCCGGATATCGTTGCCGCCGAGCGGGCCTTTGGCTGGGCGCCGGATCCGCTTCTGCGCCTGGCCGCGATCGTGCCGCCGGACGAAGAGCGGCTGGAGGCAATGGCGGAGCGTCTGCGTCTGTCGAAGGCGGAAGCTGCCTATTTCAGCCGCTGGGCCAAGGCGCCGGCGGTCCCCGCGACCACCGTCGATACGGCCTTCGATCGGTTGCTCTATCGTCATGGAGTGGAGGGGATTGTCACAGGGCTGCGGCTGGCGCTGGCAACGGCACGGCGCAAGTCGGAAGGCGATCCGGCGCTGCTGTCCGAAACCGCTGCGCTGCGCCGGCTGCTGGCACGCGCCGACGCCTGGAAGCGGCCGAGCTTCCCGCTGAATGGCGGCGATGTGCTGAAGGCCGGCGTTCCGGCCGGCCCGCGCGTGGGAGAAATCCTCAGCGAACTCGAAAATCTCTGGATCGAGCGCAACTTCAGTCTCGACCGGGCAAACCTCATCGCCCGGCTCGAAGCCATGGTGCAGCCGGACTAATCGGACGGCTAGCGCCGCCTTGAGGACGGCTAGCGCCGCCTTGAGGACGGCTACCCTGCCTTGGCCGGACGGCTTACGCCGCCTTGGCCGGACGGCTTACGCCGCCTTGGCCGGACGGTTACGCCGCCTTGGATTCGTCGGTGATCCGGGCCTTGATGTTGTCGATCATGTTTTCGCGAATAACCGTCTCGCCGTGCGTTTCGCGCATGTGCTCGACGGCGCGGCGCACGATTTCGGCATCGTTGTCGGCGCGCGTGTGCCATTCGCAACCCGGGACGAGGGAACCGCATTCAAACAGGCGCATGGTGCTTCCTTCCCTGTCTAAAGTTTGATGCGAGAGCGCGGCGCGCCGGTCGGGCGACCGCACGATTAGAGTAGCATCAACCCCCAAGGGCGGCCAATTGTTCCCGCCGACGACGCGAGAAGAAACCGTTATAGACAAAGAGGCCGATGGTGTTATGGGTTTGCGGTAACAAGAGACGCAAAGGCCCTTTTGCCCATGACCACCGTTCAATCGGAACTGATCTCCGCCATCCGGAACATTCCTGATTATCCGAAGCCGGGCGTGATGTTTCGCGATATCACCACGCTGCTCGGCAATCCGCGCGCATTCCGCCGTGCGATCGATGAGCTGGTGCATCCCTACGCCGGTACCAAGATCGACAAGATCGCCGGCATCGAAGCGCGCGGTTTCATCCTCGGTGGCGCGATTGCACACCAGCTTTCTTCCGGCTTCGTTCCGATCCGCAAGAAGGGCAAGCTGCCGCACGACACCGTGCGCATCGCCTACAGCCTGGAATACGGCGTCGACGAAATGGAGATGCACAAGGACGCCATCAAGCCGGGCGAGAAGGTGATTCTCGTCGACGATCTGATTGCGACCGGCGGGACGGCGGAAGCGGCCACCAAGCTTCTGAAGCAGATGGGCGCTGATATCGTCGCCGCCTGCTTCGTCATCGATCTCCCCGATCTCGGTGGACGCAAGAAGCTCGAAGCGCTCGGCGTCAATGTCCGCACGCTGATCGAATTCGAAGGCCACTGATCCTGACGGGCGATAGCGGCATTGCGGATCGAAATCCGCGCGTTCCGCACCGGATCATTTTCGATCGCTTCAGAGGCGATTGATCGTCCGCAACATCAGCTGAACTTCACGCTGTGTGGCGGGTGGCAGTGTCTCTACTTCCTTTTGCCAAAACTGTTCGGCTTCCGGAGGCTCGTCTTCCCAACTTCTGACGGATGTCTCGTTATCGTCGATCACGACACGGCGATGGCCGCCAAGACGCAGATAGGCGTCCGCCAGTTCACAGACATGGGTTTTTTCCATGGCCAACACTCCCGTTTCCTTGATGCAAGGCGGGCATCCCGCACGGGGTAAGTGACAGTCGGCACCGCGCTTTGTCTGGTGCTGATTTTACGCGCAAACCGCGCTGGAATTAAGATGTCTCTGGAGGTGCGTCGCCCGAAGGCGGCGCTCGTTGCTACACGAACTCGATCACCTTGCTCTCAAAGCGGATCACCGCCTCGCCGTGCTGGTTGTCGCCTTCGCACAGGATCGTGTTGATCCGCCAGCCGGGTTTCGAGGTGAGCGAGCGGCTTTCGAGGAAGGTCACGAAATAGGTGACCGTGTCGCCGGCATAGACCGGCTTCAACCATTTGAGATCGCGAAAACCGGGCGAGGGGCCGAGGTTCGGCGCACGCAGACCCTCGGCGGCGAGCCGGCGCTGCTCGTTCCTCCAGAAGCGGACGAAGCATTGCATCCATCCGGCGCTGGTATGCCAGCCCGATGCGCAAAGCCCGCCGAACAGCGAATGCCGTGCCGCTTCCTCATCGAGATGAAAAGGCTGCGGGTCGAAGTCGCGGGCGAAGCGGATGATGTCTTCGGCCGTGAAGGTCAGGCTGCCGATGGCGGTCCTGGCCCTGGCGGCGTAAAATTCTTCCATCGTCATCATCAGGCTTGCCCCTTCTCGCGGCAGCGAAAGAGAACGGTGCATTCGGAGACCGCCACGGGCTCACCCGCCTGGTTGGTGATTTCGTTGCGGAATTTGACGATGCCGAGATCGGGCTTCGAATTCGACCGCCGCGCCTCGAGCACGAGGCTGAAGCCATTGAGGATATCGCCGGCGATGACCGGCTTCCTCCAGTCCATGAAGTCGATGCCGGGCGACCCTTGAGACGTCGAATTGCCCATGAAGGCGTCGAGCATCATGCGCATGCCGACGGCGCTGGTGTGCCAGCCGGACGCGGCAAGGCCGCCAAGAATGCTGCGTTTTCCCGCTTCCTCATCGAGATGCATCGGCTGCTGGTCGAACTCACTGGCGAAGGCGATCATCTCCGCCGGCTTCATCTCGACCGGCGTGTAGTCGAAACGGCGCCCTTCGGAAAAATCCTCGAAATACAGCATGCTTGAGTTGTCCCGTCTGATTTGCTGCCGTCTACCTACTGCATAATTTATCGAAGCGGAATCCATTTGAGCGGATCTGTTGCGAGGCAGCGCGGGCTGAATTTCCAGGTTGCGCATGCCGGACGTTCATGCAACCACCTGTCTAGCTGCCGCATCCGCCGGCGCTTGATCGAGGAGCATTCGTGACCGAACTGAACAGAGCGCTCGCAGGCGCTGCCGAAAAAGGGATCATCTCAGCGAACCAGGTGAGAGATCTGGAAGCCTATCTTGCGGACCGCGGCATGATCTTCGGGCCGACGGCGCCGGATGCCGCCGCGGAGCGACAGGACGCTGCGCTTGATGCGCGTGCAGCCGAAGACAGCGAGCAGCCGCGGTTCGTGCGGGGATTTCACGATATCCTGATCACCATCGGCGTCATTGTCGTGCTGATCGGCCTTTGGGGTCTGGGTGGTCCGTTCGCAACGCTGCCGGTCATTCTCATCCTTGCCGAAATCCTGGTGCGGCGCCAGCGGCTGGCACTGCCGTCGGTGGCGCTGACGGTCGCGCTCGTGCACTGGGTCGGGACGACGTCACTGTTGTTCGTGAGCGAGCATGACGATGCCTGGAAGCCGCTTGTCTTTGCACTCGCCTACCTATCGGCGTTCCCGATCCCGCTGGGCCTGTTCTACTGGCGCTATCGTGTACCACTGGCGCTGGCCGGTCTGATGGTATCGATCGCACTCATCTGCGTGGTCGCGATCCTTCTTGCCCTCGAGAAGATCCTGGGGATCGACCTTGCCAACGAAGACCATTTCATGCTTCTCGCGCTCACCGTTCTTGTTGGAGCCCTGGGCCTTTTTGCGGCCGCCATGCGCTACGACGTTTCCGATCCACAGCGTGAGACCGCGCGCTCGGATACGGCATTCTGGCTGCACCTGGCCGCAGCACCTGCATTGCTCTACGCACTGATGGGCCTGGTTTTCCTGTCGAACGGTGGCAGCAGCTGGTGGGACGGCCGGGCCGGCTTCGGCCAGGCGGTTGCCGCGATCCTGATCGTCGCCGCTTTCATGCTGGTCGGGCTGATCATCGACCGCCGCGCCTTCGTCACCTCAGGGCTGTTGTCGCTGGGTGGTGCGATCTGGACGATGCTGAGCCAGACCGGCGCTTCGCTCGACAGCTACGTCTTCGTCGCCTTCGCGGCCGTCGGCGTCACTGTTCTGGTCATCGGCATCTTCTGGCAGAGGCTGCGCCGTATGGTCATGGGCCTGCTGCCGGAAACGATGACGGCGCGGTTGCATGCCGCGCCGTGATCTCTGAGCCTTGATGTGCGCTGCATTCAGATCGTCTCTGGCAGCGCGCTTTCTCATGCCTGATGCAGCGCAAAAGCGCTGCGACCGGCCTTACGTGTTGAAGCGGAAGTGGATGACGTCGCCGTCCTGGACGACGTATTCCTTGCCTTCGTCGCGCGCCTTGCCGGCTTCCTTGGCGCCCACTTCGCCGCCGAGCGTGATGTAATCCTCGTAGGCGATCGTGTTGGCACGGATGAATCCGCGCTCGAAGTCGGTGTGGATGACGCCGGCCGCCTGCGGTGCCTTGGTGCCGCGCTGGATCGTCCAGGCGCGGGTTTCCTTGGGGCCGACGGTGAAGTAGGTGATGAGGTCGAGCAGCTTGTAGCCGGCGCGGATCAGACGGTCGAGACCGGCTTCTTCGAGGCCGAGCGCGCTCAAGAACTCCTTGGATTCTTCTTCCGGCAGCTGTGCCACTTCGGATTCGATCGCCGCCGAGATCACGACGCTTTCGGCCCCCTGCGCCTTTGCCATTTCGGCAACCGCGCGGGTGTGTTCGTTGCCGTCGACCGCATCGCTTTCGGCGACGTTGCAGACGTAGAGCACCGGATGGGCGGTCAGGAGGTTGAGGCCCTGCAGGATGCGCAGCTCTTCGGCATCGAGCGTGGCAAGCAGCGTGCGTACCGGCTTGCCGTCCTGCAGCAGCTTCAGCGAGGCTTCCATGATCGGCAACTGCGCCATGGAGTCCTTGTCCTTGCCGCCGGCGCGCTTGCGGGTCTGCTCGGTGCGGCGCTCGAGGCTGTCGAGGTCGGCGAGCATCAGCTCGGTCTCGATCGTCTCGGCATCGGCGACCGGGTGGATGCGGCCTTCGACGTGGGTGATGTCGTCATCCTCGAAGCAGCGCAGCACATGCACGACGGCATCCACTTCGCGGATGTTGGCGAGGAACTGGTTGCCGAGGCCTTCACCCTTCGACGCGCCACGCACGAGGCCGGCGATATCGACGAAGGAGATGCGCGTCGGGATGATTTCCTTCGACTTGGCAATGTCGGCAAGCTTGCGCATGCGCGGGTCCGGCACCGCCACTTCGCCGGTGTTCGGCTCGATGGTGCAGAACGGGTAGTTGGCTGCCTGGGCGGCCGCCGTCTTGGTGAGTGCGTTGAAGAGCGTGGACTTGCCGACGTTCGGCAGCCCGACAATACCGCATTTGAAGCCCATGGGGTCTCGTCCGTATCCTTAAATTCCGTTGGCGTGGCTATGCGGGAAGGGCGCTTCCTGGTCAAGGGTGGACACCCCGTTCACGGTAAATAAGGGGCTTGCGCCGTTGAACGCGCGGTATTTGGGCCGCATATGCCCTCAGAAATCCGCCGGTCCCGTCGCGGCGAAAAGTCTGAGGAGCCCACATTGATCGATCAGAAATTCATGTTCCCGCGCGTGCCGGTGGCCGTCGTCGATATCGGCGACACGCTTGAAGCCCTGCTGATCCGTTCCATGCTGGAGAGCCTTAGCGCCGTCGTCACGCTGCATCTGCCGGGGACACCCGGGGACTTCCTGACCTTGATCGCCGGCGGCGAGTTCGTGCATCAGCATCTGGTCATTTGCGGTCACGGCGACGAAAATGGTTTCGTCTTCGGCGAGTATTGCGAAGGCATCGACACATCGATGCTAGTCGACGGTAGCCTGCCGCCTTCGGTCGTTGCCGAGCATGCCAGGCTCGGCGGCAAGATCGTTCTCAGCACCTGCTGCGAAACCGGCGGCAAGGCATACGGCGATGCCTTTGTCGGGGCGGATGGCGCAGCCCTCTACGTCGCTCCCGATGGTTCGCCCGAAGGGGCCGATGCGCCGCTCTTCGTGCATTGCTTCTATCATGCGCTTCTTGCGCGCAAGCAGGCGCCCGAGGCGGCACTGGAGCGGGCCCGCTCCTATGACGAGGCGGCGACGATGTTCGTCGGGCACTGGCCCGCCAACTGACCGACGGTGACTGCCGCCCCTGCTTTTGCTTGATCGGTGCGCCCGCCCGTAGGATAGTGCGCATATAGCGCCGCGCGTCGCTGTAACATTTAGATCTGCTTCACGATTTTGTCCCTAAATCGGTTCTGGTTTAAGGAATTTCCGTTCTTTCTGTCATCAACGGGGTGGTTCCGATGAGTGACAACGAGGTTGCCAGAAAAGTCAAAGTGAAGGTCAAGCCGAAGCTCGAACGGCCGAAACTTTACAAAGTCATGCTGCTCAACGACGATTATACGCCGCGCGAGTTTGTCGTCGGCGTGCTCAAGGCCGTGTTCCATATGAGCGAGGAGGCCGGCTACCGCGTGATGATGACGGCGCACAAGATGGGCACTTCGGTGGTCGTCGTCTGTGTGCGCGACATTGCGGAAACCAAGGCCAAGGCGGCGACCGATCTTGCCAAGGAAGCGGGTTTTCCGCTGCTCTTCACCACCGAACCCGAGGAATAACGAGCGGCCGGTACGAAGGATGGCGGGGGTCGCCGGTTCGCTTTATGTTTTCTTATGTAGACGAAGCGGCTTGCTTGCTTCCCGCTTGATCGTGCCCTTGGCTTCGAGATCGAGCTGAACCGCCTTCAGCCACCAGCCGGCCTTTGCACCCTCGGGGAAAAGGTCCTGCGGCAACAACGGCAATAGCCGCTCCTTCGCTTCCGCGACGGTCAGCCCCGGTGTGGCCGGCAGGACCGCGAGCAGGGCTTCGCGCATTGCCTCGTACTTTACCCGGTCGACACGGTATTTGTGGCCGGGCGAGACGATGTTTTCGATCTCGATCTTCTCAGCCTGAGATGCCATTGGCCTCACCTTTCACATAGTCGATCCTGGGCGCCTTGAATCCCATGGCCGCCCAGGCGGTCAAAAGCCGCCACATGAAGCGGCCCGAATGCGTCTTGTAACTCGGCAGTGTGTCGTTGAACTCGACGCCTGCCTTGCGATCTTTCGTCATGGTCCGCATTTCGAGCGGCGGCTGTTCGTCCGGGGCGAAACGCTGATTGTAGACGCTCAACCAGTGGCCGCCTTTGAATTCGAGGAACATGGCGGCGTTGCAGCAACTCGCGATCACCCTTCGTGTCGGCGCCTCGGGTGTCAACCGATGCTCGCGCAAAAGCTCGCTGCCCCTGATGCAGCGGATCCTGTCTTTCCGGTAGAGCGCGAAGCGCGTCGAGCCGTCGGCTTCCAGCACAGGCGAGGCTTCGGGCAGGGCCTCGAAGCGCTCGCCGGCGGTGCGGCAGCTGGTGCAATAGCAGGCGGCGCCGACGATCGGTTCGCCGACGGCTTCAAAGGCAACCAGCCCGCAGCGGCAGGCGGCAATTCGATTTCTTGCTTGTGGTTTCACCATGGCCCTCTCCCGACATCGTATCACTAACTAGACTGTACCGTCCAGTTTGATTTGTCAATCCGACTGGCCTATCGTGTGGGGCAGATGATTTGTGACGTGCAGCAAGGCGGAGGGGCAGGATTGAGCAACGGCGCAAAGACGCGCATGGAACGCACCCGCAAGGGGATCGTGGCGGCAGCAAGCGATCTCTTCCTGAAACACGGCTTTCTCGGCACCAACATGGATGAGATCGCGGCGACGGCGGAAGTGTCGAAGCAGACCGTCTATTCCCATTTCCAGAGCAAAGAGGCGCTGTTTCTGGAAGTCGTGCGCAGCATGACGGGCGGGGCAGGCGATGAGTTCCAGGAGCAGGTCGCCGATCCTGACGGCGATGAGCCAATCGAAGAATTTCTGCTCGACTATGCCACCCAGTTGTTGGCGATCGTGATGACGCCGCGGCTTATGCAGGTGCGACGCCTGGTGATTGCCGAGGTCGAGCGCTTTCCGCAGCTTGGCGAAGCGCTGCACGAGCGCGGACCGATGCGCTCGATCAGGCGGCTTGCCGTCGCCTTCAAGCGCTATGGCGAGAAGGGCGACATCCGGGTGAAGGATGTGCAGGTCGCTGGCGGGTTCTTCAACTGGCTCGTCATGGGTGGGCCGGTGAACGACGCCATGCTGCTCGGCGACGGCGCCATTCCGGCGCCTGACGTCTTGCAGGCCCATGCGGCCGAGGCGGTGCGGATCTTTCTGGCAGCGCACAGAGCCGCCTAGGCGTTCGGGTCTCTTTCAGGTTCGCGGCTATCCGTTTGATGCGGAAGAAGTCAAGCTGCGACAGCGAAAAGCACGTGGCCGTCCAGGGCTGACCGCGCTCGGACCACTCGCGCGCGTCAAAACCAGCCGGAATAAAGGCGCCGCCCGCCCATTGGCCGTCGTCGTCCTGATGCGAAAGCAGTCTGGCGCCCCAGCCTTCGGTCTCCACCTTGGCTCGCTCGGCCCTCCACACAGGTTCCGGGGCATCCAGCAGGTCACGCATCACTTGCCAGCGGATCGAAGGATCCGAAGCGAGAAGCCAGTCAATCACCGGGTGGCTCATAGGGCGTGCTCCAGGCCGGTCTTCAAAGCCGACCTGAGCGAAAACTAGCGCTCGCTCCGGAAACGGGAAGCTAGTCGCCCTTCGAACCGAACATCTTCTTCAGCATGTCGGCCATCGGGCCGGTTGCCGGCAGCTTCTTTGGCTGGGCGGAATTGCGCGCCTGGTGGATGTGCGATTGCGCGCCCTGCTTCTTTGGGGTTTCGGGCTTGTCCGCTTCCGGCTTGCCGCCGGTCGCGAGCGCGATCTTGTTCAGAAGCTGGGAATCCTCGCCGCGCACCAGCATGTCGGCATTGTCGGCGATGGCGTCGAGCAGCGGTATCAGCCAGGCTTGGTCGGCCTTGGCGAAATCGCCGAGAACGTGGGCGTGAACGAGGTCCTTGACGCCGGGATGGCCGATGCCCAGGCGCAGGCGGCGATACTCCTTGCCGCAATGGGCATCGATCGACTTGATGCCGTTGTGGCCGCCATGGCCGCCGCCGACCTTGAGCCGCGCCTTGGCGGCCGGCAGGTCGAGTTCGTCATAGATGACGGTGATGTCCTTTGGCTGCAGCTTGTAGAAGCGCATGGCCTCGCCGACCGCTTCGCCTGAGAGGTTCATGAAGGTCTGCGGCTTCATCAGGAGCACGCGTTCGCCGGCAATCTCGCCTTCGGCGATCTCGGCCTTGAACTTCTTCGACCAGGAAGAAAAGCCGTGCCGGCGGTGAATGACGTCGACCGCCATGAAGCCGATATTGTGCCGGTTGGTGGCGTATTTCGAACCTGGATTGCCAAGCCCTACGATGATCAGCATGTCGTCACGCGTCGATGATTTCGGGGTGGGGCCATCCAAAATCATCGTGCCCGGGGGAAGTCAACGCTTATTTCTCGGCGCGCAGGCTGGCATTCGGCGTGAGGCCGTAGTGCTTGAAGATTTCGTCCTGGGTGCCGTTGCCGACCAACCGGTCCAGTTCGCGCTGCATCGCGGCGACGGTTGCCCGCGATACATCGCGGTGGCAGGCGATGCCGTAGAGCTTGCCTTCAAGCACCAGCGCCGCCTCGACCGGTTTGCCCTCGGCGCGCATGCTCTGGAAGGTTTTCTCTGACGTCATCAGCAGATCGACGCGTCCGGCGATCAGCTTCTTCACGCTCGAATCGAGGTTTGCGGCATAGTCGATCTTCGGGAAGTCGTGGTCCCTGAGATAGGTTGCGGAAAAATCCTCGCGCTGGGTGCCTACGGTGTACTGACGTGCTGCTTCCAGCGAAGCCGGTGCTATGTTTGAGCCGGCGTGGCGAACCATAACCATATGATCGACCAGCAGAGGTTCGACCCATAGAAACTTCTTGTCGCGTTCGGCGTCGTGGCCGGTGGTGAAAACGCAATAGGCAGGATCGGTTTCGGCCAGCATGAAAGCCCGCGCCCAGGGCAGAACCTCGATCGTGTAAGGCTGCTTCAGCCGCTCCATGATCCGCTTGACCTGGTCTACCGCCGCACCGCTCGGACCGTTCTCGGTCGAAAAGTTGTAAGGGGGGTACTCCTCGGTGACGAACTTGATCGTCTGTGCCTCAGCGGTCGTGAAGAGACCGAGGAAAAATATTGGGATCAGCGCCTTCACGTGCTTTCCTCCTTTTGCTGCATGCCTTGCGGTATCCGCGCAGTGCTGCCGCGTCCCGAACCTCCATCGGAGAGCGTGACCGCTGGCAGCGAACATCATGCCCGCCTGTCTGCCACCGCCGCCGTCTTTGCCTCCGAGTCGCTTTCCAGCATCTTCAGCATGCTGTCGATCTGCATCGGCCGGCTGAAGAGATATCCCTGGCCGCAATCGACACCCAGCTTGCGCAGCAGCTGCCATTGCTCCTTCGTCTCGATGCCTTCGGCAACGACGGTGCAGCCCATCTGGTGCGAGATGGTGCGGATGCCCTTGATCAGCATGCGGCTCTTGCGGCGGATGTCGACGGTGCCGGAACTCAGCGAACGGGTGAAGGACTGGTCGACCTTGACGATATCGACCGGGAAACGGTTGAGGTAGCTCAGTGATGAATAGCCGGTGCCGAAATCGTCGAGCGCGATCCGGCAGCCGAATTCGTTGAGTTGCTTCAGCACCGCGTGCACTTCCGGATTGTCGAGCATGAGGACGGCTTCGGTGATCTCGACGACGATCCGGCTTGGCGAAATATGGTGCTTCAGGAGCAGGGCGGCGAGCTTGTGCGGCAGCGTCAGCTCGAATTGCAGCGGCGAGAAATTGACGGCCAGATAGGTGTTCTGCGTGCCGTCCAGCTCGGAGATCGCAGCCAGATGGCGGATCGCCTTTTCGAGGATGTGGTCGCCGATGCGGGCGATCGTGCCGGTTTCCTCGGCAATGCCGATGATCTTGCCGGGCGGCATCAGGCCCTTTTCCGGGTGGTTGAGGCGCATCAGCGCCTCGAAGCCGGCGATCTGCCCGTCGGCAAGGCTGACGATCGGCTGCAGCCAGGCCTCGAAGTGGTCGTCCTTCAGCCCAGCCTCGATGCACTGTTCGATCTCATGGCGCTCGCGGGAAGCGTCGAGCATGCTGGCATCAAAGAGCTGCAGGCCGTTCTTGCCATCGTGCTTGCGCGCATACATGGCCATATCCGCCTTGAGCAAGAGGTCGGAGGCGTTTTCCGCATGGGCCGGGTAGACCGAGATGCCGACACTGGCACTGACGAGGAGTTCGTTGCCGGCAATCGGCATCGGCTCGCGCAGGGCCGAAACGATGCGTTCGCCGATCTCGCTTGCGAGCGCAGCCGCATCCCGGTCGGAAATCAGGATGGCGAATTCGTCGCCGCCGAGGCGGGCCATGATGTCGCCGGGGCGCAGCGCGTCATGGATGAGCTCGACCGTGTGGCGCAATACTTCGTCGCCGGCCGCGTGGCCGAAATTGTCGTTGATCCACTTGAAGCGGTCGAGATCGATGAACAGGCAGCCAAGCTGCATGCCGCATTCGTCGGCCTGCCGGATCGCGTCATCGAGTGCCCCTTCGAACCCCTGGCGGTTGAGCAGGCCGGTGAGGTGGTCGGTGATCGCCTGGGTGTGGTTGCGGCTTTCCGCCTGCTTCAGCGCCGTGACATCGGTCATGACGGAGAGCGACAGGCTGCCTTCACCGGTCGCCTTCGTCTCCTGGATCAGCACCGTCATCAGCTCGCTATCCGTCTTGCGGAAAGGAACGGTGACCTCCCGGATCTCATGGTCGCCGACCGCGATCGTTTTGGCATGGCTGCGATAGGTTTCGTGCCAGTGCTGATCGATGAAATCGACGAAGTCGCGGCCGATGACGTCGTCCCGATCGTAACCGGTCGCCAGCAGCCAGTAGTCGCTGACGGCGAGCAGGCGTCCGTCTACGTCGAGCGAGAACAGCATGGCGGGCGTCAGGTTGTAGATATCGGTGACGCGTTCGTGCGCACTCTTCAGTTCGGTCTCTTCGCGCTCGAGCCGGTCCTGCATCTCGTTGAAATTGGCGGCAAGCGCGCCCATTTCGTCGTCGGAGGTCCAGTCGACCCGGTGGCGTGAGCCGAGCCGGCGCGTCGCCTCGATCGCCGCCGTCAGGCGCATCAGCGGGCGCATCACCGTGAAGCGATTGCCGACGAGGGCTGCGGCGAAGACGATTGCGACGGCGAAGAGCAGGATGGCGAGGATCGCCAGCTCGTCCTTGCTGAATTGCGACAGAAGGCCGGGCGTCGGCACTCTCACCTCGATGCGACCGATCTCCTTCATCCCATCCATGGACTGATAGGAAATGGGCAGGCTGAGGATGCGGTCCTTGGTGCCGGGCACAGCGCCGCCGAGCGGCATCTGGGCGAGGATCGAGCCGGTCTGGTCGCGGACGGTGACAGAGAGGATATCGGTGCCGTTTATCAGCGATCGGGCGATGTGCTTTATGCCGTCGCTGTCGAAGTCCCAGATGGGTTTGCCCAGCGCCTCGGCGCTTGCGGCCATCAGCAGTTCGATGTTGTGAATCCGCTCGCGTGCGATGCGGTCGCTGGAGATACTCAGGAAGAGAACGAGCAGAGGGGCAATGAAAACGAGCATTGCGCCACAGACAATCGCAATAAATCGGTTCTCCACGGAATGCATCATCGGATGCACGCCTTGGAAGGTGCTGCCACGCATTTCATATTCGGATTCTCTTCAGTCTGAGCCCCAGTTTCCCCGACAGAAGAACATCATCAAAACCTTAAATGTTGCTGAAATCGCTTCGTGATAAATGATGAGATGCGATGCCGGCGCTGTGTGGCCACAGGCCGGTGGACCAATGCAAAAAGCCCGCCCCAAACGAATGGGACGGGCTTTCGATGAAGTGCAGCGGGACTGGCTTTTCGCCAGTCACCCAAAAGCCAATCAGGCTTCTGCTTCGCCTTCGGCTTCTTCCTTCACGCCACCGGCCGGAGCAACGATCGTTGCAATGGTGAAGTCGCGGTCGGTGATGACCGGGGTCGCGCCCTTCGGCAGCTTGATGTTGGAAATGTGAACGGCATCGCCGACCTTGAGGCCGGAGAGATCGACGCTGAGGAATTCCGGAATGTCGTTGGCCGAAACGTTGAGTTCGACTTCGTGGCGAACGATGTTCAGAACGCCGCCAGCCTTCAGGCCCGGGGACTTCTCTTCGTTTTCGAAGTGAACCGGAACTTCAACGGTAACCTGGCTGTCCTTGGAGACGCGCAGGAAGTCGACATGCATGGTGAAGTCACGGACCGGATCCAGCTGGTAGTCCTTCGGCAGGACGCGGATCTTTTCGCCGTTGACGTCGATGACCGCGACGGTGGTCATGAAACCGCCGGCGTGGATCTTCATCGTCACTTCCTTGGTGGAGAGTGCGATGGAAACGGGGGCCTGCTTGTCACCGTAGATGACAGCCGGGATAAGACCGTTGCGACGAAGTTCACGGGAGGACCCCTTACCAACCCGTTCGCGCGTCTCGGCCTTGAGCTCGTAAGTTGCGTGGCTCATGGGTAGACCTTTCTATGTCTAAATCTGGAGAGCTCATCCGACATGGCGGATGAACCGAAGCCACATGGGCTTCATCCGCGTTGCCTCCAAGGGTGTCTACGCGGACGGGGCGGTGCATAGACGAGATCGGCTTGAAATGCAAGCTTTGCCGCGGGTTCAGGCCTTTTTCTGGGTAAGACGCGCAAGCGCCAGCATCAGCCCACCGGCAATCAGACCCCAGAAGGCCCCGGAAACACCGGCGAAACTGACGCCCGATGCCGTCACCAGAAAGGTGATGGCGGCCGCCTCGCGTGTCTTCGCCTCGGTGAAGGCGGCCATGGCGGAACTGGCGAAGGCGCCGACGAGCGCGAGGCCGGCCACCGCCTCGATCAGGATGGAAGGCGCAAGGCTGACGAAGGTGGTGACGGCGCCGGCAAGCAGCCCGAAGAGAATGTAGAAGGCGCCGGCATTGATCGCCGACCAGTAGCGTCGGTTGCGATCGGGATGAGAATCGCTGCCGGCGCACATGGCGGCGGTGATCGCCGCCAGATTGACCGCGTGGCCGCCGAACGGCGCGCTCAGCATGGAAAAGAGGCCGGTGGTCGCAAACAGCGGCCCGGGGGCGGGGTGATAGTCGTTGACCTTCAACACCGCGATGCCGGGGATGTTCTGCGAGGCCATGGTGACGATGAACAGCGGCAGCGCAATGCTGACCATGGCTGCGACATTGAACTGTGGGGTCACGAACTCGACGGTCGGCACCAGCGCCGAGGACAGGGTAGAGAAGGCGCCCGCCGGGACTTTGACGCCGAAGGCGATGACGAGTACGAAAGCGACGAGCGCGGCCGGCACCGCATAGAGCTTGTTGACGCTGCCGACGACCGCCCAGGCGATGAGGATCGGCAAGCCGAGAAGCGGATTGAAGGCGATCGCCTTGACCGGCGCGAAGCAGAGGCTGAGCAACACCCCCGCGAGCATGGCATTGGCGAGCGGGGCAGGAATGCCCGAAACCAGGCGGCCGAGCGGTTTCCAGAGGCCGGCGACGACGACGAGCAGCCCACAGACGAGGAAGGCGCCGACGGCAGCGTTGAAGCCGCCTTCGACGACGCCGGCGCTCGCGAGCAGTGCGGCACCCGGCGTCGACCAGGCGATGCTGACCGGCAGCCGCGTGATGGCGCTGATGACAATCGCGCAGACGCCCATGGAGATCGACAACGCCATCAGCCCGGAGGCAGCCTGTGCTTCGCTGGCGCCGACTCCGGTCAGGCCGTGCAACACGACGGCGAAGGAACTGGCGAAGCCGACGAAGGCGATCAGCAGGCCCATGAAGAGGCTCTGGGGCGAGAAGTCACGAAACATGGCGGCAACCGGCTGTTGTGGGGGTGAGTCGCGGCGATCTGATCCTTTCGCGTATCACATTCGGGCGCGCTGTCGATATCGGCCGCGTGATGCACCGATCAAACTCGCTGAGGGGGGCTGACCCTCGAACCTTCGTCTGGCTGGACCTTTGCGGAGATCGTTGGCTATAGTGCGCCCAAGCAGGTGCGCCGTTTGGGAGATCGGTCGCATCCGCCTTCCGCCGGTCGACGCTTTCAGGGAGGAAGCCGATGCCTGCCGTCAGGGATCATTCGGAACTTGTCTATCGGGTCGCGCACCAGTCTTCGGCGGCGGCGAGCTCATCGGTGGCCGCGTCGTGGCGGCGCTGCATGACCCTGCATAAGCTTGCTCCGGAGGAAGCCCGTACGCCGCTTCGGCTGTCGGACAGCGAGTTTCGCTCCGTCCGCGAGCGCTCCGGTGAGCTGCTGGCGGAGGCCGGCATCGAACTCGACCGGTTGTTTGCGACCGTCGGCAGGGCTGGCTGCTGCCTGCTCCTCACCGACAATGACGGCGTGGCGCTCGAGCGGCGCGGAGCGGTCGGCGACGACGCTGAATTTCGCGGCGTCGGGCTCTGGTCGGGAACGGTCTGGAGCGAGGCGAATGTGGGCACCAACGGCATCGGCACGGCGATCGCCGATGAGCGCGCCGTCGTCATCCAGCGCGATCAGCATTTCCTGAGCAGCAATATCGGCTTGAGCTGCGCGACCGCGCCGATCCGCGATCATCGCGGGCGATTGGCGGCGGCCATCGACATTTCAACCTGCCGTGACGATGCCTCCGAGATCACCATGTCGATCCTGTCGCAGGCGGTTCGTGACGCCGCCGCGCGCATCGAGGCCGGCCTCTTCCGTCGTGCCTTCGCCGGTGCGCGCATCGTGCTGGTGCCAGTGGATCGAGCCGGGCCGGCGCTCCTTGCTGTCGACCGCGACGACCTCGTGCTCGGCGCGACGCGTGCCGCACGGCAATGGCTCGACCTCGACGACCGGCGCATCGCCGCCGGGGTTCCGGCCTCCGACCTTCTTGGAGAGGACACGTCAGGCGATGCCGCCGAGCTTCCCGATGCGGAGCGCGCGGCGCTCCGGCGTGTTCTTTCCCGTGCCAGCGGCAACGTCTCCATGGCGGCCGAGCTGCTCGGCATCAGCCGCGCCACCCTTTACCGCAAGATGAAGCGGCTCCAGGTCAACTGATCTTCCTACCCATCTGAAGGCTGCCCCTCACCCTAACCCTCTCCCCGCAGACGGGGAGAGGGGACGTGGCCCCGAGCGGTCTTTGCGATTGTGGTGGCCCTGATCCTTGGGGGAATGGGGAGCATGCCGCTTGCCCCTTCTCCCCGTGACGACGGGGAGAAGGTCCCGGCAGGGGGATGAGGGGCAAACGCGGGCTGAAGTAACCGCAGACTTGCCGCCCAGTTTGCTGCACTGCAGCACGGGATCCAAGCCTACCTGTCTCAATTCTGAAACACATCGCGTCACTGGTGCTTGCGCCTCACTATCGAAGACGCACGTTCAGTCGCACCTTCCTTCTCACAGCCCCGTTGCTGGTTCTCAGGGAGGAAAGACCATGTTGCATCAGAAGATCGTCGAAAGCCCGTTCAGGCAGAAATACGGCAACTTCATCGGCGGCGAATGGCGCGAGCCGGTGGCCGGGCGCTATTTCGACAATACGACGCCGGTGACCGGCGGCGTGCTGTGTCAGGTGGCGCGCTCGGATGCCGCTGACATCGAGCTTGCGCTCGACGCCGCCCACGCGGCCCGCGAAAAATGGGGCCGGGCGTCGGCCGCCGAGCGCTCCAACATCCTGATGAAGATCGCCGGCCGCATGGAGGACAATCTCGAACTCCTGGCGCGGGCCGAAACCTTCGACAACGGCAAGCCGATCCGCGAGACCATGGCGGCCGACATTCCGCTTGCCATCGACCATTTCCGCTACTTCGCCGCCTGCATCCGCGCGCAGGAAGGCTCGATCGGCGAGATCGACCACGACACGGTCGCCTATCACTTCCACGAACCGCTCGGCGTCGTCGGCCAGATCATCCCCTGGAATTTCCCGATCCTGATGGCCGCGTGGAAACTGGCTCCGGCGCTTGCCGCCGGCAATTGCGTCGTCCTGAAGCCGGCCGAACAGACACCGGCCTCAATCCTCGTCTGGGCGGAGCTGATTGGCGATCTTCTGCCTCCGGGCGTGCTCAACATCGTCAACGGCTTCGGTCTTGAAGCCGGCAAGCCGCTCGCTACCAGCCCGCGCATCGCCAAGATTGCCTTTACCGGCGAGACGACGACCGGCCGGCTGATCATGCAATATGCCAGCCAGAACCTCATTCCGGTGACGCTGGAGCTCGGCGGCAAGTCGCCGAACATCTTCTTTGCCGACGTTTTGGCCGAGGATGACGATTACTTCGACAAGGCGCTCGAAGGCTTTGCCATGTTCGCGCTGAACCAGGGCGAGGTCTGCACCTGCCCGAGCCGTGCGCTGGTGCAGGAGAGCATCTATGACCGCTTCATGGAGCGGGCGGTGAAACGCGTCGAGGCGATCCGCCAGGGCAATCCGCTCGACAGCGCCACGATGATCGGCGCACAGGCCTCCAGCGAACAGCTCGAAAAGATTCTCTCCTACATCGACATCGGCAAACAGGAAGGCGCCGAAGTGCTCACCGGCGGTGGCCGCAACGTGCTCGAAGGCGAACTGTCGGAAGGCTTCTACGTCAAGCCGACAGTTTTCCGCGGGCAAAACAAGATGCGGATCTTCCAGGAGGAAATCTTCGGACCCGTCGTTTCGGTCACCACCTTCAAGACCGAGGCGGAAGCGCTGGAGATCGCCAACGACACGCTCTATGGCCTCGGTGCCGGGGTCTGGAGCCGTGATGCCAACCGTTGCTACCGCTTCGGCCGCGAAATCCAGGCCGGCCGCGTCTGGACCAATTGTTACCACGCCTATCCCGCCCATGCGGCCTTCGGCGGCTACAAGCAGTCCGGCATCGGCCGCGAGACCCACAAGATGATGCTCGATCACTACCAGCAGACGAAGAACATGCTGGTGAGCTACAGCCCAAAGGCGCTCGGCTTCTTCTGATCGGACCCTGCCTTTGATCGGGACCTGCCTTCCCCGCCGCCGGGGAAGGCAACACGAGCGTGAGGGAAGGCAATCTCCTCCTTTCCTCCAGCTCGACCGGCGGCTGAGGTGTGCTCTCCACCCGCGCCTCAGCCGACCAATACGGGATGCGCGATCGAGCAGGAGGCTCGCCATGTCCATCGAACTGACAGGAATGACCGGGATCAACGAACCGCGCGTGCTCGCGACGGATGCGGCGCTCGACCTCATCGCCGAAATCCGGCGCGACCACCCCGATATCCTGTTTCACCAGTCCGGCGGCTGCTGTGACGGCTCGTCGCCCATGTGTTATCCCGCGGACGATTACATCGTCGGCGACAACGACGTGAAGCTCGGCGAGATCGGCGGCGTGCCGGTCTATATCAGCGCCAGCCAGTTCGAGGTCTGGAAACACACGCAACTGATCATCGACGTGGTGCCGGGGCGGGGCGGGATGTTCTCGCTCGACAACGGACGGGAGAAGCGATTTCTCACGCGGTCACGGCTGTTCAGCGGTGGAGACGCCTGCGTCGTCGTGTGTGGATAGCGCTCCCATACGCGCTCGAACCTATTTCCGCTTCACGTAGATCGAGCCGCCGCCATTCGATTTGCACTCCAGGGACGCGATGCTTTTCATCAATATATTGAGCTTGCTGAATCCATGAAGTCGGGAATCGAAATCTGGCATGCGCTTGTAGAGTACGTTGCCAACTTCTCCGAGATGAGCCCAGCCGTCTTCACCTGACGTGTCGTCAACAGCGGCGAGGATTTCCTTCAAAGGCAGTTTCGCTGGCTGGCCGGTAGCACCCTTTGCACCCTCCTCAAGAAGCAGGTCGCAGTAAAAGAAGCGGTCGCAAGATTTCACATAGGGATTGGTCGCTTTTTTTTCCCCGAATCCGTACACGGCCAACCCATCCTCCCGGATACGGCTTGCGAGCGAGGTGAAATCGCTGTCGCTGGAGGCAATGCAGAAGCCATCGATTTGCCGGCGATGCAGGATATCGATCGCGTCGATCGCCAGCTTCAAATCGGTGGCGTTCTTGCTTTTGGCCACTGGTACGACATGGACCGGCAAGAACGCATACTCATGGAGCAACGGCTGCCAGGCGGCCATCGCAGGACTGCCAAAATTTCCATAAACGCGTTTGATGGAAGCGGTGCCGATCGTCGACGCTTCGCGAATGATAAGCGGCAGAAATTTTGAGTGAACATTCTCAGCGTCAATCAAGATCGCCAGGCGATCTGGTCTCCCCTCGGCGCTAGTTCCCATGCATACGCCTCAATATCTTGCAATGCTAAATTAGCTGAAATATGTGGCGTGCATCTCAGGCTTGTCAATGGGTATAAATTGCAGGTGTAGTTGTGGTGGGAGGGCTACTTCGGCTCCCGCGCGACCTTTGCCGCCAGATCGAGAAGGGCCCGCAATTTCGGCTGGGTTTGGGCCTTGGCGGGGAAATAGATGAAGAGGCCCGGCGACCTCGGCAGGTAGGCTTCGAGCACCCGTTGAAGGCGCCCGCTTGCGACAGCGTCGCGCACCGAAAGGTCCGGCAGGTAGGCGAGCCCGGTGCCGGCTTCCGCCATTTCCATGAGCATCTGGAAATCGTTGACGGTCAGCCCGCCGGGTACGTCGACGGAGAAGTCGCGTCCCTCCCGCTCGAACTCCCAGCGATAGATCGTGCCGGATGCCGGGTAGCGATAGCGGATCGCCTCGTGGCGTGTCAGCTCTTCGGGCGTTTGCGGCCGACCTTGTTTCACGAAGTAGGACGGCGAGCCGACCACCGCCCAGGTGATGTCGGGCGTCAGCCGAACCGCGATCATATCCCGTTCGACCGCCTCGCCGATGCGGATGCCGGCATCGAAACCGCGCTCGGTGATATCGACAGCCGCATCGTCGATCGAGATTTCCACGGAAACGTCCGGATAGGCCTGGCGGAAGCGCGGCAGGAGCGGCGTCAGCACCAGCGGGATCGCCATGCGCGGCACGGTCAGCTTGAGATTGCCCATGGGCCGGTCGCGAAAGTCTCCGAGCAGCTCATAGGCATCGGCGATTTCGGAGGCGGCAGGGCGCACGCGGCTCAGGAAGGCGCTACCGGCCTCGGTCAGAGCGACGCGCCGCGTAGCGGCCGATGCCCTTGTGGGACAGGCGCTGGATGCCGGCATCAACTTCTTCGATACGGCCGACGCCTATGCCTCCGGGCAATCGGAACGCATCCTCGGCGAAACCTTACGCGCCCGCCGTGATGAAGTCGTGATCGCCACGAAAGTGGGCTTTCGCACCGGAGCGCCACTGACCCAGGCCGGCCTTTCGCGCCACCACATCCTCTGGTCGGTCGACCAGAGCCTGAAGCGTCTCGGCACCGACTGGATCGACGCCTACATCGTCCACAAGGAAGATCCACACACGCCGCTCGAGGAAACGCTGCTGGCACTCGATGCGGTCGTTCGCTCCGGCAAGGTTCGTTACATCGGCTTTTCCAACTGGTCGGCCTGGAAGGTGGCGGCCGCGCTTGAGATCCAGAAGGCCAACGGACTGGCTCCTTTCACCCATGGCCAGATGCACTATTCCTTGCTCGGCCGCGACGTGGAGCGTGACGTCATCCCGATGATGCAGCGCTACGGGCTAGGGCTGACTGTCTGGAGCCCGCTTGCTTCGGGCTTTCTTTCGGGCAAGTACACGCGCGAAAATCTCGGTGATCCGGACAATCGCTATTCGGGCTTCGACATCCTGCCCTTCGACAAGGAGCAGGGCTTCAAGCTGGTCGAGCGCATGCGCGGGATCGCCAGCCAGCATGGCGCGAGCGTGGCGCAGGTGGCGATCACCTGGCTGCTTTCGAAGAGGGCAGTGACGAGCGTGCTGTTGGGCGCCTCCAAGCCGCACCAGCTCAAGGACAATCTCGGTTCAGCCGATCTCGTTCTGACGCAGGCGGAAATCTCGGTGCTCGATGCCGAGACGGTGCCGGTGCCGGTTTATCCCAACTGGTTCATCGACAATCTCGTTGATCAGCCGATGACGCAGGCGCTGGGCAGGTAATCGCATCCCACAAAGAAAAACGCCGGCGCATGGCGCCGGCGTTCATGAATTGCCGAGTTGGGAATGGCCTCAGTCGAAGAGGCTCGAGACCGACTCTTCCTGGCTGGTGCGGCTGATGGCTTCGCCAAGCAGGCCAGCGGTGGTGATCACGCGGATGTTGTGGGCGGACTGGACGGCCGTGGTCGGCTGGATCGAGTCGGTGATGACCAGTTCCTTCAGCATCGACGAAGTGACGCGGGCAACCGCGCCGCCGGAGAGAACGCCGTGGGTGATGTAGGCGGTGACGCTGGTGGCGCCGTTCTTCAAGAGCGCTTCGGCCGCGTTGCAGAGCGTGCCACCCGAGTCGACGATGTCGTCGATCAGCAGGCAGTCCTTGCCCTTCACGTCGCCGATGACGTTCATGACTTCCGATTCACCCGGACGGTCGCGGCGCTTGTCGACGATTGCCAGCAGACAGTCGAGGCGCTTGGCAAGCGCGCGGGCGCGCACCACGCCGCCGACGTCGGGCGAAACGACCATGACGTTCTTGAGGTCGTAGTTTTCCTTGACGTCGCGCGCCAGGATCGGGATCGCATAGAGGTTATCGGTCGGGATATCGAAGAAGCCCTGGATCTGCCCGGCGTGAAGATCAAGGGTCAGCACGCGGTCGGCGCCGGCTTCGGTGATCAGGTTGGCGACGAGCTTGGCGGAGATCGGCGTACGCGGACCGGCTTTGCGATCCTGGCGGGCATAGCCGAAATAGGGAAGCACCGCGGTGATGCGGCGAGCGGAAGAGCGCCGCACCGCGTCGATCATGATGAGCAGTTCCATCAGGTGATCGTTGGTGGGGAAAGAGGTCGACTGGATGATGAACACATCCTCGCCGCGCACGTTTTCGCCGATCTCGACGAAGATTTCCTGATCGGCGAACCGGCGTACCGCCGCTTTGCCGAGAGGCAGGTTGAGATAGTTGCAGATCGCTTCGGCCAGCAGCCGGTTCGAATTGCCTGCGAAAACCTTCATTGACGGACCGCCTTGAGCTGGCGCGGTCACCGTCCGGTACTTTTCCGGGAGCGGTGTGTTCCGCGCAGATTCCGAGAGCCATTCCAATCGCGGACATTCTTTGCGGATGGCCGCCGTTCAGAGCTGATCGGCCGCTTTTTAGCGAGACTGAACTTGAATGCAAGGGGAATGCTGCGCCGCGAAGGCCAATATCCTAAAAACTTTGTGTCAACCGGCCTGAGATTGCCGCCATTCGAGGTAGGCATTGATGGTTTTCGTTGCGATACCCTGCATGGTTGCCGCCGGCACGCCGCTCCACAAATCGGCGCCACCGCCGGGAACCGAGTCCTGTCCCTGGATACGGTGCAGGCGGTTTCCGCTGCCGTCGAGCACGTCCCAGACATAGACGACGGTGGTCTTGTCACCGTCTTTGAGCGTCGAGAAGTAGCCCTTGAGGATATGTTCGCTGCTGGCATCGCCAGAGCCCTTGATCGTCAGGCCGTGTGCGCGCGCTTCGGCTCCAAGCTGCTTGGAGAGCGGCGTGACCGCCTGGACCGGCGCGCCGATGATCGGCAGGAACCGGATCGTGCCGCTGATGGCGGCACTTGCCTTCGGCAGCGAAGCGACGCTCGGCTGGTCCTGGATCTCTTCGGCAGCGGCTGCCGTCTGCTGCACTGGCGTCTGTTGTACCGGGGCCGGTTGGTTCTGGATCGTGTTCTGGGCGGGCGCGGAACCGGCGGCAAGCCGGCTCGCCTGGGCCTCGAACGTGCCGGCCGGATCGGTATAGGTCGCATCCCCGCTGGCATAGGCCGTCGGCGTGTTCGAAGGGGCCGGCTGAGGAGAGTAGGCGGTGGTCTGGCTGACGGGTTCGCGCTGCACTGGGGCGACGGCGGTCTCAGCCGACATGGCGTCGAGGTCGGATTGCGTCACCGGCGGCGAGCGAAAGGTTCCCGCGCCGACGTCGACCTGCGGCGTCAGCATGTCGGTGCTGTTGCAGCCAGCCAGGGCGACGAGGAGTCCGAGGCCAACGATAGGCGTGGTGAGCTTTCGCATGTTCAAACCGTCCGTTTTCTTCGCGGCAGTTTTTGAAACGTCTCCTGTCGTCTGCCAGTTCAAAGCAATTCTAGGCGGATTTCCCTAAGCAGAAATGAAGTCCAGGCCATAGCGCGACAGCGGGCGCGGAGTATCCGTGGTGGTGAGGTAGGTCTGGCCGAGGGTCATGGCGGTGCCGCTGTCGGAATCCATGATGATCATGTGCACGAACAGCGACATGTTCGGCTCGATCTCCTGCGGGTTGCCGAGATGGAACATCTGGTGCTCCATCCAGGAGGGCGAGAAGCGGGCGCCGAGCGAATAGCCGCAGGCGTTGAGGCGGTGACGGGCGAGGCCGCGCTCGTCCATGATCTTGGCATGCATGTCGAAGACGGTGCCGAAGGTGTTGCCGGGACGAAGCACCATCTCGATCGCCTGGATGGTTTCGCGGCAGGCGCTGTAGAGTTCGCGGTGACGGTTGGTCGGTTCGCCGATGACGACGGTGCGCATCATCGCCGCATGATAGTGGGCGCTGACGCCGGCCCATTCGAGGGTGAGCTGGTCCTGGCTGTCAAGCACGCGGCGCCCGGACTTGTAGCGGCAGAGCAGCGCGTCGGCGCCGGAGCCGATGATGAATTCGTTGGCCGGATAGTCGCCGCCGCCGGCCAGAATCTTGCCCTGCATCGCGGCGAGGATGTCGGCTTCGTTGCCGCCGGGACGGATCAGCGGCAGCGCGGCGTCGAGCGCATCGTCGGCCAGGCTTGCTGCCTTCTCGACATAGGCGATCTCGGCGTCGCTCTTGATGAGGCGCAGACGGCTGACGAGGTACGAGGCGTCGATTATCTCGCCGAAGGTCTGGATCTGGCGGTCGAGCAGTCGGGCGACGCGGCCGGTCATGCCGTGCGTATCGTATTCGACGCCGATGCGGCAGCCGAGCAGGTCGAGTTCGCTCAAGAGGTTCTTGAGATCCAGGGTCGGATCGGCATTGGCCCGGTCCACCCAGATCTCGATGCGTTCGATATTGGAGGTGTGGCGTGCCTGGCGCAGGTCGGCCGAGCGCGTCAGCAAGACCATCGAGCCGTCTTTCTTCACAACCAGCGTCTGGAAGAAGCAGTAGCCGAAGGTGTCGTAGCCCGTCAGCCAGTACATGCTCTCCTGGGCGAAGAGCAGCACGGCATCGAGCTTCTCCTCGCGCATCTTCTCCGTCAGCCGATCGAGGCGGCTTGCATATTCTTCCTGGGCAAATTGAAGCGCCATGTCAGGTCCCCCGTATGCAAATGGCGGAAATCTGCCGGCCGTAGTCCGGTTCCTGCCTGTGTGTCGTCCGACGGTAGGAGAAGAAGCGCTCCTCGTCGGCATAGGTGCAGATATCGAGATTTTCGGCTGCTACGCCTGCTTCGGTCAACCGCTTGATCGTGAGACCCGGCAGGTCGAACATTGCGTGGCCGTCGCGGTCTGACGGCCTGAAATAGGTTGCGTAGCTGTCGTTCGCCGAGACGAAGCGCTCGACGAATTCGGCACCGACTTCGTAGTTGCGATGGCTGATCGACGGGCCGAGGCAGGCGACGATGCGATCGCGCCGGGCGCCGAGCGAGACCATCGCGTCGATGGTGCTCTCGAGCACGCCGCCAAGCGCGCCCTTCCAGCCGGCATGGGCGGCGCCGATGATATTGGTTTCTGCGTCGGCAAAGAGGATCGGGCCGCAATCGGCCGATAGCACGCCGAGCACGATACCGGGCGTCGCCGTCACCAGCGCATCAGCCTCAGGGCGGCTACCGTCATAGCTTTCGTCGACCACGATGGCGTTGGGGGAATGGACCTGATGAACCGTCGCCAGCCGTTCCAGCGGCGCGCCGAACCAGCCCGCGACGCGGGTGCGGTTCTCGTTGACATGGGCTCTTTCGTCCTTCGAACCGAGGCCGACATTGAGGCCGCGATAGAGCCCTTCGGAAACGCCGCCCTGGCGGGTGAAATAGCCATGGGCGATTGCCGGCCCGACCTTCTCGCCGAAAAGCGAGCTCTGCACGGGAGAAAGCGCGGCGTCATGCTGCATCGGTATATTTGCCTTTGCTTTATGAATAAATTCAATGGGTTTGGGGGCGCGCTCCGGCCCGGCGACTGGCGGCTGATTTGCCGGCGCGATGTTGACCCGCGATGGCTGGGCTGTCAATTCCCGAACGATAGGGGGAGCCAGCGGCCTGTGATTTCGAGGGGCAGTCATCGCTCGGCCACCGCCGCTACGCGCTGACGAAAACGCCTTCCTTCGACGCCCGCATCTGCACGAGGCCCGCGGAAAAACAAGAGGTCGGGATGGCGCCTTACCTGCAGGCTTTTGAGCGACGCTGCGTGCAATCTTTGCGTGGGGCTCTGCATAAGAGTATTATCTAATATAGCAAGAAATGCTTGTGCCTTCGGGAGGAGCATATGAAGCGAAGAACCCATATCGAGGGACGGATTTCGCGTCGCAAATTCCTGGGCGGTGCGGCAATAGCGGGGGTCGCAACGGTCGCCGCGCCTAGCGTTGTCAAGGCGCAGGGGCCGATCAGCATGCGCTGGCAAAGCACCTGGCCATCCAAGGACATCTTTCACGAATTCGCGCTCGACTTCGCCAGGAAGGTCAATGATATGACCGGTGGCGATTTGAAGATAGAAGTGCTGCCCGCTGGTGCCGTGGTGCCGGCCTTCGGCCTGCTCGACGCCGTATCGCAAGGAACGTTGGACGGCGGTCACGGCGTCCTCGTCTACCATTACGGCAAGCAGGCGGCGCTCGCGCTATGGGGCTCTGGCCCGGGTTTCGCCATGGATGCCAACATGCTGCTCGCCTGGCACAAATACGGCGGCGGCAAGGAACTACTCGCAAAACTGTATGAATCCATTGGCGCCAACGTGGTCTCGTTCCCCTATGGGCCGATGCCGACCCAGCCGCTTGGCTGGTTCAAGAAGCCAGTCGCAAAGCCCGAGGATCTTCAGGGCCTGAAGTTCCGTACCGTGGGCATCTCGATCGATGTCTTCACCGGCCTCGGCGCGGCGGTCAACGCGCTGCCGGCCGGCGAAATCGTTGCGGCGCTCGATCGAGGCCTGATCGACGCGGCCGAGTTCAACAACGCCTCGTCCGACCGGGTGCTCGGTTTCCCGGATGTATCGAAGATTTGCATGCTGCAGAGCTACCACCAGAATGGCGAGCAGTTCGAAGTGATGTTCAACAAGCCGAAGTACGACGGTCTACCTGATCAGATGAAGGCGATCATCACCAACGCCGTCGAGGCGGCATCTCAGGATATGGCCTGGAAGGCGATCGATCGCTATTCCACGGACTACCGGGAGATGCAGACCGTCGACAAGGTCAAGTTCTACAAGACCCCGGAGGCAATTCTCAAGAAGCAACTGGAGGTCTACGACGAGGTGGTGAAGAAGAAGGCAGCGGAAAACCCGCTGTTCAAGGAAGTGCTCCAGTCCCAGCTCGTTTTTGCCGAGCGGGCCACGCGCTGGGAACAGGACACCGTCGTCAGTCGGCGGCTGGCATTCGACCACTACTTCGGACAGGACGGCGTGGCGAAGGATCTCTGAGGCACGGCCGCTTCGCGTCAATCAGACGGGATTCAGGCGGAAGACCGGCTCATCTCATTTCGCACATCGGAGACAGTCGAAGGATCACACTATTCGATAAATCAAAGCGTTACAGCGAACTCTGTGCGTTCTTGAAAGGCGCGTCGCTGTAGCGCCCCTCTTGCAGCGGGGGGCATGCGTGAACGTTCAGCATTTTCTGCTCAGGGTCGATGCGACCAGCGTGTGGATCGGTAAAGCCGCAGCCTGGCTGATTATCGGGCTGATGACGATGGTCTGCGTAGAGGTCGTCAAACGCTACATCCTGAACATGCCGACGGCCTGGATATTCGATGCCAGCAACATGTTCTATGGCTCGCTGTTCATGCTCGCGGGGGCATACGCCTTGGCGCAGAATGCTCATGTACGCGGCGACTTCCTCTACAGCTCCATGAGGCCGCGCACGCAAGCCGCCCTCGATCTGGTCCTCTACGTCCTCTTCTTCCTGCCCGGCGTCGCCGCGCTCGTTTACGCCGGCTACGATTATGCAGCACTTTCCTGGCGGATCGGCGAGCATTCGACCGTGACGGCGGAGGGGCCGCCTATCTACTATTTCAAAACCGTCATTCCGGTCGCTGGCGGTTTCGTCCTGCTTCAGGGGCTGGCCGAGATCACGCGCTGCATCGTTTGCCTGCGGACCGGCGAATGGCCAAGTCGGCTCAAGGATGTGGAGGAGCTCGACGTCGTCGCCGAGCAGCTTGAGCACAGCGAGCATGTCGACGCGGAAACGCGCGAGGCTGCGATCGAGCGTGCGCAGGCGATCGACAGGGCGGCGCGGCAACGGGGAATGGGGGGAGACGGCGAGACGTGAGCGATCCACTCCTCGGACTGACGATGCTGATGCTCATCGTGGTGGTCATCATGATGGGGTTTCCGACGGCGTTTACGCTGATGGGGCTTGGCATGCTCTTCGGCTTCTACGCCTTCTACAATCCGGCCGAGCACTGGATCGACAATCGCGTCTTCGACCTGATGGTGCAGCGTACCTATGGGGCGATGACCAATGACGTTCTGATCTCGATCCCGTTGTTCGTGCTCATGGGCTACGTGATGGAGCGGGGTGCGCTGGTCGACAAGATGTTCTACAGCATTCAGCTCGCATTCAAGCGGGTGCCTGCGTCGCTCGCCGTCGCTACCCTCATCGTCTGTACCTTCTGGGGCATCGCCAGCGGCCTCGTCGGTGCGGTGGTCGTGCTGATGGGCGTGATTGCGTTCAATCCGATGTTACGCGCCGGCTATGACGTGAAGCTTGCCTCCGGTGTGATCACGGCGGGCGGTACCCTCGGCATTCTGATCCCGCCCTCGGTGATGATCATCGTCTATGCCGCAGTCGCGGGACAATCCGTTGTCAAGCTCTACGCCGCTGCCATGTTCCCCGGGTTTTTCCTCGCGCTGCTCTACCTCGCCTATATTCTCGGCTGGGCGCTCATCAGCCCCAAGATCGCTCCGCCGCTGCCTGCGGAGCAGACCAAAGTGCCCGTCAACGCGTGGATGCGGGGCCTGCAAGCGTCGTACTCGCACAACATGCTGGCCGGGCTCTCTCGCGCACTAGTCTCACCGGCAAGGGCGCTGGCTCTCGAAACCGAGGAGGGGTCTCTCACCTATTGGGCTCTCGTCAAGAATTTCTGCGCTGCCTTGGTCCCGCTAGCACTGACGGCTTTTACGATGGCGCTCGTATGGTGGTATGTCGTCATCCATCCGCAGGCATCGGCGGAGGCGGAGGCGCCGGAAGGGCTGGAACAGCTCGGGGCACCGGCGGCGGATGCCGCGCCGACCGCGATCAACGGGCCGGCGACAAGCTTCTACGTGTCCTTCTGGTTGATTGCCACGATCGCTGCGGTGGTGCTCGTCCGCTACTACCGCAATATGAGTGCGGAGCGGCTGCAGGTGGTGAAGCTTTTGATCTCCTCCGTCATGCCGCTCGCCATCCTCACCATAGTCGTGCTCGGCGTAATCCTCTTCGGGATCACCACGGCGACCGAGTCTGCGGCCGTCGGCGCGGCGGGGGCTTTCCTGCTCGCATTCCAGGCCCGGACGCTCAACTGGAAGCGCACAAAGGAAGCGGTGTTCCTGACGGCGAAGACAACGGCCATGGTGTGCTGGCTCTTCGTGGGCTCGGCCTTGTTTTCTGCCGTCTTCGCCATACTTGGCGGCCAGGCGCTGATCGAGCAATGGGTGCTATCGCTCGATCTGACGCCGGTACAATTCATGATTCTTTCGCAGGCGATCATCTTCCTGCTCGGCTGGCCGCTCGAGTGGACCGAGATCATCATCATCTTTGTGCCGATTTTTCTGCCGCTGCTAAAGCACTTCGACATCGATCCGGTGATTTGGGGCGTTCTCGTCTTCGTCAACCTGCAGGCGGCATTTCTGTCGCCCCCAGTCGCGATGTCAGCTTTTTATCTGAAGGGTGTCGCGCCGCCGCATGTGACGATCAACCAGATCTTCGCCGGCATGATGCCCTATATGCTGATCGTCGTGCTCTGCATGGTCATCATGTATCTCTGGCCCGGGATAACTCTCTGGCTCCCGAACTATCTTTACGGCTGAACCGTGCGCTACTGCATATTTCCTTAAATCCTAGCCGATTTAAGGATAAAAACATGCAACAACTCAAAGTGCCACAGCGACCTTTGCGCGTCCGATAAGACGCGCGGCGCTGTAGGCTGTGCGCTCAGGGCTTCGGCTTGCGGAAGGGCGACAGCGGCACCGGAGGGCTGCTCACGGCGAGAACCTTGAACAATTCCCCCATTTTTCCGACACCGGCGCCGGCGAGCCTTTCCACGTCCTGGCGAATGCCCTCTTGGGTGAGCGCATCCTTGTCGCGACCGAGTGCCGCGGCGCGGTCCAGCAGACCGAGACCGACCAGGAAATCGCCCTGGTGCGCAAGGCCGTTGATCTGCACGTCGTCGGTCTCGGCGCGGCGGGCGAGCTGCTCGAAATCGACATGGCTGGTGAGATCGGCCCGGCCCGGATTGGCGAGTGGCGGATCATATTCGTGATCGCGAACGGCCTGCAGCGTATCGCCATAGCCGGTGGCAAGATGGCCGTAATCGATGATCACGGCGGTGCCGCCGCTGATCTTCAGCCGCTCGCAAAGGGCGGACATGACAGCATCGCGGGCAGGGGCGATCTCGAAGATCGTGCCTTCGGCCAAACCCTGCGCCGGCGTCGGCAAGAGGCCCGGATCGATGCCGGCGACGCCGGCAGCAAAGGTCAGTTGGTCATCGGCATCAAGCCCGACCATGCGCTCGCGGAACCCTTGCGCGGTGCGCACGAATTGCCGGATCGGAATGGCATCGAACAGCTCGTTGGCGGCAAGCAGCAGGAAGCCATCGGGCAAAGTCTCGAAGCTTGCATGCCACTCGACCTTGTTGCCATGGGCGACCAGGGTTTCGGACTGAATCTTGCGCAGGCGCTCGCTGGTCTCGACGAGATGCATGCTGGCGGAGGCATAGAGCTCGGGTGCGAGGCGACGCACCACACGCAGCATGTCGGCCATCATCGTGCCGCGGCCGGGGCCGATCTCGGCGATCAGCGCGCCTTCGGGCTTGCCGTGTTGCTGCCAGGCGTGGACGAGAAAGACGCCGATCATCTCTCCGAAGAGCTGGCTGATCTCCGGCGCCGTGGTGAAATCGCCCTCTTTGCCGAAGGGTTCATGAACCCGGTAGTAGCCGTGTTCAGGATCCGCGAGGCAAAGCGAGAAGTAATCGGTGACGCTGATCGGCCCGTGAGCCTTGATCAGCGCCTTGATCTTGTCCGCAAGTGGTGTCGTCATGCCTTCGTCCAGTTAGCGGGAGGCGGCCGGAAGCCGCACGCCCTTGCCTTATCCGCTCTCAGGCGGCTGCGCGCCGCGCCCGGGTTATCGCCCAGATGCCGGCGAGCGCCATCGGCAGCGAAAGCACCATGCCCATCGTCAGCCAGCCACCGACAAGATAGCCGATCTGCGCGTCCGGTTCGCGGAAGAATTCGACGAAAATGCGGCTCAAGGCATAGCCAAGCACGAAGATGCCGGTGACGAGGCCCGGGGATTTCAACGCCTGGCGACGGTAGATGAACCAGGAAAGCACGCCGAGCAGCACGAGGCCCTCGAGGGCTGCTTCATAAAGCTGGCTCGGGTGACGGGCAAAGGGCCCGCCGGTCGGGAAGACGATTGCCCAGGGCATCGAAGAGAGACGGCCCCAGAGTTCGCCATTGATGAAATTGGCAATGCGGCCGAAAAACAGGCCGATCGGGACGACGGCCGCGACGATGTCGAACAGGCTCCAGAGAACGATGCCGTTGCGCCGCGCGAAGATGATCATGGCGAGCGTCGTGCCGAGAAAGCCGCCATGGAACGACATACCGCCGTTCCAGATCTCAATGGCGCGGATCGGATTGGCGAGAACGGAGCCGAGGTCGTAGAAGAGGATGTAGCCGATGCGGCCTCCGAGTACGATACCGCCGGCGGCCCAGAGCAGGAAATCGTCGAGTTGCTGCAGCGTGACCGCCGGGGTCTCGTTGCGCCAGAGCGCGTTGTTCATCGCCAGGCGGCGCGCATAGAACCAGCCGATCAGGATGCCTGCGACATAGGCGAGCCCGTACCAGTGGACGGCGAGAGGCCCGATCTGGAAGATGACGGGGTCGATTTCGGGGAAGGGAAGGATGGCGAGACGGGTCGCTAGAGTTTCCAAGATATGTTCTCGTGCCTATTTCTCGTGCAGGGGCCGGTCGTTTCGGCGGAACATGGCGAGCGATTTCCGCCGGGTCAAGGCGCCGATGGGGGCGCTTCGGACACAGCGGCGTGATTTGGCACGTGATTTTCCTTGCATCCGCTCGCCGCTGACCCTACCTGAAATTCATGACCGCATCGCAATGCGAGGCGATGGCTGAAATGGAGATCGCGACGATGAGCACAGGCGCTAACCGCATTCTGGATGACTTTGCCAAGATCATGACCGATGCCGCAGGTGCCGCCCAGGGCGTGCGCCGCGAGGTCGAGACCGCCTTCCGCGCACAGGCCGAACGCGCACTGAACTCGCTCGACGTGGTCAAGCGCGAGGAGTTCGAGATGGTCAAGGAAATGGCGATCAAGGCGCGCGAGGAAAACGATGCGCTGCTCGCCCGCATTGAGGCTTTGGAAGCGCGTCTCGCCGAGGCCGGCAAGTAACGCGATTCCGCCGAAATAACGGTATTTTGGCGTTTTTACTTCGCCCGCGAACTGGTTTCGCGGGCGTTTTGCTGTCGTTAATCCTGGATCGATTGAAACGGCGTTAAGGCTGGTTAATAAAACCTGAAAAGTTTTCCACCTGTGGACACTGCCAAAAAACCCTTATGGCAGAGTCAGTTAAGCTCTCGCGCTTCATCCAAATGACAACGTGGACGCGATTCATCCCGGCTATTTTTCGGCCCGGGGGCTGGCAGCCTGACTCCGCCATTATACACTGATTTTAAATGATGATTCGAAACGAACCACGCAAGCTCCGGGCAGGGTAAGTCAGCCAGGATGGATGTGAGTTCAGCAATCATAGTGTGTTTGTAATCGGTGTTGGGTTTGCAGCGTTGCGTCTTGTGAGCGTGATGATGCACGTCTGCGCCACACCTATACAGGGTGATGCATGAGCCTTTTGGAAATGGAAGTCGAGCGCCAATCCAACCCGGTCGATATGATCGAGTTCGTGGCCGCAAATAACGACTGGTCGTTCGAGCGATCCGGCGAAGACGAAATCGCCATGACGGTCGAAGGCAAGTGGGCAGACTACCACGTTTCCTTCTCCTGGATGGAGGAGTTCGAGGCTCTGCACCTTGCCTGCGCCTTCGACATCAAGGTGCCGGAAAGCCGGGTCAACGAAGTCATCCGCCTGCTCTCCCATATCAACGGGCAGGTGCTGATGGGCCACTTCGACCTGTGGCGCCAGGAGGAAGTCGTGATCTTCCGCCAGTCGCTGCTGCTCGCCGGCGGCGCCGAGCCGACCAATCAGCAGGTCGAAGTTCTGCTTTCGAGCGCACTCGACGCTTGCGAATCCTATTATCAGGCGTTTCAATTCGTCGTTTGGTCCGGCATGGACGCGCAGCGCGCCGTCGATGCGGTTCTGTTCGAAACGGTTGGAGAGGCTTGATCATGGCGAACGCCGCTTCCGGTCCCATCGTCCTCGTCGGCGCCGGCAACATGGGCGGCGCCATGCTTTCCGGCTGGCTGAAGAGCGGCGTTAGGGGTGCCGACGTGCTCGTCGTCGATCCCGGCCCGCCACCGGCCATGGCCAAGCTCATTGCCGACAACGGCGTGACATATGCGGCCTCGGCGCCATCCGGTATTCAGGCCGGCGTGATCTTTCTCGCGGTCAAGCCGCAGGTGATGGACGCGGTGCTGCCGCCGTTGAAGCCGCTCGTCGGTCCGGATACCGTCATCGTTTCGGTAGCCGCCGGCAAGACGCTCGCCTTCATCGAGACGCACTTGGGTGCTGCGGCCACGGTTCGCGCCATGCCGAACACGCCGGCGATGATCGGCCGCGGCGTTACCGGTGCCTTTGCCAATGCGCGCGTCAGCGAAGCGCAGCGTGCCCAAGTTCACGATCTGCTGAAGGTCAGCGGGCCCGTCGAATGGGTCCGGACCGAAGCCGAAATCGATGCGGTAACCGCGGTTTCGGGCAGCGGTCCGGCCTATGTCTTCTACCTCGTCGAGTGCATGGCGGAGGCGGGCCGCAAGGCCGGCCTCGAGGCGGACCTCGCCATGCGGCTCGCGCGGGAAACCGTCGCGGGCGCTGGCGAATTGTTGCATCAGTCCGCCGACGAGGCGGCGCGGCTGCGCCAGAACGTGACCTCGCCCGGCGGTACGACAGCGGCAGCACTCTCCGTGCTGATGGCGGACGACGGTATGCAGCCGCTTTTCGACAAGGCGATCGCCGCAGCGCGCAAACGCGCGGAAGAGCTGGCGGGCTGAGCTCACGAAACTCCGGTGCCGTAATGGCGCCGGCGTGAGGGTCGCTCTACGGCGCGCGTGGGGGAGCGCCTGCGCCTTGTCCAGGGCCTGTATGCCGGTCGAACAGGCACCTCCAGATCGCGCCCATTGCCCGGCGGCACATGTCGCGGACCGCGGCGTTGCGCTGACGTCGCGCCCAGGAATGTAGCTGGTAGCTCGCCGGCATATCCTTCCGCTGCTCATCCATTTCCGACACCCCTCGGGCTCCGCTGTCTGAGTTCCAGGCTACAGCCTATCGTCGGCCGCGATAATCCATGTTAAGTTCCGTTCATCTGTGACGAAATGGAATAGATGCAATGGACCGGCAGGGAGCCATGGCGGTGTTTCTCGCCGTCGTCGAGGAGGGGGATTTCTCGGCGGCGGCGCGGCGGCTGCGCATGACACCATCGGCCGTCAGCAAGATCATCGGCCGACTGGAGGCGCGCCTCGGCGTGCGGCTGCTGCAGCGATCGACGCGCAGCATCAGCCTCACCAGCGAAGGCAGCGCCTATGCGGAGTCGGCCCGTCGCATCCTCGGCGATATCGAGGATGCTGAGTTTGCGATCCAGCCGGGCGCTGAGCCGCGCGGCCGCCTGCGGGTCAGCCTGCCGAGCGCCTTCGGTCATCGCCTGATCGTGCCCATGCTGCCGGCCTTCATCGAGCGGTTCCCGGCGATCGATCTGGAGCTCGATTTCAGCGACGCGATCGTCGATCTCATGAACGGTGACGCGGATGTCGCCATACGGGTTGCGGCGCAAAGCGATAGTACGCTGGTGACGCGGCGCCTGGCATCGAACCGTCGTGTCATCTGTGCGGCGCCGGGATATCTCGAAAGGCACGGCGTTCCCAAGATGCCTGATGAGCTGCAACGGCACGTCTGCCTTGCCATCACCGCCCATGGCCGCCTCAACGTCTGGGAGTTCCAGGATGGCAACGGCCGGCATGCGATCCGTGTTCGTGGTTCCGTCGAAGCCAACAGCACGGAAGCGCTGAGGCACCTCGCGCTCGCCGGCATCGGGATCGTGCGGCTCTCCGAAATTCTTGTCGGTGGAGATATCCGGGCGGGCTTGCTGGTGCCGCTTCTGACCGATTGCAATTACGCCGAGGCGGAACCGATCACCGTGGTTTACCCGCACCGGCGTTTCCTGCCGCCGCGTGTGCGCGTCTTCGTCGATTTCCTTGCCGAGCAGTTCGCGCGCCGCCCCTGGGAAGAGGCAAGATTTCACGGGGAGCCTGCCGATACCGGTGCGCTTCCGGAATCTCGCCCGATGCTTTAAGCCCGGCGACTGAGTACTTTTCACAAAGGGAATTGCCGTGACTGAAACTATTGAATTTGCTGATTTCGAGCGTGTCGACATTCGCGTGGGCACGATCGTCGAAGCCGAATCCTTTCCGGAAGCGCGCAAGCCGGCCTTCAAGCTGAAAATCGATTTCGGGCCGGAAATCGGCATGAAAAAGTCATCGGCGCAAATCACGGTGCACTATCGTCCGGAAGATCTCATTGGGCGACAGGTGCTGGGCGTGGTCAATTTTCCGCCGCGCCAGATCGGGCCAGTCCGCTCCGAAGTGCTGACGCTGGGTTTTGCAGACGAGGCCGGCGCGATCGTGCTGGCTGCCACCGAACGGCCGGTTCCCAACGGCAAAAAATTGATGTGATCCCAATGACCATTGCATTCGAGGTGATCCCCGAGCGCGTCAAGGTATCCTGCCTGTGGCGGGCCGCTGATGCCGCGCGCGACTGGCGCGCAAGTCATGTGCTGTCTCTGCTCGATCCGGAACTGCCGGATGCCAACGTGCCCGTCATCACTGACGCGAGCCACCGGGTCGTGCGCATGCGCGACCAGGAAAACCTGACCGCCACCCAGCATTTCCCGGATCTGGTTCTGGAAGTATTCGAGACGATGCGCCCTGCCGCCGAGGATGCCTCGAGCCGCATTCTCGTGCATTGCCACGCCGGCGTCAGCCGCTCCACGGCTTTTGCCTATGGGCTGATTGCCCATCAACTTGGCGCGGGCCGCGAGGATGAAGCCTTCCGGGCGCTACTGACGATCACGCGCAAGCCCTGGCCGAACCGGCGGATCATCGAGATCCTCGACAAAGCCCTCGGTCGTAAGGGCCGACTGCTCGCGCCGCTCGATGTCATGCGCGCCCGCCATCCGCGCCGCATCGACGCCTGGCATCGCTTCAACGAACGCCGTGGCCTGACGTCGATTTATCAGCGCTAGCGCTTACGCGTCTGCCAGCAACGCGTCAGCGTAGCGTTTGAGCGACCGGTTGTAGCGGGGGAGGTGGCGCGACAGGCTGCCAAGCGCAAGCGCTGCTGCTTCTTTCGCATGCCCCGCGTCGACCAGACACAGGGCCAGGAATGCGGCGACCGCATCGTCGAGCTCGTCTGACGGCTTGGTCTGCTCCGCGGTGAGCAGGGCGACGCCTTCGCCAGCGCGGCCGAGATTGCGGAGCGTGCTGGCGAGCTGGATGGTGGCGCGGCGCCGGCGAATTCCCGTGAGACCGTTTTCCAATGCCTGCCGATAGAGAGGTTCGGCTTCCGTCTCGTGGCCGGTCGAATCCTGCGCGGAGGCCCGTTCGAACAGGCCTATGGCGTGTCCCGACGGCAATTCGGCCGCAAGCGCCTCGATACGCGCGATGAAGGTTTTGGCGTCGATGGTGTCGAAGGCAGCCCAGAGTTCAGCCAGCCGTCGTTCCCAGTCGTTCCAATCGACAACGTTCGACACAGCTCTCTCCCTCGGTCCCAATTCCCGGGCGAGCAGTGGCCCGTCAATACGTGAAGGTCAAGCCGGTACGCGCACCGTTGCCCTCAGGCCGCCGAGCGGGCTGTCGCCAAGGGTGACGTTGCCGCCGTGGCTGCGGGCGATGTCGCGGGCGATCGCAAGGCCAAGGCCGGTGCCGGAGCTGTCGAGATTGCGCGCCTCGTCGAGACGGAAGAACGGCTTGAACACGTCCTCGCGCGATCGCTCAGGGATGCCCGGACCGTCATCGTCGACGGTGATGGTGACCCATTTGGCGCTGTGGCGCGCGTCGATGTTGACGGTGTTGGCGTAGCGATAGGCGTTCGAAGCGAGATTGGCGACGAGGCGGGTGAAGGCGTTCGGCCTGACCCGAACCTCGTCCTCGCCCTCGACCGAGGTGGTCAGCGTCTTCCCGAGCAGTTCGGCCTCCGCCGCAAGCCGGGTCATCAGGTCGCTGAGTTTCAGTTGGCCGACATCTTCCTCCGCTTCGCTGCGGGCGAAGGCGAGGTAGCCCTCCAGCATGTTCTGCATGTCCTCGACATCCTGGTTCAGGCTTTCGAGATCCGGATTGTTGCCGGCGAGCGCCAGCTGCAGCTTGAAGCGGGTGAGGATGGTTCTGAGGTCGTGGCTGACACCGGTCAGCATCGCGGTGCGCTGTTCGATCTGGCGCTCGATGCGTTCGCGCATCAGGATGAAGGCAAGGCCGGCGCGGCGGATCTCGTCGGCCCCGCGCGGCGCGAAGTCGTCGATCTTCTGGCCCTTGCCGAAGCTTTCGGCCGCCTTGGTCAGCGCCAGGATCGGCCGGATCTGGCCGCGCAGGAACAGGATGGCGATCGCCAGCAGCACCAGCGATGCGGCCACCATCCAGACGAGGAAGATGTGGGTGTTGGAGGCATAGGCCTGGTTTCGCCGAGCATAGACCCGCAGGATGCGGCCGTCATCGAGCTTGATGCGGATCTCGACGAGCTTGGAGTTGCCGACCGTATCGATCCAGAAGGGGCGGCGGACCTGGTTGGAAATCTCCTCGCCGAGGATCTGGTCGAGGATTTCGAAGAAGGGACTAGGCCTGGGTGGTGGCAGCTCGCCGGGCGGGTCGACGGAGATGCTGAGATCAAGCTGATCCCGCGCGATGCGGATGATCTCGCTGATGTCGCGGTCAGCGGGGAAGGTGTCGATGAGGTCGACGATTGCGGCGATATCGCTGGTGACGGCGGCTGACAGGCGCTGCGTCACCAGCTGCCAGTGGCGCTCCATGAAGATGAAGGCGACGACCGACTGCAAGAGCACCATCGGAATGATGACGATCAGCAGCGAACGGGCGTATAGCCCCATCGGCAGGCGGCGGCGCAACCAACGGGTAAAGCGCCTCCAGGCGTTGTCGCTCGATCCGGTTGCCCCGTGCTCTATGCCGTCAAAGCTTGCCATGGTTTGCCGCGCTCATCGGAAGGCCCGCCATTTCAGTCCACGCTCAACCGGTAGCCGATGCCGCGCACCGTCTGCAGCCAGACCGGATTGGACGGATCATCCTCGATCTTGCGCCGGAGGCGATTGATCTGCACGTCGATCGTGCGCTCGCCGACCTCTGCATCGTCGCCGATCAGTTCGTGGCGCGGGATGGTCTCGCCGGCGCGCTGCGAAAACAGCGTCATGATCTCCTGCTCCCGATCGGTGAGCCGGATGTGATCGGCGCCGCGCCTCAGTTCCTTGCGCACCACCGAGAAGGTGTAGGGGCCGAAGATCACCTGGTCGACCTTGGGCGCTTGGGCCGGCTGGTTGCGGCGCAGGATATTGTTGATGCGCAGCACCAGTTCGCGCGGTTCGAAGGGCTTCGACAGATAGTCGTCGGCGCCGGCTTCCAGGCCCTCGATGCGGGAGTTCGATTCCGCCAGCGCCGTCAGCATCAGGATCGGCACGGTCTTGATCTGGCGCAGGCTGTTGGTCAGCGAGATGCCGCTTTCGCCCGGCATCATCACATCGACGATCAGAAGGTCGAAGTCGAGGCCGACCAGCTTGCGCCGTGCTTCGTCCGCGTCGGACGCGGTCGTCACGCGAAATCCCTGCTCGACCAGATAGCGGTTCAGGAGATCGCGGATGCGCCGGTCGTCGTCGACGACCAGAAGGTGAGCCGCATCGTCCGAGACAGTCGCTTTTGTCGTCATTCCACGCTTCCCTGGTTCCAGGCTCCCGAGCCGTCTGCCGGCGGCGAGCCTCGTGTCAGTCTGCGGCGTTCTTCATTCCGGCGAGAAAGCGTTTGACCGTCTCCCGCGCGCCCGGACCCGTTCTTGCCAATGCATCGGCTATGCGGCGGGACTGTGGCTCGGCCAGCGCACGCGCCAGCGCCTTGCCTTCCTCAGTCGTATAGAGCATGCGCTGGCGTCGGTCTTCAGGGCCGGTCTCCTGGCGGATGTAGCCGGAATCGATCAGTTGCTTGAGCACGCGGGCGAGGCTCTGCTTGGTGATCTTCAGCGTGTCCAAGAGGTCGGCGACGGTCATGCCGGGCTCGCGGTCGACGAAATGGACGACCCGGTGATGCGCCCGCCCAAAGCCGCTCTTTTCGAGGATCGCATCCGGGTCGGAGGTGAAGTCGCGATAGGCAAAGAAGAGCAACTCGATGATCTCGAAATCGATCGTGTCATCATCGGCGGCGGCATCGGTGAGATACCGGGTGTTCTCTTTGGATTGGCCGGCCACGCGGTCATTTCCTTTCAGCCAGATTGCAACTTGCGAAACATTCGGAAAAATACGTCAGCTTTATTGACATATTTTTACCGCATCGTTAGCGTCCTTGCTCGGTAAGCGAGACATTTGGCATTGGCAACACCTCGCTGCATGTTCCCTTAAATCGTAGCCGATTTAAGGATAGAAACATGCAGCAATTCAAAGTGCTACAGCGACCTTTGCGCGTCTCGTGAGACGCGCGGCGCTGTAGGAGGATATGCCGCGCCGTTCCGATCGCAAATCCAAAATCACGAAATTGAATTTTCCCTCAATCAGTTTGCCGATAAACTGAAAGCAGGACGATAATCAACTAAGAATGGCGCATATGCGCCGGAGGATGACACCATGGCAGCGGTTCCTTTTGATCAGTTGGACGGAGAGATCTGGTTCAACGGCGAATTCGTCGCATGGAAGGACGCCAAGGTACATGTGCTGACCCACGGCCTGCACTATGCCAGCGCGGTCTTCGAGGGCGAGCGCGCCTATGGCGGACGTATCTTCAAGCTGAGCGAGCACAACCAGCGCCTTCATAACTCGGCTGACATTCTTGGCTTCAAGATTCCCTATTCGGTGGAAGAGCTGGACGCCGCAAGCGTGGAGCTTCTGAAGCGCCAAGGCTTCTCCGAGGCCTATGTGCGGCCGATCGCCTGGCGCGGCAGCGAAAGCATGGGCGTTTCGGCGCAGAACAACCGCATCAACGTCGCCATCGCCATCTGGCAGTGGGGCAGCTACTTCAACCCGGCGGAGAAACTGAAGGGCATTCGCCTCGACATCGCCGAGTATCGCCGCCCGGATCCGCAGACGGCACCTTCCAAGTCCAAGGCGGCCGGTCTCTATATGATCTGCACCATCTCCAAGCATGCGGCGGAAGCCAAGGGCTATGCGGATGCGATGATGCTCGACTATCGCGGCCGCGTGGCCGAAGCGACGGGCGCCAACATCTTCTTCGTCAAGGACGGTGTCATCCACACGCCGGTGCCGGATTGCTTCCTCGACGGCATCACCCGCCGCACGGTCATCGAGCTTGCCAAGCGCCGCGGCTACGAGGTCGTCGAGCGGGCGATCATGCCGGAGGAACTGTCCAGCTTCAGCGAGTGCTTCCTCACGGGGTCCGCTGCCGAAGTGACGCCGGTTTCCGAAATCGGTCCCCATCGCTTCACGCCGGCGACGATCTGCGAAACGCTGATGAACGACTACATGAAGGAAGTCTACCCGGTTGCCGCGGCCGCCGAGTAACGGCATCCGCAATTGTCTCGAATGCAGAAAAGGCGGCCAGGGGCCGCCTTTTGTCTTACTACGGATATGATCGTGGTAGGGGTCAGGCCGTCTTGCCGAGGAATTGCCCGACGATACCGCTCAGCACGCCGCCGCCGACGAGGCCGCCGATGGCCTGCATGGCAAGGCCTGTCGCGGCTGCTTCGCCGCCGAGCATCTGAATGAGGAAACCTCCGCCCAGGCCGCCGATCGCGCCGACGATGGTCCGTGCGACGACACCGAATGCCTGCTGCTTCAACACTGCGCTGGCCGCGTTGCCGCCGGCCGCCCCCGCGATCAATTGGGTAATGATAGGCATTAATGCTTCCATTGATCCCTCCGTGTCGTGGCTCGTCGTGGACGGGCCACTAAAGCCGATGATCCGGCACCGATAGGTTGAAGCCGAATCTGGATTATTGTCAATTTGAATGAAATGACCGCCCCGGTGCCCGGATCCTAGCCCATTGAAATGGTTTGATTTCAGCTGGAAGCGGCGTTTCGTGGCCGGCGTCGAGAAGGATCGGTTTCAGTCTTCGCACAATGAAGCGGATGATTCGTGCATGCGCCGTAGGCTCCGGCGACCGCTCGGTCGCCGGAGAAACAAATGCCTATCGATAGACGTAGACGATGCGTCGCGTCGCCGGCTCGACCAGCACGGGCTGGCCGTTGATGCTGACATAGTCGTAGTTATAGTCAGGCACGCGGCGGACCGCGACGGTCTGCGGCAGCGCGGCGCCGACCACGACTTCGCCGTCGAGATATACGGTCTCGCCAGGGTTCGCCGTGACGTAGGTGCGCACGGTGTCCGGTGGCACGATCGGATCGATCTCTTCGACCGGGCCGATCAACTCATCGCCGCTGCTGACGATCACCGGATCGTTCGGCTGCGCCTCATAGGTGACGGCGGGAATAGCGAGGTCGGCGCGACGTTCCTGAACCACGACGGCCGAACCGCCGAAGTCCGTCGTCAGATATTGCGCATAGACCCAGCCGCGCACGCCATTGATGTCGATGCGGCACCATTTGCTGCCTTCGATGCAGCCGTCGATGACCGCGGTGCTACCGCGGGCCGCAAGCCCGACTGTCGGATACTGAGGGCCCGGACCCGTGCGGATGTTGAGGTCCGTGACTGTCGTTGCTGTCATGGCGGCAAAGGCGGCCGGCATGCCGAGCGTCAGCACAAAACCCGCGGCCGCAGTGGCTCGCAGCAGGGGGCGGGTAAGTTTCAACATTATCTTTCTCCTTTAGTGGTGAGGGCGAAACGCCTCCGCGCGCGCGGATGTTCCCCCGGGAACGTCACGAAATGTGACGCCGTGACATTCTTCCTCTGCTGCCGCGGCCCAAGGCCCGAAGAAACAAGCAGCGGGAGAGGCGACGAAGATGCAGGACATTCAGCCGGATCAGAGCAATTTCACCGCCCGCAGCCTCAAGCCGGTGGTCAGGATCGTCGTTGCCGCCGAACTGGCAATTTCGGCGCTGCTGATGACCACAGTGCAATGGCCCGCACCGCAACCGGCCACCAGCCAAGTCGCCGTTCTGCGTTGATTGGCGCTGTCACCGGCGCCAATTGCCGCTATAGGAGAGTTACAGCGTCGCGTGTCCCGCCGGGCGCGCTAAGATCGCTGTAGAACTTTGAAGTGCTGCATGGGTTGTCCCTCAATCGGCGACGATGCAAGGAAACATGCAGCAGATCCCATAGAGGCAGGCGCACATGTTACAGGCGGGCATCATTCCGGTTACCCATTTCGAACAGAATTGTACGGTGCTGTTCGACAGCGAGACCAAGGAAGGCGTGATCGTCGATCCCGGTGGCGATGTCGACCTCATCCTGCAGACGGTCCGCGAGAACGGCATCACGCTGAAGGCGATCTGGATCACCCATGGCCATATCGACCACGCCGGCGGCGCCAAGGAATTGAAGGATGCGCTCGGGCTTGAAATCATCGGCCCGCACAAGGACGATCTGCCGCTGCTCGAAAGGCTCGAGAGCCAGGCCGAGCGTTTTGGGCTGGCGATGAAGGTCCAGAACGTCATTCCGGATCGTTGGCTCGAAGAGGGCGATACCGTTTCGTTCGGCGACCATGTTTTCGAGGTCCTGCATTGCCCCGGCCACGCACCCGGCCATGTCGTCTATTTCAACCGGGCACAGAACTTCGCCCATGTCGGCGACGTGCTCTTCCACGGTTCGATCGGGCGCACCGACCTGCCGGGCGGCAATCACCAGCAATTGCTCGATTCCATCCGCGACAAGATCCTGCCGCTCGGTGACACTGTCGGCTTCATCTGCGGCCACGGTCCAGGCGGGCAGATCGGCGAGGAGCGCCGCACCAATCCCTATCTGCGCGGGCTCTGAAGAAGGACGGCTTGCCGTTGTAATCACGAAAAAAGCCCATGCCTTGATCGAGGCATGGGCTTTTTGATTCCGTATGCTCTGCGCCGATCAGCCGGCGGTGCAGAAGTAGCTGCGGCCGTCGTAACCGCGGAAGGTGCCGTTGTCCGGGTTGAACGAGCGGTAGCGCTGCGAGCAGTAACGGTACCAGGACGGCGTCCAGGGCTCGAGCGAGCGGTAACCGCCGCCATAGCTGCCGCCGCCGTAGTTATCGACGACAACCGGACGGGCCTGATAGACCGGGCGAGGGCGATAGACCGGGCGCGGCTCGTAATAATCGTATTCCGGTTCCGGATCGATATAGACGCGCTCGCCGTAGCCGCTGTTGTAACGCGGCTGCGAGGCGATCGCGCCGCCGATCAGCGCGCCAGCGGCGAGGCCCGCTGCGCCTGCCACCCATGCATCGTCATTGTTGTGGTGATGGCGATGGTCTGCCAGCGCGGCGCCGGAGGTCGGGACGATCATGGCGATTGCGGCGACCGAAAGAACGGCGGCTTTGATGAACGTGTTCATGGGCTTCAAATCCTATCGCATGGACCGGATCAATCCGGATTTCATGAGAGGACGTTAATGCCGCCACTGTGAACCGAGCCTGAACAAAAAAACCCGGCAAGTCTGCCGGGCTTCAACTTTGAATCTGTCAGCGGATGTCGGCGTTAGCCGGCGATCTGCAGGTTGACCGCCTTCGGGCCTTTGCCGCGGCGATCCGGTTCGGTGTCGAAGCTCACCTTCTGGTTTTCCGTCAGACCGTTCAGGCCGGAAGCCTGGACTGCGGAAATGTGTACGAAGATATCTGCACCACCGTTGTCAGGCTTGATGAAACCAAAGCCCTTGTCGGTGTTGAAGAATTTTACAGTGCCAGTTTCGGCCATGCGTCAGGTCCTTTTCTCTCCACCCGTTTGACGGACGGGCAGCATTGCAGTTTTGCCCGAATGGGCGTTGGCAGGCAGTTCTCGACGTTTGAGGAAAGGGTCCTGTTACCGCAGCCAGCCATTGGAGAAGTTGCATTTTCATGCGTCTTCCCGGTCTGGCCGCCCGGAGTTTTGCGTCTCCGGCCCGCTTTTATTTCAAGATCTTCCCGTGTTCGCAGATTGCCCGAACAGAGTAAGATTGATGGGTTTATTTTGAATTGGCAAGCAAAACTTTTCGAGCGTGGTATTGCGTCTTGTCATTGCTCAAAAATCCGTCATTTCCGAAGCTGTTGCCCCTTCTTCAAGATATATCGCAAGCTGTTGAAATCACAGCTTTTTGAAAATGAACGCCGCAAAATTGAGTGGGTTTTTGCTGTTTTTCGATGCAGCCGCAAGGAGGCCAGTCGAATGCTGGCGCCGTCCGGTATTCGCAACTCTCTGATATGTTTGATGCTTCTCGCGTCGTACGTTTCTTACGTACGATTCTTGCAGAAAACCTACAGGTATTGAATTGGACCGGTCGATTGCGCCCGCTTCGCGCCTGGCGGCGAAGCAACGATTTGATGGCCCGGTACAATAGCAAGTAAAGCGCCAGTCCGGCGTTTGGACCGGTCGCTGATATAGTTCATGGCGCAGTGTCGGTTGCGCTCGCAGAGGCCAGTTCAGGCCGCAGCTTCCGCGCGCCGATTTTTGGTCAGTTCGGGAATGATCTCGACGGCAAGCATTGCCGCGAAGATGATCGCGCAGCCGGCATAGCCGATCGGGGTGATGATCTCGCCGAGCAACAGGACACCGAAGAGGGCAGCAAAGAGCGCCTCGCTCGACAGGAAGATGGCGGCCTGCGGCGCCGTGGTATAGCGCTGGCCCACCACCTGCAGGATGAAGGCGAGGCCGCTCGAGAAGATGCCGGCATAGAGGATTTCGAAGAGCGCGCCTTCGACAGCCGCAAAGCTCAGCGGCTCCATCCTCACGGCGAAAAGGAAGCCGAGCACTGTGCAGACGGCGAACTGCGTCATCGACAGCAACATCGGCCGGCCGCTGCTGGGCGCGAAAAGGCCAACGAGCAGCATTTGCACCGCCCAGAACAGGGCGCACAGGATCGTCAGATAGTCACCGCCGGTCAGCGCCGACAAGGTGCCGCCGCTCAAAAGGAAGATGCCGAAGAGAGCCATCAGCGCGCCGGGCCAGATGACCCAATGCGGCTTGCGGCGCAGGAAGATGACCGTCAGCACGGGCACGAAGACGACATAGAGCCCGGTGAGGAAGCCGGAATTGGTGACGCTGGTGTCAAGCAGGCCGAACTGCTGGGTCGCTGCGCCGGCAAAGAGTGCCAGGCCGATGAAGATGAAATTGCGCACGGTCGTCAGCTTGAGCGGCTCGGCCGCCCGCTTCGTTTCCATGATGGCCAAGGGCATGGCAACCAGCGTCGCGATCGCAAATCTGAGCGTGATGAACCACAGCGGGCTGATCGCATCCATGGCCGTCGACTGTGCAACGAAGCCGGCGCCCCAGATCGCGCCTGAAATCAACAGCAGCAGATTGGCCTGAATGCGGGGCATGTCGGTTCTCCTCGGACAGGCGCCGTCTAGCAGTTGCGTTCTGGGCGGGCAAGGCTCATCGTCAGCGTCTCGGCGCTCGGAGATGGTGATGAATGACAGCGGATATTCCGGCACGCCGCTTGCCCGCAAGCTGGGTTTGGAGGACGGGCAGGCGGCGCTGCTTCTCGGCGTTCCGCCCGGGCTCAGCGAAATCACGGGCTTTTCCGGCTTCTCGAGTTGCGAAACCGTGCTCGGTCCGGCAGGCGGGCGCAGCTACGACTATGTCCATGTGTTCGAGACGCAGAGGTCCGTATTGGACGGGCTCGCGTCGGAGGTTGCGGCCCGGCTCACGCCTGACGGCATGCTCTGGATTTCCTGGCCGAAGAAGGCGTCGAAGGTGGCGACGACGCTGAGCGAGGACGTGCTGCGCGATATCTTCCTGCCGCTTGGCCTCGTCGACGTGAAAGTCTGCGCCGTCGATGCCGTCTGGTCGGGACTGAAGTTCATGTTCCGCAAGGAGTTCCGCGGCCAGCTGTCGTGAGGCGGCAGCGACGGGCTCAATTGCTATTGCGTCGCGCCTTTGGAGACGCGGAGAACGGCGCCGTTTTCCTCGTCGGTCACCATCAGCAATGCGCCATCTGGCGCGACGACGACGTCGCGGATGCGGCCGAACTCGCCATCGAACAGCCGTTCTTCGGCGCCGATGGCACCGTTGTCGTCACGCTCCAACCGCGCGAGAAGCTGGTACTTCAACGCGGCGACCAGCAGGTCTCCGTCCCACTCGGGAAACATCTTGCCACGATAGATGGCGAGCGCGCCGGGGGCGATCGAGGGATCCCAATAGAAGAGGGGCTGATCGAGGCCGTCCTTCGCCGTGCCTTCGCCGATCTCGGCGCCGGAATAGTCCTTGCCGTAGGTGATGACCGGCCAGCCGTAGTTGTGGCCGGCCTGCGGATTGTTGACCTCGTCGCCGCCGCGCGCGCCGTGCTCGACCGTCAAAAGCGTGCCGTCCTTCGGGTCGAAGGCGATCCCTTGCGGATTGCGGTGACCCTTCGACCAGATCTCCGCCAGGCCGCCGGTGCCGCCGCGATAGGGGTTCGATCCGGGAGCGCTGCCATCGGCGTTGATGTGCAGGATGGCGCCGGCATGATCGCGCGGGTCCTGCGCCCGATCGCGTTCACCGCGGTCGCCGATGCCGAAGAACAGGCTGCCGTCGGGCGCGATCGCAATGCGCGAACCGAAATGCTGTCCCTTACCGGTGAACTTGCTCATCCGGAAGAGTTCCTTGACCTCGGTGAGACCGCTCTCGTTTTCGGCAAGTTTCGCGCGCACGACGGCGGTGCCGTAGCCGCCTTTGCCATTGGCGGCCAATGTCAGATAGAGCGTCCTGTTCTTTGCGAAACCAGGGTCAAGTGCGATGTCGAGCAGGCCGCCCTGGCCACGTTCAGCGACCTTGGGCACCCCCTTCAGCGGCTTCGACACCTTGCCGTCGCGCACGATCCTCAGCCGGCCGGGACGTTCACTGACGATCAGCCCTCCATCGGGTAGCGCTTCGACGGACCAGGGGTGTTCGAGGCCGGCCGCCAGGGTCTCGACGCGCAGGGTGCCGTGCTGGCTCGGGAATTCGCGCGTCTCTTGGGCGTGAGCGCCCAAGGGGGCGGCGATCGCGGCCAAAGCGACGAGCACCGCGAGCGACCGGGTGTGCCGCCGCCTACCTAGCTGTTTCGACGCTGCTGCATCCGCTCGCCGCATTGCGCTTCTCCGGGCCGATTCGTTCAACTGGCACGCTGGAGCGGGAGACGGAGCGGTTCAAGTCACATCCGATCAAAAGCGGTTTATTTCGAGATCGAGCCTGTCGTCAGCGACACCGGCCGTTGTTCGCCGATGAGCTCGGCATTGACGATATAGCGCATCGGCCCCTGTTCGATCGCATCGAAGGGCCAGCAGGTGGCAAGCGCCAGATGGTGGCCGGTGGCCGATGCGTTGATGCCGCTTTCGTCCCAGCGGGCGACGCGGCTTTCGCCGGCCCGGAACAGGAAGCGGCGGCCGTCCTTGCGCGTCAGCACCAGGAGGTCGCCGGGATTGACGTCCTTCAGCCAACGGAAATGCGTGTCGCGGTGCGCGGCGATGACGGAGGTGCCTTCGTCGCCGGGCAAGGGCGTCGTCGTCAGCCAGGCGGGGCCGAAGGCGAGCGCTTCGCCGCTCGCGCCTTCGAGCACGACCGCAGAGCGGTTCAATCGCGGCGCGGTGATCTCGGCGGCGGTCTGAAAGTCGGCCCAGGGCCAGGGCTTGCCATCCGGGTTGCCGTGCAACTGCGCCTCGAAAGTGCGCTTGAGAAGCACCTGCGAGACCTCGGCCTTGGCCTTCATGTAGAAACCTTTGCCGATCAGCAGGAGACCGGCAAGGGCAATGAGCGCGATGATCGCGAGCACGATCGTCTCGACCGCCGAGAGGCGGGCGAGAAAGCCCGGGCCTGGCTCGGGCCTTTCGTTGTCAGCGGCCACGGCGGCGCACTCCCGCAAGCACGACGGCGGCGATCGGCGCGCGCCAGAAGACAAAGGTCGTGCCGGCGAAGAGGGCAAAGGCCAACAGCATCAGGCCGATCAGGATCTGCTTGTCCGCTTCCGTTGCCGTCTGCGGCAGGGTGACCTGGTTGTTGGCCTCGGCGATCATGCCTGCCGCCCGTGCGGTTGGTGCCGCCAGCATGCGGTCCGCCGTCACCATGGCAAGCTTGGTCCGGCTCTCGACCGCAGCGTCGCGTTCGTAGACCTTTCCGGGGGCGCTCTCGACGGGCGCTTCACCAAAGACCTTGCCGAAGTCCCAGCCGGCCGGAAGGTTGAGCGGCAGCTTCGTTTCGGCCTGTGGCTCGCCGGCCGGACGCGACGGCGTCGCGTCGACCGCGACGAGGCTGGTGACGCGGGAGACGAGGTGATGGGCAAGCGCGACGGTCTCGATCCGCTTGTCGAGCGTGGCGGGATCGGCAATTGCAGCGGCACTTGCCTCGAGATCATCGATCTTGCGGCGCGCCCAGAGCTTGGCGATACCCTGGCCGATGGAGGCCTTGGCGATATCCATCTCGACGCGCCAGGGCTGGTCGCCGGCCTTGCCGAGAATCTGCAGCTTGCCTTCGGGTGCGGTGCCATCGAGTTGGGCCGTCAGCACCACCGGCTCGCCGCGATAGAGATCGGGCATGGGGTTTGGGGTGATGTCGCTTGCCGATGCGGCCTCGAAGCTCGCGGAGATATCGGTCATCGCGGGGCTTTCGAGCTTGGTGAAGAGCTCGCCCATGCGTGTCGCCACCTGGCTCTCGGAGCCGATCAGCGTGAAGGTGCCGCGGCCGTATTCGGCGGCCTTGGTCATGAAGTGACTGTTCGGGGCCGAACCGATGCCGACGGTGAAGACGCGGGCGTCGCCGCGGTTTTTCTGGATCTCGTCGAAGAGCTGCGCCTCATTGCCGATCGCGCCATCGGTCAGGAAGACCACCTGGCGAAGCGCGCCGGCCTGAACTGGACCCTGCGTGCGCAATGCAGCTTCCAGCGCGGGCAGCATTTCCGTGCCGCCGTCGGCGGTGAGACCGCGGACATAGGCGATCGCATCCTCGCGCTTGTCCGGTGTCGCCTCGGTGAGCTCAGGAAAATGCACCGACATCGTGTCGTCGAAGCGGATGACGTTGAAGCGGTCTTCGGGCTTCAACCTGGAGATCGCCAGCGCCAGGCTCTCCTTCGCCTGTTCCATCGAGGGGCCGGCCATGGAACCGGAATTGTCGATGACAAAGACGATCTCGCGTTTGACCGGCTTGGCATCGGTCTCGCTTGCGGCAGCCGGTGGCGTGACGAAGGAGAGCAGGTAGGTCTTGTTCCCGACTGTCTCCCGGAAGAGGCCGGCATAGGGGCTCTTGCCCTCGATCGCGTTCCAGGTGAGCTCGAAGTCGCGGTCGGCCGGCACGCTGTCGCCCTTCAGCGTCACGCGGCGGCTGAGATCATCGAGGTTGGCGATATCGACGTCATGATAGCCGGATTTCACCTCGCCGAGGGGGAAGCCTGCCTTCAGGTTCACCGTCAGCGTGACGGGATTGACCTTAGCGTTTTCCTTGGGGTCGAGAACCGGCGCTTCGACCTTTTCACGGTCGGGAACCGGATCGTTGACGGCATAGCCGGTGCGGCTGTCGAGGTCGACGGTCTGAACGATCGGCTGCGGATTATAGCGGGGCGCGACCACCATCGGGAAACGGAGAGAATAGAGGCCGTTCGATTGACGGACCGCGCTCTGGTACTCGATCTGTATGACGACCGTTTCGCCGGGGCCGATATTGGCGACCTGGTTGGTGAAGATGTTCGGGCGCTGTTGCTCGAGCAGTGCCGCCTTCTTGCCCTCGGCCTTCGCCTGTTCGTAGATCTCCTTGGCTTCCTGGCGCGGCTTTATCTGGCCCTCGATGAAGCGGTCGCCGATCTGCATCTTCAGCGTATCGACCGCCGAATCCTCGGGCAGGGGGAAGACATAGGTGCCTTCGACCCAGCCCTTGCTGGGGTTCTCGAAGCGCTGGGTCACGCGGGTGCGCATGATCGGGCCGTTGACGTCGATCGTCACGTCCGTCGCCAGCCGCGGCGCCTCGACGAAGTAGCCGGGTTCCTTCGACGGGAAGAGCAGGGCGCCCGCGCCGATATCGTTGGGGCGAACATAACCTGCCATCTGCTGAGGCTTGGCGTCGGCAGTTTCGGCCGCGGCCTGGGTCATCAGGCCGATGATCATCAGGATGCAGGCGGCGAGCGCTGCGATCGCCAGATACATGCCCCAGCGCGCTTCGTTCTGCCCGGTTTTCAATGAGGCGATTTCGTCGTCGAGAAACATTGCATAACCCCCGTAATGCGAATGTGTTCGGATGATCGAAGAAAAGGCCCGGAAACCGGCTGTTGCAGGACGGAATTGCGGCGGACCGCGACAGTTGTGATGGCCAAATTATGGCATTTCAAAAAATGCCGAACGCCGCTGATTTTTTTGAATAAATCGCGATCAAGAACCGTTTCCGACTGATACGTTTCGTGGCCGTTCAAACGACCGCCATAATTCCTTTTTTCGGCGCTGGACTTGTGGGCGAGGATCGCCTCGGGATCGCGACTGGCGATCGACAACGCTGATCGCACTCATGAAACTTTGTCATGGTGACGCTTTTTGCCCGCGTTTCCGGCGTTTTTGCCGTTCCGGCGCTTGCAAGACCGGGCGTCTTTCGACATAGACCTAACCGCTATGGAGCCTGGCTTTTTACGTTCCGTAGCGATCACCTCGTCTCGAAACGATCAGGACCTTCACCCATGGCCTTCCTTGCCGATGCCCTCTCCCGTGTAAAGCCTTCCGCCACTATCGCCGTTTCGCAGAAAGCCCGTGAGCTGAAAGCGAAAGGTCGTGATGTGATCGGCCTCGGCGCCGGGGAGCCGGACTTCGATACGCCCGACAATATCAAGAAGGCGGCGATCGACGCCATCAACCGCGGCGAGACGAAGTACACGCCGGTCTCCGGCATTCCGGAACTGCGCGAAGCGATCGCCAAGAAGTTCAAGCGCGAGAACAACCTTGATTACACCGCCGCCCAGACGATTGTCGGCACCGGCGGAAAGCAGATTCTTTTCAACGCGTTCATGGCGACCCTGAACGCGGGCGATGAAGTCGTCATCCCGGCGCCCTACTGGGTCTCCTATCCGGAAATGGTGGCGCTGTGCGGCGGCACGCCGGTGTTCGTCTCGGCCACCCAGGAAAACAACTTCAAACTCACGGCGGAGGACCTGGACAAGGCGATTACGCCGAAGACCAAGTGGTTCGTCTTCAACTCGCCGTCCAACCCGTCGGGCGCTGCCTACAGCCATGCCGAACTGAAGGCGCTGACGGACGTGCTGATGAAGCATCCGCATGTCTGGGTGCTGACCGACGACATGTACGAGCACCTGACCTATGGCGACTTCAAGTTCGCGACCCCGGTCGAAGTCGAGCCCGGCCTTTATGACCGCACGCTGACGATGAACGGCGTCTCCAAGGCCTATGCCATGACCGGCTGGCGCATCGGCTACGCTGCCGGTCCGCTTCAGCTCATCAAGGCCATGGACATGATCCAGGGTCAGCAGACCTCGGGCGCCACCTCGATCGCGCAGTGGGCGGCCGTCGAGGCGCTGAACGGCACGCAGGACTTCATCCCCGAGAACAAGAAGATCTTCGAAGGCCGCCGCGATCTGGTCGTCTCGATGCTGAACCAGGCCAAGGGCATTGCGTGCCCGACGCCGGAAGGCGCCTTCTACGTCTACCCGTCCTGCGCCGGCCTGATCGGCAAGACCGCGCCGTCGGGCAAGGTCATCGAGACGGACGAGGATTTCGTCTCCGAGCTGCTCGAATCCGAAGGCGTTGCCGTCGTGCACGGTTCGGCCTTCGGTCTCGGCCCGAACTTCCGCATTTCTTACGCAACCTCGGAAGCTCAGCTCGAAGAGGCTTGCCGCCGCATCCAGCGTTTCTGCGCCGCCTGCAAGTAAGCGCTGGCAATCGCATCACAAAAAAGCCCGCCGGCAACGGCGGGCTTTTTTGTTCGCAGATCGATTCAAGCGGTGGCCAATCTTATTCACGCGGATCGGCCAAGGCGTTGAAATCTTGTCAGAAATTCACGCGCCGGGAACCTCGTCGTCGCCGACGACGCCACCCTCGCTTTCCAGGATCGAGAGGCGGCGAGCCTCGGAGCGCGTGAACTTCAGCTGCACGCCGATGCCGCGTTCACCTTCCGGCAGAAACACTGCGCCGGCATGTTCGAGTGCATGCCTCAGCGATAGGATTGTCTCGTCGCTGGGCGTCTCGAGCTTGCGTTCGAACCTGAGGATCGTGTCTTCGTCGACACCTGAAAAGCTTGCCAGCATCTCGCGCGAGATTTCGATCAGCGCCCGGGCGGCGCGGCACTGTGGACCTGTAATCATCGTCACCTCCAGTTGCAGGGGAGGATGCGCGAAGCCCGGCGAAGGGTCAACCGCAAGTCACGTCCGTGACCTCATCCGTGCCGGCAGCGGGTCAGGATTGCGAAGGGGGCTCGGCCTCTCCCTGGATGTTCGGTTTCAATGCGGGGAGATGAATTTGTGGACGGTCTTTTGAAAATTGGCCAAATACGGACATGTCATCCATAGGCGTGGACATCGGGAGCCGCGATGCGCAATCTCAACGACTTCATCATCTTCGCCCATGTGGTCGACCATAGGGGGTTTGCGCCGGCCGCGCGCGTGCTCAACGTGCCGAAATCGACGCTCAGCAAGCGCGTGGCGGAGCTTGAGAAGACGCTTGGCGTCCGGCTCATCAATCGGACGTCCCGCCGCTTCATGGTGACCGAGATCGGCGAGGACTTCTATCGCCATGCGGCCGCGATGCTGATCGAGGCGGAAGCCGCGGAGGCGGTGGTCATGGGCAGGCTCGCAGAGCCGAGCGGAACCGTGCGCATCACCGCTTCGGTGCCGACGGCGCAGATGACGCTTTCGGGGCTGCTGCCTCAACTGGCGCTAGCCTATCCGAAGATGCGGGTGGTGCTGCATGCGACCGACCGCTTCGTCGATCTGATCCAGGAAGGCTTCGATATCGCCGTGCGCGATCATTTCGCGCCCTTGCCCGATTCCGGTCTCGTCCAGCGGCGGGTCGCCTCCGAAGTGATCTGGCTGGTGGCAGCACCCGGCTACCTCGCGCGGCGCGGCACGCCTGCCGAGCCGGATGAACTCAAGGACCACGATGGCCTGCTCACGTCGCTCGCAAGCGATGGCTGGACGCTTCGCCGGGAGGACGACGTTCCGGTCTCTGTGCGCCCCGAGCCGCGCTTTGTCGCGGACGAGTCCCGCGTTCTCCTCGAGGCGGCGCTTTCCGGGCTCGGCATCACCGCGCTGCCGCGCAAGCTCTGCCATGCCGAGATCGACAATGGCAGCCTCGTGCGGGTGCTGCCCGACTGGCAGGCGGGGTTGGTCACGACGACGCTTTTGATGCCGCATCGCCGCGGCCAGCTCCCGTCGGTCCGGGCGGTTGTCGACTTCATCGCCGAGCGTCTCGCCATCGGCTGACAGACAAAAACGACGAGCTGTACTCCCACTTGGGCGGGCAAGTCGGCGCTAGCGGCCGATGCCCTGTCGCCAAAGAAAAGGCCCGCGCGAGGCGGGCCTTTTGTCCGAATGTTTGTTGCGCTTAGCGCTCGGCCAATGCCGGCTCGCCCTTCTTCTCGCGCACCAGGTTCATGAAGCGGCGGAAGAGGTAGTGGCTGTCCTGCGGGCCGGGCGAGGCTTCCGGGTGGTGCTGGACCGAGAAGACCGGCTTGCCGGCGACGCGCAGGCCGCAGTTCGTGCCGTCGAAGAGCGAAATGTGAGTCTCTTCAACGCCTTCCGGCAGCGACTTCGAATCGACCGCGAAGCCGTGGTTCATCGAGACGATCTCGACCTTGCCTGTCGTGTGATCCTTGACCGGGTGGTTGGCGCCGTGGTGGCCCTGGTGCATCTTCTCGGTCTTGCCGCCGAGGGCAAGCGCCAGCATCTGGTGGCCGAGGCAGATGCCGAAGACCGGGATATCGCTCTTCAGCAGGTTCTGGATGACCGGCACGGCATATTCGCCGGTTGCCGCCGGGTCGCCCGGGCCGTTGGACAGGAAGATGCCATCCGGCTTCTGCGCCAGAACTTCGTCGGCGCTGGTCGAAGCCGGCATGATGGTGACGCGGGCGTTGAGGCCGGCGAAGAGGCGCAGAATGTTGCGCTTCACGCCATAGTCGAGCGCGACGATATGGTAGGCGGCATCGGTTTCGCCGAGCGTCGAATAGCCCTCGTCCCAGACCCAGGGCTTCTCGTCCCAGCGCGAGGACTGGCCCGAGGTCGCGACCTTGGCGAGGTCGAGGCCTTCAAGCCCGCTCCAGGCCTTGGCTTCGGCCTTCAGCGCGTCGATGTCGAAGACGCCCTGGGGGTCATGGGCGATGACGGCGTTCGGCATGCCGTTCTCACGGATCCAGGCGGTGAGCGCGCGGGTGTCGATGCCGCAGAGGCCGATGATGCCGCGGGCCTTCAGCCAGGCGTCGAGGTGCTTGACGGCGCGGTAGTTCGACGGCTCGGTGATGTCGGCCTTGAAGATGACGCCGACCGCGCCGTGGCGTGCTGCCGGCGTCAGGTCTTCGATGTCTTCGTCATTGGCGCCGATATTGCCGATGTGCGGGAAGGTGAAGGTGACGATCTGGCCGAGATAGGAGGGGTCCGTCAGGATTTCCTGATAGCCCGTCAGCGCCGTGTTGAAGCAGACTTCCGCCTGCACCTTGCCGGTCGCGCCGATGCCCTTGCCTTCGATCACGGTGCCGTCGGCCAGAACGAGCAGTGCGGTTGGTTTTTCAGTGGTCCATGCGGGTGTCGCGGTCATCGTTCCTATCCCGTTGCGGCGTGAAGCGGGGCTTGAAAGCCCGGCGGTCGATCGCCATTTCATGTGCTCAGGCATGGACGCGCGGAATCCCCGCGGAAAGTGCTCTCATGCCGATGTCGTGCAGGTGCGGGAAAATAGCCAAAGCGCTGATCCGGGTCAACCGGCCGCTGCGAATTGTCAGGAAATAAAATTGCTTTTAATTCAAGCGGTTGCGTATTCCGTTTGATTGCGCCTGTCACACTGGTTTAAGACGACGACAACAATGATGGTTTCGAGCCGGTTCCGGGCAGAGCACCGCGGGCCGGTTTCGACATGGAGTATGGACATGCGCGACCAGTTCGCTGACGCACTGAAGGAAGCCCTGAAAGCCAAGGACACACGGCGTACCTCGACCGTGCGGCTGATCCAGGCGGCGATCAAGGACCGGGACATCGCCAATCGCGGCCTGGGCAAGGACCCGGTCAGCGACGACGACATCCTGCAGATCCTCGCCAAGATGATCAAGCAGCGCGAAGAGTCGGCCCGCATCTATGACGAGGGCGGCCGGCCGGAGCTTGCCGAGCAGGAGCGCCAGGAAATCGTGATCATCAACCAGTTCCTTCCGGCCCAGCTTCCGGAAGAGACGGTGCGTGAACTCTGCGCCTCGGTGATCCAGGAAACCGGCGCGCAAGGCTTGCGCGACATGGGCAAGTGCATGAACGTGCTCAAGGAGCGCTATCCGGGCCAGATGGACTTCGCCAAGGCGTCCGGTCTCGTGAAGGAACTGCTCAAGTAAGAGCTCGTTCAAGTAACTGCGCACGCCCGGCCATAGGTGACGGGCGTCGCCTCCTCGGCGTTCGCAAGGATTTCGTTTTCGAACGCGCGATCGATCCGCGGTGTTGCGGCTGGCGATATCGTTGGCGACGACATAGTTGATGAAACGACCGCTATAGAGGCCGCTCGACAGATCTTGGGGATCGCGGTCGTGATGGAGGGCAGGGCCGGATTGGGCCATCAGCCAGCGTTGCTGCGAGGCAAAGATCGAAGCGAGGCGCGGGTTATCCCCATACATGGAGACCATGCCGCGGGCGTAATCCAGCACGGTGCTGAAGAAGACGGGACTGGACGCGAGCGCTTCGACGGCGATGGCCATGATGGGTGTTCCAGTTCGGGACGCCGAATTGATGCCATTCACCTTCGGCGAGTCAAGCTCTACTTTTGGTCCTTGGAAGATCTCAATTGCGTCTTTTGGTTGTGGAAGCGGGCGTGAATCCCGTTTCCGTCCTGTGAATAGCGGGCAAGCCGGATCACTGTTGTGGCGTCCAGCGGCCTTGCCGCCTATATGGAAGATCGACCAGAGGTTTTCATGCGCTTTTCACCATCCTTTCTCGACGAGATACGCGATCGCGTGCCGATTTCGGACGTGATCGCCAAACGCGTCACCTGGGATCGGCGCAAGACCAATGTCTCGCGCGGCGACTATTGGGCCTGCTGCCCCTTCCATGGGGAGAAGTCGCCGAGCTTCCACTGCGAGGATCGCAAGGGCCGGTACCATTGTTTCGGCTGCGGCGTCTCCGGCGACCATTTTCGCTTCCTGACCGATCTCGAAGGCTTGAGCTTCCCGGAGGCCGTGCAGCAGATCGCCGACATGGCGGGCGTTGCCATGCCGCAGCCCGACCCGCAGGCCGAGCGGCGCGAGAAAGAGCGCACCAGCCTTCTCGACGTCATGGAGCTGGCGACCGCGTTTTTTGAGGATCAGCTCCAGACCGCGGGCGGCGCCAAGGCCCGCGCCTATCTGCGCGAACGCGGCCTGACAGGCCGCACGATCGAGACCTTCCGCCTAGGCTTTGCGCCCGACAGCCGCAACGCGCTCAAGGAATTTCTCGCTGGCAAGGGTATCGGCAAGGAGCAGATCGAAGCCTGCGGTCTCGTCGTGCACGGGCCCGATGTGCCGGTTTCCTACGACCGTTTCCGCGACCGCATCATGTTCCCGATCCTGTCGTCACGCGAAAAGGTCATCGCCTTCGGCGGTCGCGCGATGTCTCCGGATGCGCCGGCGAAATATCTGAACTCCAACGAGACCGAGCTCTTCCACAAGGGCAACGTGCTCTACAATTTCGCCCGCGCCCGCCGGGCCTCGCAAGGGGCCGCCCGCCTGGGTGACGCCGGGCCGGACGATGCCGCCGGAACGATCATCGCCGTCGAAGGCTACATGGACGTGATCGCGCTGCACCAGGCGGGCGTCGAGAACGCGGTTGCGCCGCTCGGCACGGCATTGACCGAAAACCAGCTCGACCTTCTCTGGAAGATGACGTCGCAGCCGGTGCTCTGCTTCGACGGCGATGGCGCCGGCATCCGTGCCGCCAATCGTGGCGTCGACCTGGCGTTGCCGCACCTGAAGCCTGGCCGCTCGGTGCGTTTCGCGATGCTGCCTGACGGCAAGGATCCGGACGATCTGGTGCGCCACGAGGGTCGCGCGCCCTTCGACAAGGTGCTCGCCAATGCGCGATCCCTTGCCGACATGGTCTGGCAGCGCGAGATCCAGGGTGGATCGTTCGACACGCCTGAGAAACGCGCCGAGCTCGAAGCGCGGCTGAAGCAGGTCACTTCCGTCATCGCCGACGAAAGCGTGCGCCGCCACTACGGCCAGGACATGCGCGACCGGCTGAACGCCTTCCTGCAATCGTCGGGATCGGGGCGGGGGGGCGAGCGTCGCCCATTCGAGCGTGGCGGCGGCCGCGTAGGGGGCAAACGGTCGATGCAGCCCGCGGACGCGTTGAAGGGCGCTATTGTCGAGGCGGGGACTGCGGCCAGTTCGAAGCTTAATCAGTTGTTGAAAGCTGACCGCTCAACGAGGCCGCCAGAGTTACGCGAAAGCGTGCTGGCGTTCACCATCGTCAACCACCCGCAGCTGCTGTTCGACGAGTATGACGAAATCTCGACGATCGAGTTCGACCATCGCGACCTGCAGCGCTGCTGGGCGGCGGTGCTGAATGCTGCTGCCGCGCAGGGGCCGCGCCTGACGCGCGAAGGCCTGATCGAGCAACTGGATGGGGAAGGCTTCGGCGCACTGCTCGCCGCGATCGACCAGCAGATCCGCTATGCGCGGCTCTGGACCGCGACGACGGCTGCAGCCCCCGAGGATGCGCGCGAAGGTTATCTGCAGGCTCTGGCTTTGCACCAGCGGTCCAAGGCGCTGCACTGGCAGCGGCGTGAACTCGAGCGTGAGCTTGCGCATGCGACGGAGGAAGGCGACCTCGAAGCGGTGCCGCAACTGCTGCGCACGCTTCAGGAAGTGCAGCTCGAAGTGACTCGTCTTGAGAACCAGGAGGCGATCATCGAGGGTTTCGGGGTGCTTTCCGGTCGCGTGAAGGGGCCGGCGGCGCGTTAATCTAAAAACTTACGCTGCCACGCTGAAATCCTGCCCGATCTTAACAGAACGCCGACTATTCGCGCCAATGTTCGGCCACCCATGGAGCAGGGCGGATATAGTGGCGCAGGTAGCGGAACGGGTTCTTCTCACGGCGGTCGCCGTTGAACAGGCGTCGAATATGTCCAAGCGGCGTGTCGACGCGTCCGCGATAGCCATATTGCCCGTCGATCGCATGTTGCGGCAGCAGGCTGCGCGGGAAAAGCACCACACGCGCATCGGCCGGCAGGCGCGGTGTGAAGAAATAGTTGAGCGGGAAGGTCCAATGGCAGTCCTGCCGGTAATGCAGGACCCAGCGCCTTGGGAAGAGCTTCACGCCACCGGGCGCATTGCGCGTGACGAAACGCTGCTCGAAGCGATACTCGTCGGCAATCGCCTGAGGATTGGCGCCAAACTTCTGCTGCAGGGGCACGAGTTTGCCCACCGGGAAGCGGAACAGCGAGGTCTGGCCGAGGCGCTCGAAGGGCGTTGTCTGATTTCTGGCGAGGATCACGTCGTCGGGTTCGCCGACCTCGAAGAAGGAATCGAGCGATCCGACGATGACGATGTCGAGGTCGAGAAAGAGGACCGGGCCCTGGAGATTGCCGAGCTTCGGTCCCCAGAGCCGCGACTTCTGCCAGATGCCCGGCGTGTTCGTGGGCATGTCCGCGATGTTGAGCGGCGGCAGGTCCTCGCAGAGAATTTCCGGACGCAGTCCTTCGAAGTTGTCGGTGAAGCAGGTGAAGGTGAAGGGCGGGGTGATGTTGCGCGCCACCATGGCATAAAGCCGGTTGATGAACGGAGCGCCGTACTTCGTACCCCAGTTGATGCAGATGATCTGCTTGACGCCGCCGCTCGCCGCTAAAATGTTCGCCATGATGACTTCCTGATTTTTGGGAGCCACTAAAGTACTGCTGCGTTGGCAAGGTCAAGCTGGCAAAAGCTCAATCCCCGACCTTGAAAAGCCTGCTGATGGTGCGGGATTATCACGGCGTTCTCTTCATTTGCCCTGACGGCTATGGCATTGCGGTCACATCTTGCGATGATTGCAGGCAGTGATTCCCGTGAAGGAGACGTGATGGAGTTTGTCGAAAGGGCCAAGCGCGGCGCAAGCGCTGCCAGCCATCTCTTCGACGACGCCGGCCCGGCGCCGCTCGATGTGCTGAAGCGCGTCTATGGCTATTCCGCCTTTCGCGGCAGACAACAGGAAGTGGTCGAGCACGTGACCGGTGGCGGCGATGCCGTCGTTCTTTTTCCGACCGGCGCCGGAAAATCGCTCTGCTTCCAGATCCCGGCGCTCTGCCGTCCTGGGCTCGGCGTGGTCGTCTCGCCTTTGATTGCGCTGATGCGCGACCAGGTGGAGGCGTTGAAGCAGCTCGGCGTCAATGCCGCGGCCCTCAACTCGTCGCTGACCCGCGAGGAGGCGATCGCCGTGCGGCGACAGATCTATGACGGCACGCTCGACCTTCTATATGTGACGCCGGAGCGGATCGTCACCGATGGCTTCGCAGATCTTCTCGGCGATGCCCGCATCGCGCTCTTTGCCATCGACGAGGCGCATTGCGTTTCGCAATGGGGCCATGATTTTCGCCCGGAGTACCGCGCGCTTGGGCTTTTGGCGGAGCGTTATCCCGGCGTGCCACGCATCGCGCTCACGGCCACCGCCGATCCGCACACGCGCGACGATATCGTCGAGCGGCTGGCGCTGACCAATGCCAAGGTCTTCACCACCAGCTTCGACCGGCCGAACATCGCCTATGAAATCGTCGAGCGCGACCAGCCGCGCCAACAATTGCTGCGCTTCCTTTCGCGCTTCAAGGGTTCGTCCGGTATCGTCTATTGCCTGTCGCGTGCCAAGGTCGAAGATACGGCCGAGTGGCTGAATGCCCAGGGTATCCGGGCACTGCCCTATCACGCCGGCATGGACCGGACGCTCAGAGACAAGCATCAGGACGCGTTTCTCAAGGAAGAGAGCCTCTGCCTTGTCGCGACCGTCGCCTTCGGCATGGGCATCGACAAGCCCGACGTGCGCTACGTCGCCCATCTCGATCTGCCGGGATCGGTAGAGGCCTATTACCAGGAAACCGGGCGTGCCGGCCGCGACGGCGAGCCCTCCGACGTCTGGATGGCCTATGGCATGGCCGACGTACTGCAGCGCCGCCGGATGATCGACGAGGGCGGGGCGGCCGACGACATCAAGCGCATCGAGCGCGGCAAGCTCAACGCGCTCTTGGCGATCTGCGAGACCGCCGGCTGCCGCCGTCAGGCGATCCTTGCGCATTTCGGCGAAGCCCATCCCGGACGCTGCGGCCATTGCGACACCTGCCTGAAACCGGTCGAGACCTGGGATGGCACGGAGGCCGCAATCAAGGCGCTTGCCGCCGTTTATCGCACCGGCGAGCGCTTCGGCACCGGGCACGTGATCGATGTACTGATCGGCACGGTCAACGAAAAGACCGAGCGTTTCGGCCATGTCGATATGCCCGTCTTCGGCGCCGGCAAGGATCTTCCTGTTCGTACCTGGCAATCGGTCTTCCGGCAGTTGCTAGCAGCGGGGCTGATCAGCGTCGATCATGCTGCCTTCGGGGCGATGAAGCTGGAGCCGGATGCGCGCGCCGTCTTCAAGCGCGAACGCCAGGTGTTCTTCCGCAAGGACCGTCCGACCTCGGGCAAGGCCGCACGGGGGGCAAAATCGGGCTCGCAACGCGAACGCGCCGACCTCGCGGGTTCCGACCTCGAACTGTTCGAACTCCTTCGTGCCGAGCGCTTCTCGATCGCCAAGGAGCTGAACGTCCCGCCCTATGTCGTCTTCCCCGACGCGACCTTGATCGCGCTCGCCAAGGAGCGCCCGCGGGACTTCGACGAACTGCTCGACATCCCCGGCATCGGCGAAAGCAAACGCGAGCGCTACGGCGAAGCGTTCCTGGCGGTCATCGACGGGTATGTGGACGGGTGAGTTCGCGCACGGCGGGTGCTGACGCGGCGAAGGAATATGTCCGTGAGCGCGCCTGCGACGACACAATATATCCCTCACGCCATCTCGCCGTGAAATGCCCTGTCGTTTTTGCGCCGGCCTCCTCGGCGCGCTGGAATTTGCTGCAAGTCGAAAGCCGTCATGATACTCGTCAGGAACGCGATGTTTTCTGTGAGCGAGAGCGCCATGACTTCAGCCTTTCTGTCCCATCTTCGTTCTGAACTCGAGGGCCTGAAGACGGCCGGGCTGTACAAGTCGGAGCGTGTCATCACCTCGAAGCAGGCGGGCGCGATCGAGGTCGCCTCGGGCGACCGCGTGCTCAACTTCTGCGCCAACAACTATCTCGGCCTTGCCGACAACGCGGAACTCGCCGAGGCCGGCAAACAGGCGCTCGACCGTTACGGCTACGGCATGGCCTCGGTGCGCTTCATCTGCGGCACGCAGGAGGAGCATAAGCAACTCGAGGCCCGCATCTCGTCGTTCCTCGGCCTGGAAGACACCATCCTCTATTCCTCCTGCTTCGATGCCAATGGCGGCCTGTTCGAAACGCTGCTTGGCGAAGAGGACGCGATCATCTCCGACGCGCTCAACCACGCCTCGATCATCGACGGCGTGCGGCTCTCCAAGGCCAAGCGCTTCCGCTACGCCAACAACGACATGGCAGCACTGGAGGAGGAGCTGAAGAAGGCGGAGGGCAGTCGCTTCAAGCTGATCGCCACCGACGGCGTGTTCTCGATGGACGGCATCATCGCCAACCTGCAAGGCGTCTGCGACCTCGCCGACAAATACGGCGCCATGGTCATGGTCGACGACAGCCATGCGGTCGGCTTCGTCGGCAAAAATGGCCGCGGCTCGGCCGAACATTGCGGCGTCGAGGGCCGCATCGACATCATCACCGGCACGCTCGGCAAGGCGCTCGGCGGCGCCTCCGGCGGTTACACCTCGGCCAAGGCCGAGGTCGTCGAGTGGCTGCGCCAGCGCTCGCGGCCCTATCTGTTTTCCAACACGCTGGCGCCGGTCATTGCCGCCGCCTCGCTCACGGTCTTCGACCTGATCGAGAACGGCGATGCACTGCGGCAGCGGCTCTATGCCAATGCCACCCTGTTCCGCACCGAGATGTCGAAGCTCGGCTTCACGCTTGCCGGCGAAGGGCACCCGATCATCCCGGTCATGCTCGGCGATGCGGCGCTCGCCCAGGAGATGGCGGCGCGCATGCTGCAAAAGGGCGTCTATGTCATCGGCTTCTCGTTCCCGGTGGTGCCGAAGGGACAGGCGCGCATCCGCACGCAGATGTCGGCGGCCCACAGCGAGAACGACGTACGCCGGGCGATCGCCGCCTTCGAAGCGGTCGGCCGCGAGCTTGGCGTGATCTGAGGGAGAGACTGATGACGAACATGATGAAGGCGCTGGTGAAATCGAAGCCGGAAGAAGGCCTCTGGATGGAGCGGGTGCCGGTGCCGGAGATCGGCCCGAACGACGTGCTGATCAAGGTGAAGAAATCGGCGATCTGCGGCACCGACGTGCATATCTGGAACTGGGACCAGTGGGCGCAGAAGACCATCCCGGTGCCGATGGTCGTCGGCCACGAGTTCATGGGCGAGATCGCCGAGGTCGGCTCGGCCGTCACCAAGTACCATGTCGGCGAGCGGGTGTCGGGCGAGGGCCATATCGTCTGCGGCAAATGCCGCAACTGCCGCGCCGGCCGCGGCCATCTGTGCCGCAACACGCTCGGCGTCGGCGTCAACCGCCCGGGTTCCTTCGGCGAGTTCGTCTGCCTGCCGGAATATAACGTCGTGCCGATCCCGCACGACGTGCCCGACGAGGTCGCGGCGATCTTCGACCCGTTCGGCAATGCCGTGCACACCGCCCTTTCCTTCGATCTCGTCGGCGAGGACGTGCTCGTCACCGGCGCCGGGCCGATCGGCATCATGGGGGCACTGGTTGCCAAGCGCTCGGGTGCGCGCAAGGTGGTGATCACCGACATCAACCCGACGCGGCTGGCGCTCGCCAAGAGCGTCGGCATCGATTACGTCGTCGACGCCTCGAAGCAAAACCTCGCCGACGTGATGAAGGCGATCGGCATGACCGAGGGCTTTGATGTCGGTCTCGAAATGTCGGGGGCGGCGCCGGCCTTCCGCGACATGATCGACAAGATGAACAATGGCGGCAAGATCGCCATCCTCGGCATCGCGCCGGCCGGATTCGAGATCGACTGGAACAAGGTGATCTTCAAGATGCTCAACCTCAAGGGCATCTACGGTCGCGAGATGTTCGAGACCTGGTACAAGATGATCGCCTTCGTGCAGGGCGGCCTCGACCTTTCTCCCGTCATCACCCACCGCATCAGGATCGACGAATTCCGCGACGGCTTCGAGGCCATGCGCTCCGGCAATTCCGGCAAGGTGGTGATGGACTGGTAAGGC